>CALMRA010000284.1 GCA_937872065.1 uncultured Eubacteriaceae bacterium | reverse complement strand
CGTTTCCATCCGGTCGCTGGTCGGGATATAGCCCGAGCCTGTGAGTCTGACCTTGCCTTCGAGGAAGCGGGTGTTCGGAATATGGCCGACAAAGATAAAGATTCCCTGTACCGGGAGCTCTTCGACCTTTCCTGAGATCAGGTTTCTGACCTCGATCTTATCCACGAGTCCGTCGGGTCCCGACTGGATGCTGTCAACGGTCGAGTCGTACAGGATCTCGATTTTCGGGTTCTTCTTGATGCGTTCCTGAAGGATCTTCGCGCCGCGGAATTCGTCGCGTCTGTGGATCAGCGTGACCTTCTTCGCAAATTTGGTCAGGTACGCGGCTTCTTCGAGGGCGGTGTTTCCGCCGCCGACGACTGCGACATCCATGTCTCTGAAGAAGTTTGCGTCGCAGGTGGCGCAGTAGGAGACGCCCAGTCCGCGCAGTTCCTTTTCTCCCGGGGCTCCGAGGAGTCTCGGGTCCGCCCCGAGGGCAAGAATCAGCGCGCCGCAGGTATAGGTATGTTCGTCTGTTTCGACGGTGATGGTATCGCCGTCTTTCGCAAAATTATAGACTGTATCCTGAACGAATTCGACGCCGAAGGACGCGGCCTGCTCGCGCATGCGGTTCGCGATGTCGGGGCCGCTGGAATCCGCGGGCACGCCCGGATAATTTTCGATTTCCCAGCTGGAGCTCATCTGTCCGCCGGTCGCGCCTTTTTCGAAGACGGCTGTTTTCATGCCGCCGCGCGCCGCGTACAGTCCGGCTGTGAGGCCCGCCGGTCCGGCTCCGATAATAATAACGTCATATGCCATCAGTAGATCACCTCTTCGATTTTATTGACACCCTTCTGCATCTGAAGGTCAATCGCGTGTTCCGCAATATTGTGGGCGTGATCCCCGATACGTTCGAGGTTGGTCAGAAGATCGACAAACGCGAACGTCGGATAGACGCGTTCCGCCTTCGAATGCAGATGTTTGATGCAGCTGTTCTTGAGATTGTCAGTGATGTAATCAATCTCTTCTTCTTCACTTATTACCTTTTTACAGGACTCAATATCATTCACTTCGATAATCTTAATAACCTGACTGAGCATCAGACCCAGATGCTCTTCGAGTTCCTTGAGCTCGAGCTGCATCGTGTCGGAGAGGGTGGCTTCCTTGTCGATGAGGCCCTGGGCAAGCTCGATCACATTAACTGAATAGTCGCTGATACGTTCGAGATCATGAGTGCATTCGAGGTAGAAGGCCGCCTTGTCGTTTTCCTGCTGGGACATCTTCAGGTTGTTCATATTTGTGATGAATTCCTGGATCCCGTGTTCGAATTCGTCTATCTTGTCTTCCCGCTCGTAGCAGTTTTTAATATCTTCTTCGTTGAGCTGAAGCAGCGCCTGACAGGCTTCATGGAAGTTCTTATCCGCCATTTCCGCGAGGCGTACGGTTTCTTTACCGGCCTGACCGAGAGCGACAACCGGGTTGTTCAGAAGACGGGGGTCAAGCTGGAGCCCCTTCTCTTCCTCGCTCGGCGGGAACCATTTCTCTATCAATCCGACAAATTTCCCGAGCCACGGATATAGGACTATCGTATTCGCCACGTTGAATATCGTATGGGCCATCGCGATCTGCCTGGCGTAATTCGGTATGATGGAGCCGTCGGCTGCCGTTGTGGTTCCGGAAATATTGACGATCCACTGGTAGATCGCGTCTGTAGGCATCACCGCATTAATGATGTTGAGCAGGGCCATAACCCAGACTGCGCCGAAGATATTGACGAACAGATGGATCATCGCGGCGTCCTTGGCTGCGGCGGATGTGCCGATCGAGGACAGCAGCGCTGTGACGCAGGTCCCGATATTGGAGCCGATGATAATCGGGATGCAGATCTGAATCGCTTCGGTTCCGCTGGTTCCGGCGAATACGCCGGAGAGAGCGAGGGCCTGGATAAGCCCGATGATCGCGCCTGAGGACTGGAGCACGCCGGTCAGCGCTGCTGAGATAAACAGACCGATCCACTGGTTCTTTCCGTAGGTGGTGAGCAGATAGATAAATTCCGGCGAATCCTTCAGGGGTTCGACGGAGTCGGTCATCGTGTTGATGCCGAAGAACAGGATACCGAAGCCGAGGACGATGTTCCCCCAGTCGCGAAGCTTCTTGTTTTTCGCGAACAGGGCCATCAGCGTGCCGACGCCGATAAAGATGGGTGAATAGGACGTGATATCGAAGGCGATGATCTGCGCCATGACGGTGGTCCCGATGTTGGAGCCGAGGATTATGCCGGCCGCCTGGGTCAGGTTCATCAGCGAAGCGTTGACGAAGCCGACGACCATGACGGTGGTCGTGCTCGAGCTTTGAACCATAATGGTTACGATGATCCCGCAGAGAAGCGCCTTGAATTTCGTGCTGGTCAGGGCTTCGAGGAAGTACTTCATCTTATTGCCGGCGACAATCTTCAGGCTCTCGCTCATGATGTGCATGCCGTAGATGAACATGCCGAGTCCTCCGAAGAGTCCGGCAAACATAAGAAATGTCATAATATTTCCTTTTTCTGTAAAAAATTGTTATATCTCTGTCAGATTAAAACGGAGCCCCTCAGGGCATTCATGTACATTTTAACGCACAGACAGTGAGAACGGGACCGTCAAGGTTATAAATTGTTGTAAATATTGTGGTAAAATAGGTGGAAAAATAGCCTGTATCATCCAGATACGGAAGTTAAAGGAGAAATGAATGTCTGATTTTTCAATGAGCGAGATCGTAAGTCTGTCCAAGTCCAGGGGAATTATCTTCCCGGGTTCGGAAATTTACGACGGACTGGCGAACTCGTGGGATTACGGCCCGATCGGTGTCGAAATGAAGAACAACGTCAAAAAAGCCTGGTGGAAGAAGTTTGTCCAGGAGTCCCCGTACAACGTAGGGCTTGACGCCGCGATTCTGATGAACCCGAAGACCTGGGTCGCTTCCGGTCACGTCGGGGGCTTCAACGATCCGCTCATGGACTGCAAGGCCTGCAAGTCGCGCTTCCGCGCCGACAAGCTTGTCGAAGAATATATGCACGAAAACGGATGCGAGGAAGCGATCGAAGGCTGGACCAACGATCAGCTTACTGCCTATATCGAAGAAAAGCAGATTCCGTGTCCTGACTGCGGCAAGCACGACTTCACGGATATCCGCCAGTTCAATCTGATGTTCAAGACGCATCAGGGTGTCACGGAAGACGCTGCGACAGAAATCTACATGCGTCCTGAAACGGCTCAGGGGATTTTCGTCAACTTCAAGAACGTACAGCGTTCCGCGAGAAAGAAAGTTCCGTTCGGGATCGGACAGATCGGCAAATCCTTCAGAAACGAAATCACGCCGGGGAACTTTATCTTCCGTACGCGCGAATTCGAACAAATGGAGCTTGAATTCTTCTGTGAACCGGGCACGGACCTGGAATGGTTCCAGTTCTGGAAGGATTTCTGCCTGAACTGGCTGGAATCGCTGGGCATGTCGGATAAAAACGTGCGTTTCCGCGATCATGAAGCGGAAGAGCTGAGCTTCTACTCCCGCGCGACGACGGACGTGGAATACCTGTTCCCCTTCGGCTGGGGCGAACTGTGGGGCATCGCGGACAGAACGGACTATGACCTGACGCAGCACCAGAATGTCTCCGGCAAGGATATGCGCTACCAGGATCCGATGACCAACGAAAAGTACATTCCGTACGTTATCGAACCGTCGCTGGGCGCGGACCGCGTGTTCCTCGCGTTCCTGACCGACGCGCTTACGAAGGAAGAGCTTGAAGGCGGAGATTCGAGAAACGTCATGAAGATCCATCCGGCGCTGTCCGCTTACAAGGCCGCGGTTCTGCCGCTGTCGAAGAAGCTGTCCGACAAGGCGCAGGAGGTCTATGCGCAGCTGGCTTGCGACTTCAACGTGGACTACGACGAAGCCGGAAGCATCGGCAAGCGTTACCGCCGTCAGGACGAAATCGGCACGCCGCTGTGCGTAACGGTGGACTTCGACACGCTGGAAGACGGCGCTGTCACGGTTCGCGACCGCGACACGATGGAACAGGTCCGCATGCCTATCGGCGAAGTTGCGGGCTATATCACTGAAAAAATAAAGTTCTGATGCCGTAAACGGCGTTAAAAAACCGGGTGAGTTCACCCGGTTTTTTTATTGCTGTTATAAATATCGTTATTTGTATCAGAAGAACTGATACGCGGAGAGCGGAAGGATAATGTTCCCGCCGATGATGAGCGCGGCCATCAGATAAAACATGACGACACCGTATACGGCCGCGTAGTAGCGGTCCTCGTAGGCTTTCCGGATGCGGTTCACAGTGATTACGATCCCCATCGAAGCGAGGATCATCGCGATGCCGTAAAAGTTGACGAACTCGAGCAGTCCCATGGTCAGTACGTCGGGGAGAAGGTTCGCTCCGACCATAATATTTCCGACCGCGCCGAACAGCGCGCTGGGAAGCATCGACAGCGGATCGAGCCTGTGGTAGGTGTTGATATACAGCGTGATCATCACGAAAATCAGGGTTCCGTACATCGCGATGAAGCAGCGGAAGAAGAGTCCCCAGCCGTTGCGGTTTATCAGCAGCGACGTGACCATTTCGGAATCGAGAACGCCGTCCGCACCGATTGCCTCGAGCTCGGGATCCGAATCGTTTTTATCGTATTTATACGCTGTGGTACCGACGTTGGATTTGACAAGATCGAATCCGTTTATACTGATATGCTTGTTGACGGAGCTCTCTTCGGTATCGGCGGTGAGCACGACGTTGTCGATGGTATAGGTGGACTCAACGTAGATCTTAAGGACGTGGGAGCCCAGCGGAAAGCGCACCGACTGAAAGTTCTTGTTGATCTGCGCCTTGATCCGGAACACCTGATAGTTCGTGTTTCCGTCCCGGACTTCCTTGACAGGCGTGATTGACTGGATCGTTCCTCTGTACAGACGGAAATGATCCGTCATATCGAGATCGTTGTGTCCGTCCCATCGGAACCAGAGGAGCATATCGACGGTAAAGCTGGAATTTTTCATATCGATTGCGGTGATATTCTCGATATAGGTTCCGGTGCGTACCCGGGCGGCGTTCTGCCCGTATACGTCAATCTGGTCCTGGGCGCTCTGAGAAACGGTCGTATTCTCGTTGAATTCTTCGTTCACCTGTTCTTTGGAAGCGTTTAACGTACAGCACCACCAGACCAGTCCCGCAGCGGTCAGAACCAGAATGACGAGCGCGCGTCTGAGTATCGCGCGTTTTTCGAAGGGTTCCAGCGGTTCGTAGGTTTCTCGTTTGAACGGGTTGAGCTTCCTGTACTTGTCGGCTTCCCGGGCGGATGGTTTGTGCTCGTAGTATTCATCTGTCTCGCTGTGAAAGTAGGGTTTCCTGCTCATCGGCCGCTCTCAGAATTGAAATACATGAGATGTTCTGTTTTAATGCTGGACATGAAGGTACCTCATAGATTTAGTTAACTTAATTATACCTTTATTCTTAAAGCAGTATAGATGCTCATGCGTACATTTTCCAAACCGGCGCCGAAAATATTTCACCGGAAAATGCCTGTACAAAAAAAGCCGGCGTCTGCCAGCTCTGGGGTCATACTTTTTCTGAGATCTTCTTGATTGCGCTTTCCGCTGCGTCGAGTTTTTCTTCCAGCTGCTTTTCCTTGCTTTCGATATCCGTGAGCTTTTTGTTGATGTTCTCAAGGTTTTCTGTCGAAAGCTTTTCTCTGATAATCCTGTCGATATCCGGATGTTCCTTTTTCTGTTTCATGAAAGCACCTCTGCTCGTCTCAAGTTCTTTATATTATACCTGTAATTTCGACATTTAAAGCACTGGATGCGAATTTACTGCCAGTTTATCAACCCATGATGCAGGTCTGCTATAATTAAATTTAAAACAACAGAATTCGCTTACCAAACGGATTCAGAAAGAATAAACAATGAACTGGATACTGCTTGCTTCGGGTTCCGCGTTTTTCGCCGGCATTACGGCCGTGCTTGCGAAGATCGGGATCCGGAATGTCAATTCAAACCTCGCGACGGCGATCCGGACGATCGTCGTGCTGGTGTTCTCGTGGCTCATGGTGTTTATCAAGGGAAGCCAGACAGGGCTCGCGGACATCGACGCGAGGTCGCTGGTGTTCCTCGTGCTGTCGGGGCTCGCGACGGGGGCGTCGTGGCTGTGTTATTTCAAGGCGCTGCAGTTGGGTGACGTTAATAAGGTTGCGCCGGTGGACAAATCGAGCACCGTGCTTACAGTCCTGCTGGCGTTCCTGTTTCTCGGGGAACCGGTAACGCTGTATAGGGCATCGGGATAGTCGGGATTGCGCTGGGAACCTGGCTTATGATCGAAAAGAAGGAGTCGACAGAGGAGGTCTCGAGGGCCTGGCTCGTATACGCGCTACTGTCGGCGGTGTTCGCTTCGCTGACGTCCATTCTCGGGAAGGTCGGGATCGAAGGGGTGGATTCGACGCTGGGAACGGCGATCCGGACCATCGTCGTGCTGTTCATGGCGTGGCTTGTGGTCTTTATCCAAAAGACGGAGTCCCAGATCGGGGATATCGACCGGCACAGCTGGATTTACCTGATCCTGTCGGGGCTTACGACGGGGCTGTCGTGGCTGTGTTTCTACGCGGCGCTGCAGACGGGTCCCGCGAGTGTCGTGCTGCCTATCGACAAGCTGAGCATCCTGGTGACGATCTTCTTCTCGTGGATTCTCCTGAAGGAAAAGCTGTTGGCGCGGTCTGCTATCGGGCTCGTGATATTGACGGCGGGGACGCTGTGTATGCTGCTGTAATGAGTTCCCTGATAAGTGATAAAATCAAATAAACAGAAAATAACGGCGCTGCTGCGGGACGGATAATCCAAAAAATAAAAAAACCGCCTCACGGCAGTGTTAAATTTAAAATGGTGGGAGAAGATGGATTCGAACCATCGTAGGCTGAGCCAACGGATTTACAGTC
>CALMRA010000283.1 GCA_937872065.1 uncultured Eubacteriaceae bacterium | reverse complement strand
AGAGCTGATCCTTCGGGATTACTGCGTCTGTCAATCGGCCGAATTGAACCCGTCGTAAAGCGCCAGCATCTTTTTGAACGCGGTGGGCAGCGCGAGATGATCAAGCTGATCGGCTGAGAAGGCGGCAATGCGGTCTGCAAATTCCGTCTGATCCTCCGCGACCCGGTCGGGTCGGTCGATATTAGATTTATGATCGGGCTGATCGGCTTGAATCAGATACACCTCAGTTTCCCAGATAATATGGGTGAAGATGTGGCGGCTTGTTCCGAGGAGAACAGGCGGCGTTTCTGCTCCTTCGGACAGATTAGCCAGGGCTGTTTTCTGATCCTGGTCGGATGAATCATTTTCGATAAGCGGCAGACCGTACATGCCGGTAAGCAGCACGCCTTCCGGGCGTTTTTCCAGAAGAAGCTTTCCGTTCCGGATCACGATATAGCCACGCTGTCTGACGACGCGCGGTTTTTTCTTCGCGGTTTTGACGGGGAGCTCTTCGGTGAGCCCTTCCATACAGGCCGAGCACAGGTCCCTGACCGGGCAGATCATGCATTTCGGCGATTTCGGCGAGCAGATAAGGGCGCCCAGCTCCATCAGGGATTCGTTGTAGTCGCCGGTCTCCTCAGGCATCGTCGCTTCGATTTCGTTCTCCAGCAGACGGCGTGTCTTCAGGTCCGCGATATCGCGGTCCGATCCGTAAATCCTGCTCATGACTCGCAGGACGTTGCCGTCGACTGCGGCGGCTTTCTGTCCGAAGGCGATGCTTGCGACCGCTCCGGCGGTATAGGGACCGATTCCGGGCAGCTTCTTGAGCTCCGCAGCGGTCTCGGGGAAACGGCCGGCCCCGACGATTTCCGACGCGGCTTTCTTAAGATTTCTCGCGCGGCTGTAGTAGCCCAGGCCCTCCCAGGCCTTGAGGACCTCATCCTCAGATGCGGCGTCGAGGGCCTTTACATCGGGGAACAGCCTTGTGAATCGTTCAAAATAGGACAGCAGCGTGTCGATGCGCGTCTGCTGGGCCATGATCTCAGAGATCCAGATTTTATAGGGATCGCGCTCTGTCCGAAACGGCAGATCCCGTTTCGCGGAAGCGAACCATTCGAGCAGCGCCGTATTGACGGCGTCTTTTTTACTGATGTCGATAAATTCCATGTTCCTATTGTAGCCTTGCGGGAAAGAAGACGTAAAGTCCGGAATATTGTTCTGTTTAAAGTTCATATTGTCGAATCATTGAATATTGTATACAATATATAAAGAAATAATAATTCCAATTCCTATTGTATTGAGAGGGAGTAATAAAATGGAAATCAGTATACATCCGCGGAAAGAACTAAAGCAGAAGCCTGATCAGAATTCACTCGTTTTCGGACATGAGTTCACAGACCATATGTTCTCGATGGATTACGATGAAGAATACGGCTGGCATAATGCACAGATCATCCCTTACGGACCGATCGAACTTTCACCGGCCGCGATGGTGCTGCACTACGCCCAGGAAGTTTTCGAAGGCATGAAAGCCTACAGAAAGCCTGACGGTAGTATCCAGTTTTTCCGTCCCTATGAAAACTTTGCGAGAATGAACCGTTCCAACGAACGTATGTGCATTCCGAAGATCGATCCGGACGATGCGATGCAGGCGCTGCGCACCCTCGTCGAAATCGACAAGGACTGGGTTCCGTCCGCACCGGGCACGAGCCTGTATGTCCGTCCGTTCGTTATCGCGACAGATCCCTTCATCGGCGTTCGCCCCAGCGGCACCTATAAGTTCATGATCATTCTGAGCCCTGTCGGCGCTTACTATCCGAGAGGACTGGAACCTGCGCGCATGCATATCGAAGATGTTTACGCGAGAACCGTCCGAGGCGGCACAGGCGAAGTCAAATGCGGCGGCAACTATGCAGGCAGCCTGGCTTCACAGGTCAAGGCTCACGACAACGGCTTCGAACAGACGCTGTGGCTCGACGGCAACGAACGCAAATATATTGAAGAAGTCGGCACAAGCAACTTCTTCTTCAAGGCTGACGGCAAGTTTATCACCCCTTCGCTGGTAGGCACGATCCTTCCGGGTATCACGAGAAAGTCCGTTATCGAACTGCTCAAGCACTGGGGAGAACCGGTCGAAGAACGCAGAGTGACGATAGACGAACTCGTAGACCTGTTCCACCAGGGCAAGGTCGAAGAAGTCTTCGGAACGGGTACCGCGGCGGTTATCTCACCGATCGGCGAACTGGAATACGAAGGCGAAAAGATGGTCTTCAACAACGGCGAAATCGGACCCTACAGCCAGAAGCTCTACGACACGATGTTCGGCATCCAGACAGGCAAGGTTCCGGACGATCTGAACTGGACTGTTCCGCTGGATCCTGCGGACGAAAAAAAGGACTGAGCGGGCAGGAATCGAATCTGCCGACATCAGTTTAATCAATCAGAAACAGACGAGGGAAGAGGCGGATAACGTTTCTTCCCTCTGCTTTTGTAAGCCCGGGATACAAAAATAAATTAATGTAAAAAGCGGTTGACTTGCTTCTGCTATCTTAGTATAATTAGTCTTGCTTGTGAGTCGAGAGGTATCGAAGCGGTCATAACGAGGCGGTCTTGAAAACCGTTTGGGTGCAAGCCCACGTGGGTTCGAATCCCACCCTCTCGGCCATTTCGTATAATTAAATAGAAACTTTCAGTTATAGTTTAAATGGAGAAGTACTCAAGTGGCTATAAGAGGTGCCCCTGCTAAGGGTATAGGCCGTTAACGCGGTGCGAGGGTTCAAATCCCTCCTTCTCCGCCATTTATATGACAAGCAAAGTCCGAACCGATGAGGTTTCGGGCTTTTTTATTTACTCTTATCAGGGATTGACTACACTTTTGACTACAAGACGCATGAAACCCGGGAACATCGGTCCCGGGTTCTTTAATTACAGAATATTACAGATTGATGGTTACGGTCAGACTCTGGTCGCTCGTATTCGCCGGAACGAATGTAATCGTAACGGGAGAGCTGTCGTTCTTGAGTGTATACGTAAGCGAGATGCTTTCATCATTCCCGACTTCGGTGGATGTGTTGACTTCACTGTCTGCGTTCGCGTACTGATCATCTGTTTCCGTCAGTTCTTCTCCGTCCTGAGTCGCGGTGACTTTAGAGACCACGTCCGAGAACTTTTCAGCTCCTTCGTAGGCGACGTTCTGCCAGGAGAAATCGACGGTGATGGAACCGTCTTTTACCTCCGCCTTATCCATGATGATATTGAAAAGAGGATAGGTGACTTCCTCCGAATCCAGACTGATGGTCTTCGAAGAGCTGGAAGAGCCGCAGCCGGCCAGCATAAGGACAGTCAGGAAAAGTACAGACAGGATAATAGAGATCTTTTTCATGGGCATGCTCCTTGGAATATCGTTCTTAAGATATAAGAATTAGTACCCAAAAATAAGAAGAGCTACGAGTTGAAGTTTACTGAGACGGTTTAGGTCATTGATTCGATAGTAATGTAAGAAAATTGAAAAGCCGGAGAAGATTCACATTGTTCTTCTCCGGCTTCAATTGTTTTACTGCATCAGCTGCTTTTTCTTGCGAAATCGGCAGCGATGGTCCAGCCCAGTCCTTCGGTTACCGCAGCGGCTGTCGATGCGTTGATCACATTTCCGAAGCCGGGGATCCAGCCGAGAATGTACTGAGAGGTCGCCCTGCCGATTTTTGCTCCGGCTGCGGATGCGATCACAGCTTTCGCGCTTGCTCTGTCCATTTCGATCCCGAAGACCTGACCGAGACTGATGGTCATCGTCAGCTGGATCGGAGTGATAATCGCGTTATCACTGAGCGGGATCTGTGCCAGTCCCGCGCCTACTCCGGCGGCGCCGGCACTTGCAATATGAATGATAGCATGACAGCGGGCTTCCTGTTCTGAGGTCATATTGTCCATTTGATTCTCCTTGTTAAAGCTTTGCTTTTTCCTGATTCAGACTTTTATGATGAAGTGTTCGGGGACCGGATGCTCATATTTTAGACATTTGATATCCGGACCAGATGCCGGCGGATGATCAGTTCCCCTGGATATTCCACAGATCTTCCCGGTTTTTGTAGTAGTCAATAAACGCTGTTTCCAGCTTTTCAGTGGTTTCAACCGCCTCCCGGGTACGACCGACCACAAGGATATAAGTTTCGATTTCGTCAAGGTGCTCGTAGATCAGCTGACCTGACGAGTGGGTCCTCGCGCTGCTGCTCGACCTCCTGTAATCGCTGAGCCGTTTCCTGAAGCCTCCGTTATTGAGTTCGATTGCCCGTCCGATATATCTGGTTCTGCCGTTTATCACATGGCGGTAGAGCCCTACGTAGTGGTTATAGGGAGTCAGGCAGGCATCTTTAAGTCTACCGATATTCTGCCATTCCTGATCCCACTGCAGAATCGTTTTACCGCCGATTACAGTCGTTCCGTCGGTTTTCAGTCCTGTGACAGGGGAGGCTCCTTTCGAAGTCTGCTCTTCATTGATGAGCGAACTCATTGAGTCCAGAATGTTGAATAAATCCATAATTCTCCTTTGATATTTAAAGTTGTATAAAACGGCTGACAGATTGAAATAGTATTAGTCAGAACAGTGCGATAAACTTAGATAAACTATGCCGAATCGAAAAGAACAAATGACATACACGAATAACTATACGAAATCCTATCGTCTCTTAGATATGAACGATCGTTTCATCCGCGGGGAGCAGCTGTCCAAGCGGCAGCTCGCGGAGCTGTATCAGGTGGACAACCGGACTGTACAGCGGGATATTGCGGATCTGAACGACTATTTCTTTATGAAAGGCGGCGATCAGAAGGTCGAATACGTTCAGTCTCTTAAAGCCTACAAACTCCACCGAACCGGCGAAGGCGCCTTTACCGATTATGATATTTACGCGATCAGCAAGGTTCTGCTGGAATCCCGGGCTTTCTCGAAGGACGAAATGGACAGACTTCTGAACACGCTGCTTGACGGCGCGCAGGACCGGGCGAGAATCGATAGTCTTATTCTGAATGAACAGTTTCATTATGTCGAACCGCGTCACGGGAAACAGATCATCGATTTTATCTGGAAAGTCGCGAAGAGCATACAGGAACATCAGACGGTCAGTATCGATTACGTACGTCAGGACGGCAGGAAGCGTTCGTATATCATCGAACCTCTGGGGCTTATTTTCAGCGAGTACTATTTCTACCTGATCGCATACAGGGCAGAGGATCAGGAACATCAGACGCTGGTTTACCGGATAGACCGGTTCGAGGATTATCAGCCGACAGGCGAGACCTTTCATATTGAGTACAAAGACCGATTTCAGGAAGGTGAATTCCGCAAGCGGATTCAGTTTATGTATACGGGACCGCTTACGACCATCACCTTCGAGTTCAGCGGCGACAGCCTCGAAGCCGTTCTGGACCGGCTGCCTACTGCCGTTGTAACCGGCAGCAGAAACGGAAAGACCATAGTCAAAGCCGAGGTTTTCGGGGAAGGAGTCAGACGCTGGCTCCTGTCCCAGAAAGAATTCCTGACAGTTCTCAGTCCGCAGTCATACCGGAAAGAGATCGCAGAGACGATACGCCGGATGGCTGCGAATTACGATTGACCGGTCAGCGCACCGTGGCGATCCAGATGCCGACGCTGCCTCCGACTAACAGCGTCGCATCGCTCATAAACACGTATTGGTCCTTTTCGTCCCGGGTCAGCTTTTTGTATTCCACGCGAACCTCCTCGAGCAGCCGAAGCGCTTTTTTAACGAGGATGCCGCCGATCACCTTGTGCTTAAGCTTGAACAGGAAGTACAGTTCCATTATTCCGAGAAAAATCAGCAGCGCCGAAGGTTTTCCGCCGTTAATCATAATCACGACCATCCCTCTGATCCAGGGCAGCATCAGAAGCACCATAAGCCCGTCCCAGGCCAGGCTGAGCTTCGGCAGAAACTCAACCGGATCGACCGAAGCGTCAAGAATGTTCTGGACTTTCGTCATAAGCTCAGGCAGATTAAAATACTGATTGTTCAGATATTTCATTTGTATCTTCCTCCCTTTAGAAATTCGCACCGTATCAGGATGTTGTCTGTATGTTGATCACAGCATTCTGATGCTTCCGGAACTTTCTCAGTTTGAAGACGCTATGTCATTCGTTTCTCCCTTCATCGGAATTTTTAACATGAGCATATTGTAAAACAGATGGGTAGACAGATTTTGTCACTCCACATTGTTATTATCATAATTCCGATAGCAGACAGCATTCTGCGACTTTCCTGCCAATCGGGTATAATGGTCATGTTTCTAATTTCCGGAGGTACCTATGAACGCAGACAATCATATCCATACATATTACAGTGACGATTCCGAATGTCCGATGAGAGACATGGTGGAGCGCGCAGTCGAAATCGGACTCGACGAAATGACCTTTACCGAACACGTTGACTACGAAGTGAAGGATGTGGAGAACTGCGATTATGAGAAGTATTTTGCGGAAATTGCACAGCTTCGCAAAGAATATGACGGAAGGATCGAGATCCGCCAGGGGATCGAATTCGGCGTTCAGGCGAGGACAGTACCGAGGTATATTGAAGATGCGAAAAAGTACCCCTTTGATTTTATTATCCTGAGTGTTCACCAGGTAGATAATCAGGAATTCTGGACTGGTGAATTTCAAAAAGGAAGGACCCAGGACGAGTATCAGCAGGCTTACTATCAGGCGATCTACGATGTGATGAGGAAATTCGGGGACTATTCGATCCTCGGACATCTCGATATGATCAAGCGCTACGATCCGGCGGGTGATTATCCGGACGAGAAGATCATGCCTGTCGTCGATAAGATTCTCACGCAGGCGATTACGGACGGAAAGGGAATCGAAGTGAACACGTCGAGCTTTAAGTACGGTCTGAAGGATCTGACGCCGTCAGCGGCAATCCTGAAACGGTACAGAGAACTGGGCGGAGAGATTCTGACCATCGGTTCTGATTCTCATGAGACCGAGCATCTCGCGGATCATATTCCGGAGGTGAAGGAACGGCTTAAAGCCATGGGCTACGAGCATTTTTATACCTTTGACCGACTGAAGCCTGTAAGACACGATCTCTGAATTTCAGCAAACAAAAAAGGCCTTTCTAGTCCGTCTGGAAAGGCCTTTATTTTTGCGGTTTTCAACAGCCGCTCTTTTTACCGGAGCCTGTAAAAAACGCGTTACATCTTTTTATTCATATTGCTTAACAGAATTCGGGTTCTCGTGCTGCTGATCATCGATACGGCATAGGCTGCGTTAAAATCAAAATCAGTCACGTTGATTCCATATTTAGAGGAGCGTTTCTCATATGCCCTGTTCAGGATGGAACCGCCGGCATATCCCCAGTTCGGGAACGGGTGCAGCACGGCAGTCTTGACGGTCCAGTCGTACAAATCTTCGCCGTGCTGTTTTTCCGCGGCAAAGCGGATACAGCAGTACTGAGCGAGAGATTCCAGGGCCGCGTTGCGGTCGATCATAT
>CALMRA010000282.1 GCA_937872065.1 uncultured Eubacteriaceae bacterium | reverse complement strand
CCGATCCTGCCGGCCATCACCGGCGCCGGCATGCTCAAGGCTCTTCTGTCCATCCTCGTCCTGTGCGGCGTCGATCAGGAAGGGAACACCTATCAGCTTATCAGCGTCATGGCGGACGCGGCCTTCTACTTCCTGCCGATGCTGCTGGCGTGGTCTGCGGCGAAGAAATTCGACTGCAGCGTCGCCCTGGCTCTGACACTGGCAGGAATCCTGCTCCATCCGAATATCGTCACGATGATGACCGACGTGGATTATCTGGAACTCTTCAATATTCCGGTCAGGGCCTACTCCTACGGCTATTCCGTTATCTCGATTATCCTGATCGTATGGTTCATGTCCTACATTCAGAAATACGCGTACAAATATACGCCTAAATTCCTCAGATACTTCCTCGCGCCGCTTCTGACGCTGCTTATCACAGGAACCGTCGGTCTTACGATTCTCGGACCGGTGGGCGGATTCCTCGGCGATTATCTGATTATCTTCACGAACTTCCTGATTGCTCACGCAAGTCTTCCGACGATGCTCTTCTTCGGTACGATTATGCCTCTGATTGTCCTGACAGGCATGCATCACGGCTTTACCCCCGTCACGGTGGGACTGTTCACGGCTTACGGCTGCGACCCGATCCTGTACCCGGCTTGTCTTGCCAGCAATATGTCTCAGGCGGGCAGCGCTTTCGCGGTTGCGCTTCGCGCAAAGGACAAGGATGTCCGCTCGCAGGCGGCTTCAGCGGGTCTGACCGCGCTGATGGGCATTACCGAACCCGCGCTGTTCGGTGTCACGCTGCGCTACAAGAAGAATCTGTACGCCGTCATGACCGGCGGTTTCTGCGCAGCTTTCTTCGCATGGGCGACGGGCGTCAAAGCCTATGCCAACGCGACTCCGGGTCTGGCCGCTATCGCGATGTTTGTCAGCGAAAATGATCCTTACAATATCGTCTGGGCGCTGCTGACTGTCGTCGTAGCTGTCGGCGTAAGCTTCCTGACAGCCTTCCTTCTCGGCGGCGAATATCTCGAAAGCTCCGAAGAAGAAGAACAGAAGATCCTCGAATCCGACGAATACGAACTTAAAGCTCCGATGAAGGGCGAAGTCATCGCGCTGAGCGAAGTACCGGACGAAACATTTGCGGCAGGCGTTCTCGGCGACGGCGTCGCGATCATCCCGGAAGAAGGGGTCATCACGTCTCCGATCTTCGGTACGGTTTCGATGGTAGCTGAAACTCGTCATGCCATCGCCATCACAGGTCTTAGCGGTGAAGAAATCCTGATCCATGTCGGCCTGGGGACGGTTTATCTGAACGGCGAACCCTTCAACATTCAGGTCAAGGCGGGCGACAAGGTGAAAGCCGGAGATGTCCTCGGAAAATTCTATCTGAACAAGATAAAGGAAGCGGGACTGAGCACGGTAACGCCGGTCGTTATCACGAATCCGGAAATTTTTGAATCAGTCGAAATGATCACCGGGCAGAAGTGTGCGAGAGGCGGAGCAATCATGAAGGTTCATAAAAAAGCGGCGGAAGCTGCCGCTGAACGTGAATATCAGGATGCTGTGCCTGCCGGCGAAGCGGAGGCCTGATCATGAAGATTCAGGGCGTCAACCTCGGAAACTGGCTGGTGCTGGAAAAATGGATGAGTCAGGAGCTGTTCGCGGGACTTGACGCGGACGACGAAAGCGCCTTTTACGAAGACCTCTCTCCCGAGGAAGCGGAGCTGAGACTTCATATGCACCGCAGCTACTATATTCAGGAACGTGACTTTCAGCATATCCGCGCAATGGGGCTTAACCTCGTGCGTATTCCCGTTCCTCATTTTATCTTCGGCGACTGCGAGTCCGGTATCGGCTGCATCGAGTATCTGGACCGCGCCTTCGACTGGGCGGAAAAGTACGATCTGAAGGTCCTGATCGATCTGCATACCGCTCCGGACAGTCAGAACGGCTTCGACAACGGCGGTCTCACCGGAGTGATCAAATGGCATCTGAAGCCTGAAAATATCACGTTCGAGCTGTCCGTGATCGAACGTCTCGCGCAGCGCTACGCAGGACGGCGGGCACTGTACGGAATCGAGCTGCTCAACGAACCCGTCAGCGAAGAAATGCTTGAGCTGGTCGGTACCCGCTATGAAGCCCGCCATCCTGAACAGGCGGAGGGATCGGAGCCCGCTCCGGTAGACGTTCTGAAGGATTTTTATCTGAGGGGCTACGAGCTGGTCCGCAGACACAGCGCGCCTGACGTTAAGGTCGTTCTTCACGACCGTTTCTGCCTCGAGCAGTGGGAAGATTTTATGCCGGAGGATCAGTATCCCGGTGTCGTGTTCGACACGCATATGTATCTGTTCATGCTTGAAATGAACATGAAGGAGAAGCCGCTGTCCGCCTATCAGGAAGCGATTAAAAAAGGCTTTCAGGAAAAACTCGAACGGGCTCAGAAATTTCATCCGGTTATCGTCGGAGAATGGTGCATCGCGAATCACAGCGACGGAATCAGGGATCTCTCGGAGGATGAAAAAGCGGATGCCTACCGGCGCATCGCGCAGTGGGAGATGCAGGCCTGGGACGCCTGCGACGGCTGGATTTTCTGGAGCTATAAGCTCCATGCCGAAGGACGCAATGACTGGGACTACAGACGGGCGGTCGATTCCGGCTGGCTTGCTGAAAAATGCTCCTGAAAAACATGCTCGTAAACATGCTCCCGATAAGTAAGAAATAATATCATGTTCTGCGCGTAATC
The DNA here is from genome assembly GCA_937872065.1 of uncultured Eubacteriaceae bacterium. GTDB lineage: Bacteria > Bacillota > Clostridia > Eubacteriales > Eubacteriaceae > UBA7485. The sequence goes on along the minus strand of CALMRA010000282.1, from coordinate 2,823 downwards.
AGTTACGAGTAAGACGCAGCATATAATAAAACGACCGGAATGCGAACTGAGTTTTCCCCCGCGCATTCCGGTCGTTTCTATTTTTTGAATTTTCTTTACGTATTCGTATGTTCCGGAGTTTAACAGCGTCGAGACTTCATCAGCCGGTTATGAGGCCAGCTCTTCCTCAACCTCGAACTGCGAGTTGTACAGATCCGCGTAGAAGCCGCCCTTCGCGAGCAGCGCCTGATGGCTGCCCTGTTCGACAATATCGCCGTGGTTCAGCACGAAAATGTTGTCCGCGTTCTTGATCGTACTCAGACGGTGGGCGATGATAAAGCTCGTGCGTCCTTCCATCAGCCTGTCCATGGCCTTCTGGATCTGAAGCTCCGTTCTCGTGTCGACCGAGCTTGTCGCTTCGTCAAGGATCAGGACCTGAGGGTCGGCGAGAACGGCCCGGGCAATGGTCAGGAGCTGCTTCTGTCCCTGGGAGATATTGTCGGCTTCCTCGTTCAGAACGGTATCGTATCCCTCGGGCAGCGTACGGATAAAATGATCCGCGTGGGCGGCCCGGGCGGCGGCACAGACCTCTTCGTCCGTCGCGTCGAGTCTGCCGTAGCGGATGTTGTCCGCGATGGTCCCGTTGTACAGCCACGTGTCCTGCAGGACCATTCCGAACATCCTGCGCAGATCGCTGCGCTTAAAGTCTCTGATGTCGTGCTCTCCGACTGTAATGGAGCCGGAGTCGATGTCGTAAAAGCGCATCAGCAGCTTGATAATCGTCGATTTGCCGGCCCCGGTCGGACCGACGATCGCGACCTTGCTTCCGGGCTTCACATGAGCCGTGAAGTCGTTGATAACCGGCTTGTCCGCGTCGTATCCGAAATGGATATGATCGAAATCCACCGCGCCGGAGTTTTCCAGCGCCGGCAGCGCGTCCTCCGCATCCGGAACCTCTTCGGGGCTTTCGAGGAAGTTGAAGACACGTTCCGAAGCGGCCATCGTCATCTGGATGATGTTGCTCATATTCGCGACCTGGGATATGGGCTGATTGAACTGGCGGACATACTGGATAAATGCCTGAATATCCCCGACGGTGATCGAGCCGTTGGACGCCATCCAGCCTCCGAGGATACAGACGGCCACGTAGCCCAGGTTTCCGATAAACAGCATGATAGGCTGCATCATCCCGGAGAAGAACTGCGACTTGAACGCCGAACCGTACAGCTGGCGGTTGTATTTGTCGAATTCTGCAAATTCGTCTTCCTCGCGTCCGAAGGCCTGGACGATGTTGTGTCCCGTATAGACCTCTTCGATCCGTCCGTTGATGTGGCCGAGCTGTGTCTGCTGGGCCCGGAAGTATTTCTGCGAATGCTTCACGACCAGGCTGATGAACAGCGCGGACAGCGGCAGGATACACAGCGTGACCAGCGTCATCACCCAGTTGATCGAAAACATCATGACGATGATCCCGACTAGCGTCGTGACGGAGGTGACGATCTGCGTCAGACTCTGGTTGAGCGTCTGGTTAATCGTTTCGATATCGTTGGTCATGTACGACAGTACCTCTCCGTAGGTCGTATGATCGAAATAGGAGAGCGGCAGGCGCTCGAGCTTCGCGAAGGTCTGTTCGCGCAGCTTATAGGTCACCTTCATCGAGACGCCCGTCATGATCCATCCCTGGATCGCGGAGAAGGCCATCGACGCGAGGTACAGTCCGACGAGGAACAGGAGGATCTGTCCGATTGCGGCAAATTCGATGCCCGAACCGCTGTTCGTGATCATCCCCATGACGCCTTCGTAAATCTTTGTCGTCGCCTGACCGAGAATTTTAGGCCCGACGATATTGAAGATCGTCGAGGCGATCGCAAAGATCATGACGAACACGATGGCCGTCGTATGGGGCTTCAGATAGGAGAGAAGCTTTCCGAGACTTCCCTTGAAATCCTTCGCCTTGTCTCCGGGCATCATGCCCCGCGGTCCCGGACCGTGCTTCGGACGTCCGGGCTGATTGTGTTTGGTTACTTTATCCGACATTTTCAAGCTCCTCTTCCGAAAGCTGGGAGAGAGCGATCTCCCGGTAGGTTTCACAGTTTTTCAACAGCTCGGCGTGGGTTCCCCGGCCGACGACGCGGCCTTCGTCCAGCACGACGATCTGATCCGCGTTCATAATCGTGTTGATTCGCTGCGCGACGATCAGGACCGCGGCGTTTCCCGTGGATTCCTTCAGCGCGCCGCGCAGCTTTGCGTCGGTTTTAAAGTCCAGCGCAGAGAAGCTGTCGTCGAAGATATAGACCTGCGGCTTTCTGACGAGGGCGCGCGCGATCGACAGGCGCTGCTTCTGGCCGCCCGAGACGTTGTCGCCGCCCTGGGCGATGGTCCGGTCGAAGCCCTCGGGATCCGCCGTGATAAAGTCCAGCGCCTGGGCGATTCTCGCGCCCTCTGCGACCTCCGCGTCCGTCGCATCTTCGTTGCCGTAGCGCAGATTCGATGCCGCGGTACCGGAGAACAGGACGCCCTTCTGGGGAACGTAGCCGATCCTGCTCCGAAGCTCGTGAAGCGGCACATCCCGGATATCGGTTCCGTTCAGGGTGATCTGTCCGCCGGAAACATCGTAGAAGCGCGGGATCATATTGACGAGGGTAGACTTGCCGGCGCCTGTCGCTCCGATAAACGCTGTGGTTCTGCCGGGCTCCGCGGTGAACGAGACATCCTCGAGCACATTCTCGTCGGCGCCTGCGTACTTGAAATCGACGTGATCGAAGACAAGCGCCCCTGCATCAGCGGGAAGCTGTGCGGGAGCTTCGGGATCGCGGATCACAGGCTTGGTATCGAGCACCTCTC
>CALMRA010000281.1 GCA_937872065.1 uncultured Eubacteriaceae bacterium | reverse complement strand
TCCCGTGGTCGATCACCATCGGCGTATGCTTCTTGTTCAGGACAATGCAGTGCTCGTTGTAGTAGACATAAGGCGAATACTGCAGATACCATCGTTCGCCGCCCACCGTGATCGGGATGATCCGGTGATTTTCCCGGGCCGGATGATCCGTCCTGCCTGCGTACCCGACATTTTCCGGGCACAGCTGGCACATCGGATAGCTCGTCGATTTTTTCCTGCCAGCAGCCGCGATGAGACGCGGATCCTTTTCAGGCTTCGACAGGTTTATCGTGATATCGAAATTGCCGAATTCGGTCTCCGTCTTCCACCGCAGATCCTTTTCGCAGCGTTCGCGGCGGATATAGTTCGTGACCTGAGAGAACTGATAATACCAGTCCGTCGCAGCCTTCGAGCCCTCCGCTTCGTAGATGGTACGGAATTCCTTGTTCACCTCCGACGGCCGGGGCGTCACAACGCCCATCAGCTTCGTGTCGAAGAGATCCCGTTCCGTCACCGTATCTCCGCACAGTCCGTTGTCCACCGCGTAGTCCGTCAGAAATTCGAGAATTTCGGGCAGCGTCTTCTGTGAATCAGCCGGATCAACTGTTTCCACTTCGTCATAATCCTCGAGAGCCAGCGCTTCGAGAAGTCCGTTCACCGCCCAGATGCGGTCCTCCGTTTCGATAAGGCCCCGGCCGGCCGCGTAATCCGCAAGCAGCCTGATCGCTGTGTTTACTGTCATTATTGCTCCTGTCTTACTTGAATCAGCCGGGATGTCCCGTCTACTGCAGTTTCTTCCTTATATATTTATATATCTGTTTATATTCTGCCGATCGTCGAGCCTGATGATCGTTCAGATCATCGACTTGTTGATCATCCTGTTGATCGTCCGATGCTTCAGACCACCGCTCCGCCTATCGGGCGGATGCTCAGCACGTGGCAGCTTCCCGCTCCCAGCGCGCCGTCGATGACGCTCTTGAAATGATCGAGCCGGTCGTTCGGCACGAAGGCCTGCACCGTTCCCGCAAAGCCTCCGCCGTGAACACGGCAGGCGCCGGTTCTGTCCAGCGCTTCTTCACACAGCGCCAGGGCCACCGCCATCGCCTGGTTGTCAGAATTGCCGTTCTGCCAGATGTTCTGAAGACACATGACCGAGGACTGTCCGGATTCGTTGACGAGTGCGAGAAACGCGTCGAAATCGCCGTCTCTTAAAGCCTGTGCTTCCTCCTGGGCCCGTCTGTTGTCTTTGAAGAAGTGGACCCCTCTCAGAACCGCGCGGTCCGGATACTTTTCACGAAGCTGCGGGATCGCCGCAAGGAATTCCTCCTCCGGAACCTGACGAAGCACGTCTTTTCCGAAGTAAGCCGCGATCTTCCCCATTTCTTCAGGGATCGCCGCGTAATCCGCCGTCAGATCCTCGTGACTGCTGCGGCTGTCGACGATGCACAGCGCGTAGCCGGAATCCGCGAATTTATAGTCGAGCTTTTCGATTTTCGGATCATCCTTGTCCTGAAAATCGATGGCGATGATCCCGCCGACGGAGCTGGCCATCTGGTCCATCAGACCGCTGGGCTTGCCGAAGTAGATATTTTCCGTGTACTGGCCGATCTTCGCGATCTGGACAGGCGTAAGTCTGTCCTCGCAGTCCATATGATTGACGATATTGCCGATAAGCGTTTCGAAGGCGGCTGATGACGAAAGTCCCGATCCCCCGGGAACGTCCGAGATGCAGTACGCGTCGAAGCCCAGCACCGGATATTGCTCCGACGCAAGCTTGGCCGCGACGCCGCGGATCAGAGCAGCCGTCGTTCCGGTTTCCTCCATCTGCGGGACGTAGCGGTTCAGATTCACCGAGATCAGCCCGTAGCCTTCAGAATAAAAGCGGATGTCGTCCCGGCCGTTTGGCGCGGCCGCCGCGATAATGTCCATATCGACGCTGCCTGCGAGAACGCAGCCCAGCTGATGGTCCGTGTGGTTTCCGCCTATTTCCGTACGGCCCGGGGCCGTGAACAGCCCGATCTCTTTGCTTTTATTGTCGGGGAATTCTTTTTCGAAGCCTTCCACCGCCTTCAGAAACCGCTGCGCGTAGGCTGCCGTTCTGTCTTCCGGCACACCGTATATTTCCGCAAGGCGGCTGTCGAGCCCGCCGCCCGACAGGATCTCCGTGATCCCGTCCTTACCGTTACGTTTATACATTCGTTTTCTCCTTCTGTCTGCTTTATACGCTTAAATCACTCCGGAAACGACACGTCCTGCATGTACGATATCCGCTCGCAAAAATACGCTATGCCCTGTCGTATCCATCCGACGGAAATGATTTCTAATCTGTCCTGCTGATAAGTCTATTTTACGGGGTTTCCGGGCTTTCCGATATGATAGAATGTTTGTATCGCATGGAAGAATGTTAAGAGCTTGTCTAACATTCTTCCATATCCGGTCAAATGCGAAAACAGGAGAGACAGCATGCCCGAACACGACGATATCGACGTCTTCAAGCAGTCCTATAAGAACACCCAGAAGGATCTTGCGGCCCTGACGGTCTCAAACTGCGGCAGCCAGCGCTGCACCCCCGACTATACCTGGGGGCCCGGCATCCGCGACCACTACCTGATCCACTACGTGATCTCGGGCTGCGGCACCTATACCATCGGCTCTCAGAGCTTTCCGGTGAAGGCCGGGCAGGCATTTTTGATTTATCCCGACACGAAGATCAGCTACCGGGCGGATCATCGTCAGCCGTGGCACTACTGCTGGGCGGCCTTCACAGGTCTCGACGCGGGACTGCTGATCCGCCAGATGCCCTTCACGGAGAAACATCCGGTTACGGACATGGAGGACGGCGCGGCGGTCCAGCAGGCTTTCAAAAAGATCTGGAATGTCCGGGGCAGCGACTTCGAGCATATGATCATGATGACGGGCGCGCTGTACTCGGCGCTGGCCCTGTTCCTGAAGCCGGACGACGACAGACCCGGCAGCAGCACGGACTACTTCAAGCAGGCGATAGACTACATCCAGAAATACTACTTCTTTTACGGCACCGGCGTTCAGGAGATCGCGGACTACGTGGGCATAAACCGTTCTTATTTATATACGGTATTCAAGGACAAGTCGGGGATCTCCCCGAAGGAGTACCTGACACGCTTCCGTGTCCGGCAGGCGAAATCTCTGCTCAAGGAAACCGCCCTGCCCGTAAGCGCCGTGGCGGCGTCGGTAGGCTACGAGGACAATCTGTACTTCTCGAAGGTGTTCCGGAGAGTCTCCGGGATCTCGCCGACGGA
>CALMRA010000280.1 GCA_937872065.1 uncultured Eubacteriaceae bacterium | reverse complement strand
TTTTGCACAGAAAAAAGGGCCGCAGCACTAATTACTTAATGCAACAGCCCCTTTTCTGTCTCTTTCCAACACTTCTGTCTTCTTGTGCCAGCAGCCGAGCCACCTGTGTCTGGAGCTGTTCGCGGGATGACGAGTGCAGTTTGCTGCTTTTGCGTGTTCGTCCGTCCCAGATTACAGCTCGATAGATCCGTACACCATTGATGACCCGAGAATCAAAGGTTTGTTCTGTCATCTCAGCCTCACAATCTGAAAACTGAATACCTGTAACCGTTTTACTCTATATATATTTATTATAATGACCACACTTAAACTTTTCTGAAAAACAAGATTAAATAATTAGAAGACAAAAATTTATCACTTGGAATCTTACTTCAATGTAGTCACATGTAATTTAAGGTTGAAGCTATGAAAAAAGGACTTCGGTGAACCGAAGTCCTTTTTAATTTTATCCGAGTTCCGGGAAGAAGTCGAGAGGATCGACAAAGTCTTCGCCAGAGAGAACACCGAGATGCAGATGAGGTCCGGTGGACCAGCCGGTGCTTCCGACATAGCCGATCACATCGCCGGCCGCGACTCTCTGTCCGACACTGCATCCGATCTGGCTCTGATGAGCGTAATAGACCTGATAGCCGTTATCCTGCTGGATGATGACACAGTTGCCGTAGCCCCCGTTTTCTCCGGCGTAGATAACTTCGCCGTCGCCGCAGGACTTGATGGGCGTGCCGGAGCTTGCGCCGATATCCAGTCCCTGATGTCCCGATCCGGTTCCGAATATCGGATGGATTCGATATCCGAACAGCGACGTAATATCGTAGATGCCGTCAAGAGGCCATCTCCAGCCGGTGCTTGACCAGCCGTTGGTCCAGGACTTCTCAGCTGCAGCTGCGGCTTCCTCGGCAGCTTTCTGCTGGGCGGCCGCTTCTTCTTCCGCCGCCTTCTTGGCAGCTTCCGCTTCCGCCTGCTTCTGAGCTTCCTCTTCGGCTTTCTTCTTAGCCTCTTCGGTATCCTTCTTGTCCTGCTCGTCCTTGGCTGCCTGCGCCTTCGCAGCCGCGAGATCCGCGTACTGATCCTTCGTATCCGCCGCGCTGTTAAGTGTATCGCTCAGAGAGGAATCCGCCGTATTGTTGGCAGTGACCGCATCGGCGGCTGTTTCGGCTTTCTGCGCGGTCTGAGCATCCTTGACTGCCTGATCCGCAGCTTCCGCCGTCTTGTCTGCAGCTTCCTGAATCTTGTTTACAAGGCTCTCGGAAACACTTGAATCAGATTTCGCGTCCGATGCCAGCTGAGCTGTTTCAGTCTTAGCCTTAGCCGCCTTCTCTTCTTTTTCCTTCGCTTCCTTGCGCTGCTGAGCCAGAGCGTCCGCTTCCGCCTGTTTTGTGATCTGCTGGATATTCGAATTGGCTTCCGAAATCGAAGCTTCTTCCTGGCGGATTTCAACCTTCGCATCAGCGATGAGCGACTCGTTCTTGTCGATGAGCGCCTGCTTCTGATCCGCTATATCCTGAGCTTCGGAGATCTTCGTATCGATCGCAGCCTTCTGGGATTTAACCTGAGCCTGCGCGTCTTCGAGATCCTGCACCTTCTGGGCGATTGTCGCGGCATTATCCTGATAATCGCTCAAAAGTTTTTTATCTTCATCAAGGACCTTCGCCGACATGTCGAGCGAAGTGATGACATCGCCGAAACTGTCGCCTGAGAAAATGATGTCAAGGTAGCCGTTGTCCGACTGATACATATAAATCGAACGCAGCCGTTCCTCGAGCTGTTTTTTCTGATCCTCTTCCTTCTGATTGGCGGCGTCCAGATCCTTCTGCAGGCTGTCTATTTCCGCCTGCTTGTCGCTGAGCTGCTTTTCGAGCGTCTTGCGTTCCGCTTCCAGCTTGTCAATCTGTTCGTTTGCGTTGACGAGTTCCTGCTCGATGCCGTCAATGGTCGTCTGCGTCATATCGATCTGATAATTCGCGTCGTCAATATTGGATTGTGACTGAGTGATCTGATTTTGAAGCTCTTCCGTCGTTGCGGCAAGCGCCGGCGCAGCGAGCGCAAGAATCAGCACGATTGTCACAAGAAAGATCAGTTTCTTTTTCTTTTTCTTCGAAGCGTGTTTCATAACAAAAGCCTTCCGTCCTTAAGATTTTTTCTGTGTCCGCCTTTCCAGGTCAGACATCCAGGAATTTCCTGGTTGCGATAACGGCTCCGACAGCTCCGATCACAATCCCGTATAACAGGAAGACCAGCGACAGCTGTCCGAAAACCAGGTTCGGAGAAATCAGTGAATTCGCAATACTCATCAGTACCGAGCCGGTGACCATCCCGAGAATGTAAAGATAGGCCAGACGTATGAATAATACCGCCACGACTGCTGATATGGTCCCTAGAAGAATCCCTTCGAGAACGAACGGCGCCTGTATATAACGGTCCGTCGCGCCGACATACTTCATGATCTGAATCTCTCTCTGTCTGTTTACGACCGTCAGACGAATCGTATTGTAGATCAGGAACAGAGCGATAACCGACATGATGATAAGCATGGCGACCGAGATAATATTGATGAAATTATTGAAGCGCAGCAGCGAATTGACGTAATTTTCTCCGTACTTGACGTATTCGACGCCTTCGTCCTGAAGATTGTTTGCCGCCGTGACGATGCTCTGAATTTCATCTCCGTTTTTTGCCGTTACGATATACGATTCCGGCAGCGGATTGTCGCTGTCAGAGTATGAACCGAGGATATCCGTATAATCCTGAAGCTGAGTCGAGAAATTATCCAGCGCCTCCGCTTTCGATTCGAACCGGACGCTTTCCGTATTCGGATCAGATTTGAGCGCTTCGTAAATCGTCGCCTTCTGCTCCTCTGTCGTTCCTTCTTTCAGAAATACTTTGATTTCGAGGTTGCTCTCAACCGACGAGGTCAGCTGCTGAACGTTCGTTGAGAACAGGATAAAAACGCCGAGGATGATAAGGGCCGCGACAATTGAAACAGCCGCCGCTGTCGTCATCAGAGCGTTTCTCGTCAGACTCTGATAGGCTTCTCGTAAAATACTCGGCGCGTAGGTCGGTTTTTCATGAGAGGACATTATCGTAGGTCCCTTTCATGCTGTCTGAAACCAGACGGCCTCCGTCGAGAACGACGAGTCTTTTCTGAAGTCTGTTAACCATAGTCGCGTCGTGGGTAACAACGACGACGGTTGTGCCGTGCCGGTTGATTTCTTCAAGCAGCTCCATAATTTCACGGCTGGTCTCGGGGTCGAGATTCCCTGTCGGTTCGTCGCAGATCAGAATGCTCGGGTTATTGATGATGGCCCGTGCGATCGCGACTCTCTGCTGTTCGCCGCCCGACAGCTCGTTCGGATACCGGTCCGCCTTGTCCGCGAGACCGACCATTTCCAGGGCCAGCGGAACCTTTTTCCTGATCTTTGATTCCGGCCGTCCGATAATTTCCATCGCGTAGGCGACATTTTCAAAGACATTCTTGTTCTCAAGAAGTCTGAAGTCCTGAAATACTACCCCGATCTTTCGTCTCAGATACGGGATTTCCTTTTTTGAGAGCTGAGAGATGTCGTGGTTTCTTATCTTTACCGTTCCCTTCGTAGGGCTGAGCTCGCGCTGAAGAAGCTTGATAAACGTTGACTTCCCTGCACCGCTCCTTCCGACGAGAAAAACGAACTCGCCCTTGTCGATAAACAGATTGATATCGTTCAGGGCGTCGACGTTATTCTTATCGTAAGTTTTGGTTACGTTGATGAATTCGATCATGACTTTCCTCCGGCAAAATCTTTGCCTTTTCTGTATTATACCTTAACAAATGTTTAATCTGCAAGATTTCGTTAATCTTTGCAGAAACTCTTAAGAAACTAGACCCGGACCGCAGTGATTTCACACAGAGTCCGCAGGTCATTCTGTCTGATTATAGCCTAACAGCCTGATGATAAATATAAAAG
>CALMRA010000279.1 GCA_937872065.1 uncultured Eubacteriaceae bacterium | reverse complement strand
AGAAAAGACAAAAACTACGGGTTTGGAAATTTTGTCTTTTATACAAGACATCTAACTTGCATGGTCTTGCATGGTCTTGCGTGGTCTTGCGTGGTCTTGCCGGGTGTTTCATTGATTATTTTTCGGTTGACCTACTAATGATTATAATGATTAGATTGTAGGTTATCTGCAACGATACGCATTTCGTTGCTTTTTGCGTTGCACTTTGCAACGATAATCGTGGCTACACCGTAAAAAATAAATGAAATAACAGAATTATTACTGTATAGCTTATCTCCCTGTTCGTGGGGCAAAGTAATAGTGTCCGCCGCGATCTTCCCTCTCGCATAAGTAGTTCCAAGGTCTGGATTCTTTCAGAGTGCGTATAATTTAACCGAATAAATATAAACAGAGTCAAAAAAACCTCCGGTGACGGAGGTTTTTTAATGCTGCCAAATCATGGCAGCAGACTGATTCGTTGCTGAACTGTGTTTATGGAACCTATTTTACCGCTTCGGTGGTCAGGAAGTCGACGATTCCTCTCGCCGCTTCTTCAGGTCCCGACTGTTCGTTGCCCTGGATACCGAGCTGCGTGCGGATTGTCCCGACCTTGACGCCGGTTTCCTTCATGCGCTGGAAATAGTTTTCCGTAATCTTTTCGTGTTCCGGCTTGAGCTGGACCGCGCCGAAGGGATTCGCAAAATACGTCGAGGTCATGCCCACTTCGCCTGTGGTTCCCTTCGCCATGCGTCTGCCTTCCGAGAAGAGCTCCAGCGCTTCTCCGATATCGTCGATAAGCTGGACAGGCGGATGTTCCTCGTCGATCGGTTCGTAGTTGTTGATATAGAACACGTAGTCGACCGGAGTGCTGGCCGCAATATCCTCATAGGCCATCTGCGGGACGATAACGCGGGCGTTGACGACATGGGGGTTCATAAAGATCGAACGGTCCATCGTACTGTACGCGTAACCCGGCTGCAGGTCGTCGAGTCGGACAAAGGCGCCGATTTCCGTACCCACTGCCATGAGCTGTTCTTCCTTGTTGAAGTGGAGGGAGCCCATATCGTCGATCAGGATATCCACCGAGCAGTTATCTTCGCTCGATACCTTCGAGATCGCGTCGAGGGTTTCCGATTTGCCTGCGCCGGAGTCCCCGACGAGCATGACGTTAAAGGTCTTTCCCGATTCCTTCATATGGATCTTCGCGAAGGCGCCGTGGATCGGAAGCCAGAAGTTCTTGATCTGAATAATGTTGTGGAGCGTCAGGACCATCTTCTTCATGTAGCCGAAGTAGTCGATATCCGCCGTGTTCGGAAGCGCGCCGTAGTAAACCCCGCCTTCCTTGACGACAAAGCCGCGCTTTTCGTCTTCGTCGAACAGACTTTCGTCCAGACCGAAGATGACAGCGGCATCCGGCTTTCTGCTGGTAAATTCTTCAGGCGACGCCAGCTCGAACAGGTTGAACAGTCCCGCGCCGAGAGCGAGATAGTCCTTCTGCACATAGACGTTGATAAGCAGACGTCCGCATTTGATCGGGATCGCATACCAGGAATTCGCATCCATGTAGAAGCGTTCGAGGATCTTCTTGTCGTTCTTGATCGGGAAGATGCCGTTGCGCTTCGTCGATTCCGTGTAGAAAATGACCGGCGGTTCGAAGATCGCTTCCCAGACATACGGAACGCGGTACAGGGAATCGTTCTTCGACTTGATGTCGTTCGGGAAATCAAAATGATCCACGAGGAACTCGACCTGGGCGCCCGCGGGCAGCTGGCGCAGTACCGACAGCTCCTTGTGATCCGTATTGTAGATCAGGTTGCGGTACAGCTCGAGAATGAGCTTTCTGAGCGCCTCGTTGTTCATCGACAGCGAATGGCCCTTGGAGGTTCTGGCGGACGAATCGTTGACGTAGGCTTCGTTCTTGACCATGAAGCGCTGAAGATTTCTCCAGTAGTTGTAAAGTCCTTCGAGGAAGAGAACCAGAACGTTGCCGTATTCGTCTTCGCTGTATGTGATGTCGAAATAGCCTTCCTTCATGATTTCGGAAAGCGGCTTCATGTTGAGCAGAATCAGGAAGTCTGTAAATTTATCCTCCTGAAATTCACCGTTTTTAATAAAAGGTCTGATCGCCTTGAGCTTTCTGCTTCTGTTTTTTTCCAGCTGCGCAAGGTACTGACGGAGGATCTTCTTAAAACGACCCGACTGCAGGATCTGACGGCCGGTGTTTGTAAAGCTTAAATCTCCGTTGATCACGACTGTGCGATTAGGATTTACTTTTTTATTCATGCCTGTATTCTACTGTATTGAGTGAAAAACTTCAATTTATAAAAGCCCGCAAACGAACGTCAGGTTTTCCTGAGACAGACAGCTGTACGCATAGCAGGGGCAGCTGAATATGTCGAAACCGGCGAAAAAAAGCCCCGTTCACATCGTTTTTAATATCATTCGTACGGACTATGATATAATGATCGCACCTATCAAGGAGGAAAAACTATGACTTGGTTATGGATTATACTGGCAGTCATCGTCGTTCTTGTCATCTGGTTTATATCGGTCAGAAACGGCCTCGTTCACGCGAACAATCAGATTGAAGAAGCCTACTCGACAATGGATGTCTACATGAAGAAACGTTACGACCTGATTCCGAATCTCGTTAACACCGTCAAAGGCTACGCGTCCCATGAAAAGGAAACGCTCCTCGCGGTGGAACAGGCTTCGATGAAGGCCTCCCGCGCAGGTTCCGTTCAGGAACAGGCGCAGGATGAAGAAGCGCTCAACGGCGCGGTCAAAAACCTGTTCGCACTGGCTCAGGCCTATCCGGATCTGAAAGCGAATACGAATTTCCTCGATCTGCAGAATCAGCTTAAAAAGATCGAAGAAGACATCGCCAACGCGCGCAAGTACTACAACGCGAGTGTCAGGGTATATAACGACAAGATTTCTCAGTTCCCGGGCAGTCTGTTCGCGGGCAGCCTCCACTACGAAAAGAAGCCGTATTTCCAGGTTTCTTCCGAAGCGGAACGCCAGAACGTCAACGTTCAGTTTTAAACGAGAGCCCGGGAAACCGGGCTTTTGTTATTTCGGAAATCTGTGAGCAGCGCTCACCGGTGAAAGGAATTCACATGAAATTTAAACACAGACGCGTACTTATCGCGTCTCTTGCAGTGCTGGTCCTCGCGCTGCTCCTGCCGTCCTCGGCGTTCGCCGCAAGCGTTACGCCGGACTACAATACGACCATCAACGAATACACGATGGAGATGACCGTAAACGAGAACCACAGCTATGATATTAAAATTACGGAAAACGTGACCTTCAAGAACAGACAGCACGGGATCTACCGTTACATTCCGATATACGGAACCTATTATCGCGAAATTGACGGCCAGCAGGACGAGCGCTCCTATTCGGCCACCTTCTCGAACTTTAAGATGCTCTCCGGTCAGGACTACGATCTGAGCACCGAAGACGGAAGCGAAGTGATCAAGATCGGAAGCTCCAGCAGTTATGTGACGGGAAATCAGACCTATTCCTACTCGTTCACATGGGACCCGGGGGACGACGGGATCACATCCTTTGACGACGTCTACTTCAACGTGTTTAACGGCTATCTTGAAAATCCCATCGAACACCTGAGCCTGACCGTCAATATGCCCAAATCTTTCAATTCTGACGACGTTCATTTCTATTCCGGCGACAGCTACGGCGCGACGGATGCGGGAGACTTCACGTGGACAATATCCGGCAATACGATCACCGGCGAATCGACGGCGGCAATGGATCCGGGTTCGGTCCTGACGATGAATATCCGCCTTCCTGAAGGCTACTTTGTCGGCGCGCGCACCGGTACCGAAATGTACACGGTATCCTACGTCATCGCGGGGATCTGCGCGGTCGCGGGGATCGCCCTCTGGCTCATTCTGGGACGGGGTAACAAACCCCTGGAACCGGTCACCTTCTATCCTCCGGACGGACTGTCCTCCGCGCAGGTGGGCTATATCCTGAAGCCCGAAGGAAAGCATGACAATGATATCGTCTCGCTCATCGTCTACTTCGCGGACAAGGGCTATCTGACAATCCGCGCCCTCGACGAATCGGGTAAAAAAGTCGAGCTTCATAAGGCCGCGGAGATTTCGCCGAAGGCCCCTGCCTATGAACGGACGCTGTACAGAGCGCTGTTCAGAAATTCAGACGATGTCAAGCTGGACAGCCTGTCCGGCAGCTCGAGGTTTTACGAAAGCTTCCACAGCTCCGTCGAGCAGCTGGGCGACTGGTTCAACACGCCGAAGCATTCCCTGATCGCCGCCAGCGCGACTACCGCAAAGGCGATAATTATCCTGCTGATCTGTCTGACTTCCGTCGGATACGGCATCGCGGCTTCTTACAATGTCAACGGGTACTTCGATCTGTTCGGCGTAGCCTTCTATGCCGCGACTGCAGGACTGCTCGCGCTGGCAGCCGCGGGCTCCCACAGCAAAAAAGCTTTCATCGGCTTTCTCGTGCTCGACGCGGTCGTGATGTTCTTCTTCGCGATTCTGTCCCTGACAGGCGAAATGCCTTTCTTCGTCTGCTTCGCTGCGATCGTTGTCCTCGCGATGCTGGCGACACAGTGTACGCGTCGTACGGAACAGGGCTCGAAATGGCTCGGCGAATGCAGAGCGTTCCGGCACTTTATCAAGACCGCGGAGCTTGACAAGCTCAAGATGCTGGTCGAGGAGGATCCGATGTATTTCTACAACGTTCTGCCCTACGCCTACGTGATGGGACTGACCGACAAGTGGATCAAGAACTTCGAATCGATCAAGCTTGAACCTCCGGTCTGGTACTACGACCCCTACAGACAGATGACGATGTTCGATATGATCTACTTTAACCGGATGATGCACTCGACGATCCATCATTCGCAGTCGCTGTATGTCCCGCCCAACACAGGCTCGGGCGGCTTCAGCGGAGGCGGTTTCGGCGGAGGCGGCGGCTTCGGCGGAGGCGGCGGAGGCGGCATGGGCGGTGGTTCCTGGTAGGGATCCCAGCCATATCCGCCGGCAGACTGATTCTGCCGACACTGCCCGTTAATTCGTAAAAACGGCAGATTTCGTAAATTTAAAAGCTCCGGCAGACGATTTATCAAATCGTCCGGCCGGAGCTTTTTATATTATTGTTTTTTTGTCGATGACTGCGGCATCATTTCGCGGTATCGATAAAGCCTGACTGTTCGCCCTGGGAGCGGTAAATCTTCATATGGATATCGTCGAGACTGCTGACAAAGCGTTTCTCGTATACGAGGAATTCTTCTGTATCCATCAGGATATGATACAGAACCGCCTGACCTTCGAAATCCTCGCGGCTCTCGGGAATCGGCTGGGCCATCAGCAGCCTGTAGGCCGCCTTGACAGAAGCGATCTGCTCGTCCGGATCGTTCATCTCACGGATATTGCCCTGAATATAAACGAGAATATCGGCAGCGATGGCCGCATGATCCGGATGATTCTTCAGGATCTTTACCTGATAATGAAGATTGTGAAGCGTGTTGGTCTGTTTCGAGCGCATCTCGAAATAGTTGATATAGTATTCCGGGTGGGAGACGAAGGTGTCGTTCTGGTAGTTCCACGCGCGGTCCGTCGCCAGCGCCAGGTAGCCTTCCAGCGCGATAAGCTCGTTCCATACCTCTGTTTTCTGCTCGTCGTTCAGCATGTATCTGGCGATCTCGCCCATCGTTCTGCGCATTTCGTTTTCCGTATAGCGCATATCGTTGATGATCACCTGCTGCTGGCGCTGATAATCGCTGATCAGATTGAGGACGATCGCGACGCTGATTCCGATCACGACGATCAGAAACTCGTTCAGAATAAAATGAATTGAGAAGTCGCCCGTCATCAGGATCTGAGAGCCTGTGACCGCGTTGACCGAAATCGCGCTTTCCCACCCGGTCAGAAAGCTGACTGCGGAAATGCAGAACATAAAAAGCCCGTAGGTGACCCAGTTGGTTCCGAAAACCTGGAACAGAATGAAGGCCATACAGACTGAAACGCCGAAGGACACAACGCGGCTCCACGCGAGCCTGACAGTCTCCCATTTAGTCGTTGTGATCGTAAGCAGCGCGACAATTCCCGCTGACGACGCGTATTCAAGATGAAGGAATTCCGCGATCATGATCGCAGCGGCGCTGCCGACGCCGATCTTAATAGCACGCATGAACATGCGGCTGCGCTTGATTGCCCTGAGGTCCATAGATCTCCCGTAATCTAGTGAAAAAGGAATATAAAAACGTCCGCTGCCTGTACTTAACATTTTAACAGGTTAAAGCGGACGTTTTCAATAATTA
Source organism: uncultured Eubacteriaceae bacterium (assembly GCA_937872065.1). Taxonomy (GTDB): domain Bacteria; phylum Bacillota; class Clostridia; order Eubacteriales; family Eubacteriaceae; genus UBA7485. Next base: position 12,534 of record CALMRA010000279.1, on the reverse strand, counting down.
ATTATTAGATTTTAATGATTTAGAGAACTTTTTATCAGTTTGGTAAGTTTCTTCGGCAACATTATTATAAAATTCGAAAATCCGATCAAAAACGGACTGACTTTACATTTCCGCGAGCTTTTCTTCCCACTCCCCGAGCAGCCGCTTATAATCCCCGTACGGAATGAGATATTTCCGCGCCTGTCCGCATCCGAGTCCTTCGAGCCAGGGTTTCATATTCTCCTCGATCCAGACACCCAGCTCCGGCTTTTCTCTGTACCGGGTCCAGATTTTCGATTCCTCCTTGTCCCGGATCGAATCGAATGGGTAGCGGATAATCACGTACAGCGGCGTGAACGAAACCGTGACGATTTCATCGTCAGCAATATTCAAATCCCGTTCCTCGCGCTCCTTCTGGAGCTCCTCATACCGGTCCCGGTCTCCCTGCTCCAGCGAACCGATCAGATCCAGAAATTCCTGTCGCTTTTCCTCCGGGATCCGGATCGTGATATTGCCCTTTCCGTCAATCCCCAGCTCCGATCTCAGAGAATCCGCGGCCTCAAATTTGAGCGTGACCGCGGGATTTACGTCCTTAAAGGTCCGCGTATAGCACGACACGTAATCCGGCCGGTTAAGCGCCGTTCCGTCAGCGGCAGCCGAAACACATTTGTGTCCCCGGACCTTCCCCGGTTCGAACAGCCCGGCAGATTCCGGTTTCGCAAGCTCGAGCTCCAGATCGAAGCTCTTCCCGTTAAATTCCGCGCTGCACCCGAATTTCAGATCATTATTCTCGTTCATTACGCCCTCGTTCATTCCCTTATTCTTCTCTTTTCAGCATGACTACTTCTCCGGACCGGCTGAAAACTCCGGTAGCGGATACGACAAAAGGATGCCCGCAGGCACCCTTCGTGTTTTCACTTATGTCGTTATTATATCCGAATCTGCTTCTATGCGGCCAGTCTGGTTCTGAGGAATTCACCGAGCAGGTTCATGCAGACGTCCTTCCGGTATTCCGCAGAGACACGTCCGCGGGTAAACTGCATCGCTTCCGAGTAGTCGTCGAGGATTTCAGGGATCATGTCCCGGGCTTCCGATACAGGACGTCCGACGAGCTTTTTCTCAATCTCAGGCAGACGCAGTACCGTCGGAGCCACGGCGCCGAATGCGGCGCGCATATCCGTGACGATGCCGTCTTCCTGCTTCAGGATCCCCGCAAACGAGATTCTCGAGATCGCCAGCGCCCTTCGGCCTCCGACCTTCTCGTACATGTATCTGCCGATATCTTCATCGGGAATGAGCAGCGCCGTGATCAGCTCGTTGTCCTCGATGGCCAGATCGTTTTTCCCTCTGTAGAATTCCGATACGGGGATCAGCCGGGTGCCGTCCACAGACGACAGCTCGACCATCGCGTTGAGCGCGAACATGATCAGCGAGGTATCCGCCTTTGCGGTACCGTTTCCGATATTTCCGCCGATTGTCCCCATATTGCGGATCGCAGGGGCCGCGATACCGGAGACGGCATCCTTCAGGATCTGCGGTGTCTGCGGACTTTCAAGCATTTCCGTGAACGTGACTTCAGAGCCTATTCTGAGCCATCCGTCTTCCGTTGTGATCTTCCGGAGCTCGGGAATTCCGCCCAGGAAGAAGAAGGAGCCGGGATCGGGTTCTCCGACCAGCAGGTCGGTGGCGCCGCCGCAGGGCTTCAGATCCGTCTGATCCCGCAGCGAAAGCGCCTGTTCGAGAGTGCGCGGGAAAATGAATTCCTCACGCTTGTTGCCTCTCGGGAATACCTCCCGGGGCGTACGGTCGCGGCCCAGCTTGTCCGCAGCGATTCCGACACCCTTGACGATCGCGTTGTAGCCTGTGCAGCGGCACAGATTGCCGGACAGCGCGGTACGGATATCTTCCTCGTCGGGATCCGCGTTCTGTTCGAGCAGCGTCGCGGATGCGAGTACCATCCCGGGAATGCAGTAGCCGCACTGGACGGCGGATACTTCCTGGAAGCCTTCGCTGATTTCCTTAAACATCGGCATTTCGGAGAAGCCCTCGATCGTGACGACATTGCGTCCTTCAAGACTTCCCGTCGGGACGAGACAGGAATTGACGAGACGGCCGTCGAGGATCACGGCGCAGGCGCCGCATTCCCCTTCCTTGCAGCCGCATTTCGTTCCTGTCAGCTCGAAGCCTTCGCGCAGAACGTCGAGAAGACGTTCCGTTCCGGTTCCGGCATAGCAGACCGGCTTTCCGTTCAGATTAAATGTGATGTTCATGCGTTCCTCCCGACGGCATTGAGTACTTCTTCCGCGGTGATCGGAATCTTCGCGAACAAGCCGCCGACAGCCTGTTCGACAGCGGCAGCATAGGCGGACGGAGCTCCGACAGCCGGAAGCTCTCCGGCTCCCTTGGCGCCGTAGGGACCGTGGGGATATTCCACCGGACAGTACATGACATGGATGTCCGGATAATCCGAGGCGGTCGGAATCAGATAGTCTGAGAATTTATTATTCCGGATTCTGCAGCTCTGATCGTAGGGGATCTGTTCCATCGACGAGTAGCCAAGGCTCTGCATGACTCCGCCTTCCATCTGTCCTGTCAGAATATTCAGGTCGATGGGCGTTCCGACATCGAAGGATGTCCAGACGCCGGGCAGAGATACGAGACCCGTGAGGGTATCGATCAGGACTTCGACGCAGTAGACGCCCCAGGAAAACGTCGGATAGGCGTCGCCGTTGAATTTCGAGATATCGAAGGGGATCATGAAATCCGGATGAGTGTAATGTTCGTATACTTCCGCTTCTTCACCCGGAACCCATTCTTCCTTGAGCTTCTGAGACGCTCTGCGGATGAGCTCGCCGACGACCATCGTGCTTCTCGAGGCGACCGTCGGACCGGAATCCGGCGTCTTATGCGTATCCGGCATTTCGTAGATGATATCCTCAACCGGAATTTCCAGTTCGCGGGACGCGATCTTCGGCAGCGATGTGAAGAAGCCCTGGCCCATATCGGTAGAGGAGACGAAGATGTGGGCTTTATCGTCCGTGTCCTTCGTCATACGGACCACCGCCTTGATCAGGTCTCGTTCGCCGTTGCCCGTGAAGCCGTCGCCGTGGAAGCACAGAGACATGCCGATTCCCCTGCGGTACCGGCCGTCCTGAGGCTTCGAATATTCCTCCTGCTTGCGTCTGTAGTCCGCAGCCTCCATGACCTGATCTGTCATTTCCGGGATCGGAACGTGGAAGTGATAGCGGCCGGAGGTCGATGTCAGGTCTCCCTGAACCGCCGTATTCGCGATCTTGAAGTCCACCGGATCGAGGCCGGCCTTTTCCGCCAGATGATCCATGAAGCGTTCGATCGCGAAGAAAACCTGCGCTCCGCCGAAGCCGCGATAGGCGCCGTAGGGAACCACGTTGGTACGGGCAGCCGTCCCGTGAACCTTGATATCGTCGCACTTGTAGACGCCCGGCGCGGAGATGATGCCGCGCTGGAGAACGACCATGGACAGCGTCGAATAGGCGCCGGAATCGTAGCAGATGTCGATATCCAGGGCAGTGAGCTTTCCGTCCTTGAGCGCGCCGCGGATCTTCGTTTCAGAGGGGTGCTTCTTGGATGTGACCGTCATGTCCTCTTCTCTGGACAGAACGATCCGGACAGGCTTTCCGGTTTTCAGCGCTGCGACAGCGGTCTGACAAGCCAGCACGGACGGATAGTCTTCCTTGCCGCCGAAGCCGCCGCCCGTAACGTCCTGGATCACCCGCAGCTGGCCCGGTTCCATATCGAGAACGGGCTCCAGCGCCGAGACGAGATAGAACGGACACTGCATCGAACCGTGGACGATGACGCCGCCCGTTTCCGGGTCCGGCTCCGCGATCATCCCCTGTGTTTCGAGATACGCCTGTTCCTGAGCTCCGGTATGGAAGGTTTCCTCGTAAATCAGATCGGCTTCCTGAAATTTCTGATCCGGGTCTCCCTTGCCGTAGTCGTATTCAAAGAAATTCATGTCGCTCTTATGAGGATCGTTTATGAACGGAAGCTCCTCATACTTTACGATCACTTCGGACAGAAGACGGTCCACCGTTTCCGGATCGGGACCGACGATCAGGCCGATCGGGTCTCCGATATACCTGACTTCCTCCACAGCGAATACCGGCGTGTCGCCGAGACCCATCTGGACCTGGTTCCTGGCCGGAATATCCCTGTGATCGACATAGAAATAGCCTTCCGGAAGTTCGGGTACGGCTACATCCCTGATCACTGCGTGCGGTTTTGTGGATCTGAGTACGCGGGCCGTAAGCAGATCTGTGTTCGGATAATCCGCCGTATAGACCGCTCTGCCGCTTACTTTTTCCCCATGGTCCCGTTTGGGTACTGACTGGCTGATACTGTTCATCTCAGCCTCCTTTCGGACTCTAGATTGTTTTTTTGCAAGTACTTTTGTGAGTACTATGATAACATTTTCACAATATAATTGCGAATATTATTTTCATTTTGGAATGTATACATGCATTTTTGAGAATTTTTTTGATTTTTCGATAAAAAAAGCCGCTCGAACGGCTTTTTCGTTCGAACGGCTCTACGCGTGCTTACCGCAGCATTTCTTGTATTTTTTTCCGCTTCCGCAGGGGCACGGATCGTTTCTGCCCACCTTGTGGACGTGAACGGTCTTCGAATTCTTGTAGTCCTTCAGAAGCTGCTCTCTGCGGTCTTCCGACAGAATCGGATCCCATTCTTCGAGTGTGTACAGCCATTCCGCCGGAACCTTGAGCATGTTCGTATACAGCTTTTCGTAGTCGATGTCAATTTTGACAGGCGAATCTTCCGTATAGTCTTCGAGCTCGCCCAGCGATTCGTTCAGACTTTCCGAAATCCCGTCCATAAAGCCCATGAACCACGGCTGAGGCATTTCGAATTCTTCCGCCAGATCCTTGAACGTTCCTTCGACAACCTGTCTCTGTTCGCCTAAGATCTTTTTATAAACGCCCTGTTCGGCTTCACAGAATTCCTGCCAGTAAATATTCTGTTCTTCCGGCGTTGTCGAATGGGACTCGATGTCCCCTTTCCAATCCTGATATAAACTCATTAGTACCTCCGATAATCCGCTATATTGTACACTATCGGCGCGATTCATTCAAACGTTCTGCTGTTTGATTCTGACCGGAATCCCTGAAACCGCCAGCCAGACCTCGTCGGCGCGGGCTGCGATCTCCTGATTGATCCGTCCCGCGATATCTCTGAACAGCGACCCCATCCTGTACGCCGGTACGAGCCCGCTGCCGAGCTCGTTGGATACGATCACAGCATTCTTCTTATCGAGCGCATCGAGGAGCCTGGCCGTATCCTCACGGATACGGATTTCCAGCGCGTTCACCTCGTCCATCGTACAGGAATCGAAATCGAGTCCGGAATCCATCATCTGATTCGTGATCATCACGGTCACGCAGTCAAACAGCACGTTGTCCGCTTCGTTAAACGCCGCGTCACCGTCCAGCTCCTCGAAGTCCTTCCACCGCTCGACGGTCTTCCATTCGGCCGGCCGGCTCTGCCGGTGCTTCGCGATCCTGTCGCGCATACCGTCGTCGAAGGGAACAGCCGTCGCGATATAGACGGTCGTTCCCGGACTTTCCCGGACGAGCTTCTCCGCAAAGCTGCTTTTGCCGCTCCGCGCACCTCCTGTTATAAATCTGAGCATATCACCTCGCGATAAAATAGATGCTGTAAACTCCGGCCGCGATGACGCAGGCCGCGATCATCAGCATGAGCTCGCTCACCGCCGTAATACCGACGGTATCCGTTATGTCCTTGACGGAGAGCGGATAGACCGCGTCTCCGATCGTCGGCTTCTTCATCACGTGACCGAAATAGACATTCGTTCCGCCCAGCTGAACACCCAGCAGTCCCGCGACGACAGATTCGGGATGGCCCGAATTCGGACTTTTATGATTGCGTCGGTCTCTGCGGTAGATCTTCCTGCCTCGTTCTGTATCGTAGCCCAGCAGACGTCCCGCCGCGAGCATAAACCAGGACCCGATCCTCGCAGGAAGCCAGTTGAAGAAATCGTCGATCTTCGCGGCGCATCGTCCGAAATCGGTATAGGGCTCGTAGATGTAGCCCACCATCGAATCCATCGTATTCACAGCCTTGTAAATCATCGCCAGCAGAAGCGGATTGAGCACCGGAAACCAGATGGACAGGACGACACCCAGCAGCATGTACAGCAGCGGCGCGATGATCCCGTCCACGGCGTTTTCAGCCGTCGTTTCGACGACGGCGCGGACAATGCCGTCCTCGGACAGCCCTTCCGTCTGGCGTCCGACGAGCCAGCCCGTATATTTCTGAGCCGCGCCGAGGTCTCCCGATTTCAGCGCTTCCGCCGGTTTCTCGACGCCCTGCTTCAGAGATTTGTAGGCGATGCACGATGCCAGCAGCCATACGTTTACCATCACGTAGAGCCAGAAATTCAGATAATGTGCGAAATACTGTACGACGATCACTGCCGCGCCTGTCAGGATTATGACGATAAACCACATCAGAAGTCCCTTGAAGACCCGGTGCTTTCCGCGATTGAGAACATCCGTCAGAAACGAAACCAGATTGCCGATGATGACCACCGGATGCGGGATCCATCGCGGATCTCCGATAATCCAGTCCAGCGCCACCGCCGCGATGATCAGCACGAGCCAGAAGGCCGGAGTCATCTGGCTAAACATCCGCTTCCTCCCGTGTCAATCCCGCGATCCTGAACAGCGCGTCCGTATCGACGAATTCCTCGAAGGTGTCCGCCAGCAGCTCGTACTGCCCGTCCTTGAACTGGCTGTAGCTCGTCTGCGCCCGTTCGCTTTTCGTACCGGACAGCTTCTCCAGTATGGACCCGCGCAGCGCGTCGTTGTCGAACAGACCGTGGAGATAGCTTCCGAAGATTCTCCCGTCCGACGAAACCGCGCCGTCCTCACGCCCGTCATCGAGACGGCAGAACGGAACCGCATCCGGTCCGGGAACCGTCTTTCCCATATGGATCTCGTAGCCTTCGATGCTCTGTCCGTCAAGCTCCGACGCGATCCCGCCGGAGAGCACGGTTCCTGTCATACGGGTGGTCGTCTTCTCTCCCGCAAGCTCCGTCGAAACGTCGAGAAGACCGAGACCTTCGACACTGTCGTTTTCGGATTCGACATGCTGCGGGTCCCGGATCGTCCTGCCGAGGAGCTGATAGCCGCCGCAGATCCCGATAACCGGCACGCTCTCCGCTTTTCGCCGGATCGCATCCGCCAGGCCGCTTTCTTCGAGCTTTAACATATCGTCGGTCGTATTCTTGCTGCCCGGGATGACGAGCAGATCGATATTCGCCGCATCCAGCCTGTCCGCGTCTCTGTAGTAGGAGACGTCGACATCGTCGTACATGTCGAAAACCGTCATATCCGTAAAATTTGACAGATGGGACAGTCCCACCACGCCGATATTGACGCCGTCTCCTTCCTTCTGTGCCGCGATCCGGTCCGCCACCGAGTCCTCGTCGTCGATCCTGAAGCGCCGGTAGGGCATGACCCCCAGACACGGGATGCTGATTTTATCTTCGATCATCCGGATGCCCGGAGTGAGCAGGTCCACGTCGCCGCGAAACTTGTTGATGATAAAGCCCTTGATCCGTTCCCGTTCCTCAGGCTCCAGCAGCATGACCGTCCCGTACAGCGAAGCGAAAACGCCGCCCTTGTCGATATCCGCGACGAGGATCACAGGAGAGTCCACCGCTTCCGCAAGACCCATATTTACGATATCGTTCTGTCTCAGGTTGATCTCCGCGGGAGATCCCGCGCCTTCGATAACCACGAGGTCCGCGTTTTCCGAAAGCCTGTCAAATGCCTCCAGCGCTTCGGCCAGCAGCTCCTCTTTGTGCCCGTAATAAGCGGAGGCCGCCATATTGCCGCGGACCTTTCCGTTCACGATAATCTGGCTGCCCATATCCGAATTTGGCTTTAACAGGATCGGATTCATATCGGCGTCGGGCTCGATGCCGCAGCATTCCGCCTGGACCACCTGAGCCCTGCCCATTTCCTTGCCGTCCTTTGTAATATACGAATTGAGCGCCATATTCTGGGATTTATAGGGGACCGTTCTCCAGCCTTTCCGCGCCGCGGTACGGCAGAACGCCGCGTTTAGCAGACTCTTTCCGACAGAGGAGCCGGTCCCCTGAAACATGATCTTCTTTGCCATTTCTTCCTCAAATATCTGATAAATGCCGCCGGCTTCTGCCGGCGGCGCTGTTCCTGATGTCTGTCCGCGGCCTGCCCGGATTCCTCCTGAAGCAGCCGCCGCGTCTGTATATCCGGCTCAGTCTCTTCCAAGTCTGCGTCTGATCATCCCGCAGACCTCGGCGGGCGTGGAGCCTGTGCGCAGATTCGGAAAAGCCGGCCGCTTCAGGTAAAAGACCTGTACGTCTGCCTCTCTCGCCGCTTCAAGCTTCTCCGGGGTCCCGCCGATCTTTCCGCTGTCCTTTGTGACCAGCGCGCAGATTTCATATTTATTGAAGGTGAGCAGATTCTGTTCCGTGCTGAAGGGTCCCTGCTCCGCGATGATCTGGCCGGGACTGTAGCCCAGCGATTCACACTTTTCGAGCACGCGGCTCGTCGGAAGCACCCGGATCACCTGCCTGTTCAGGGGTACGAGCTGCCAGTCGGGAAGGTTATTGCTCCCCGTCGTAAACAGCACCCGTCCGTAATTGCTCTCGAGCCAGCCGGACAGCGCGCGGGCGAGCGCTTCGGGCGTATCGAATCCGAAATCGGAATCGTCGAAGCCTGCTCCGGGACGCTGAAGTCTGACAACCGGAATGCCGAGTCTCCTGGCTGCCGATACCGCGTTTTCCGTGGCGGCCTTCGCATAGGGATGGGACGCGTCCGCGATGAGCTCCGCGCCTGTTTCTCCGGCGAGATCCGCGATGCCGTCCGCGTCGAGAGCTCCGCTGTGGAGCCTGAGCCCGGCCAGCGGGCCGGCCAGGCTTGAAGCATATTCGGATACGGAGCACAGGCAGACCTCTTCTCCGGACCGGACGAGGGCTTCGGCCAGCTCTCGGCCGTCCTTCGTGCCTGCCAGAACGAGGATCATACCTTGTAGCCTCTGGGCGTGATCATCCGCTTCATATCAGGCGTGATATAGCTTCCCGCATTGCCGATGAGAACCACCGAACGCATGTCGACCGGATTTTCAGCCAGCAGCTCCAGCGTCGTCAGGATAATGTTTTCGCCCTTTCTGCCTGCGTCTCTGACAATCCCGACAGGCGTATCCGGCTTCTTGTACTTAAGCAGGATCTTCTGAGCCTTTTCAAGATAGTCCGGACGGCCCTTGCTCTTCGGGTTGTACAGAACCGTGACGAAGTCGCCCTGGCCCGCTGCTTCAAGCCGCTTTTCGATAAGCGACCAGTCCGTCATCAGGTCGGACAGCGAGATCACGCAGTAGTCGTGCATCAGCGGCGCGCCCAGAACCGACGCTGCCGCGTTGGCTGCCGAGACACCGGGTACGACTTCGACCTGAATCTCTTCGACTGCGGGATCGGCCTGTTTTTCTTTTTCGTAGATTTCCAGCAGGATCCCCGCCATTCCGTAAACGCCGGAGTCTCCCGAGCTTACGAGGGTAACGGTCTTTCCGTCCTTTGCGAGGTCCAGAACCTCCTGGCAGCGGTCCACCTCGGAATGCATGCCCGAGGCGCGCAGCTCCTTGTCCTGAACCTCCGGAAAATCGCGGATCAGGTCTATATACGTTTTATAGCCGACGATAATGTCCGCGGCTTTGAGTGAATCGAGCGCCGCTACGGTCGCCTTGTCGCGTCCGCCGGGACCCAGTCCCGTTACGAAGATTTTAGCTTTCTGCATGGTGCACCTCATCCTGTTCATTTGTTAATTCTTGTCTGCTGCTTTCCGTCTGCTGTTTTCGTTTCTTCTATTTTATTCGTTTACAGATCCGGACGCCACAGTGACACTGTCACGCCGTTTTCCTTCAGGACCGGACCGAGTCTCCTGCCGCCTGAGACGGCAGCTCCGCAGGGCTCCGCGACGCAGCGCAGTCCCGTCGTACGCTCGACGAAATCCGAGCCCTCGAAACGATTCTGAAGCTCTCTGACCGCGTCGTCGGGAACGATCGCAAGCTCCGCGTCGAGCCTGCGGGCCGCTTCGACGAGTCCCGGCTCCTCAGCCTTCAGGCCGATTGTCGCGAGTCTTGCGGCCCTTCGCGAATACGTTCCCGCCGCCCCGCAGGCCTTTTCGATCTGGGCGAGGATCGTCTCCGCCGACGTTCCTCTGCGGCAGCCGATTCCGACTGTTATATCCTTCGGCCGGCAGATCAGCACCGGAAGCACAGCCGCCGGAAAACTCATTTCCTCAGACAGGGTCGACAGCACGGTCTCCGATAAGATCATCATACCCGCGCAGCTTCCGGGTATCTCATCCGGGAGTTCCGGGAGTACGGTGATATTTTCCGGCAGCTCGAGTTCAGGTTTTATTTCATTCTTTTTATCGCAGACCAGCAGAATTTCCCGGCCTTCAAGCATCAGCGCAGTAATCTCCTTCGCCGTATCGAAATCTTCGAAGACGCAGCCGGCGCTCTGAGCGATGGTATCCGCCGCGGGAATCCCCGCGCTGTCCGTCGCAGTCGTAATCACCGGCTCCGCGCCGAGTACTCCCGCGATAATCCGGGCGCTCCGGTTTGCGCCGCCGAGGTGGCCCGAGAGCAGGCTGATAACGTACCGGCCCGCGCTGTCCAGCACCAGCAGCGCCGGATCCTCTGACTTATGACGCAGCAGCGGAGCGGCCGCGCGCACGACGATGCCGGAGGCCATGATGCAGATGATCGTGTCATATTCGGCAAAGGCCGTCTCGAAAAAAGACGAGAGCGACTTAACCGGCGTAAAGCCCGGACGTGCGAGCCTTTTCGTGATGTACAGATCGGGCGCGGGGTCAAGCGCCTCCGCGATCCGCAGGCAGATTCCGGCGCCGGCATCCGACGCCGTTACCGCGCAGGTCCTGCCGGGAAGCGCCGCCTTAACGGCTGGCTTTTCGGTATTCATGGGAGAAGCCGGGGTCGTACAGCTTCGACAGTTCGTAGCGGTCGCCGAGAAAATCGCCGACGAGGATCTGGGCGGTCTTCGTGATGCCCGCCTCTTTGACGGTTTCCGCAATGGTACCTACGGTGCCCGTGACGATCTTCTGATCCGGCCAGGTGGCCCGCTGGACGATCGCGATGGGTGTTTCTTCAGGATAGTGCATCAGCAGCTTTTCCCGCACCTTGTCGATCATCCCGACAGACAGGAAGATCGCCATGGACGCCCGGTGGGCCGCAAGATCCTCGAGCCGTTCGGTTTCCGGCACGGGTGTCCGTCCTTCGAGACGGGTGCAGATGACGGTCTGGGAGACGTCGGGCAGCGTGAATTCCTTTTTCAGAGCCGCGGCCGACGCCGTGAATGATGAGACGCCGGGAACGACCTCGTAGGGAATTTCCAGCTCTTCGAGACGGTCCATCTGCTCACGGATCGCCCCGTAGATAGACGGATCCCCTGTATGGACGCGCACGACCTTCAGGCCGTCGTTTTCCGCGGCCCCGATCACGTCGATGACCTCGTCGAGGGTCATCCCCGCCGAATCGTAGACCTTCGCTTCCGGCTTTCTGCCGTCAAGAACGGCGGGATTGACCAGCGAGCCGGCGTAGATAATCACATCCGCTTCGTCGATAAGCCGCTTTCCTTTTATCGTAATCAGTTCGGGATCGCCGGGTCCGGCGCCGATCATGTAGACTGTTTCTTTCATATTTTCCTTGTTCTTCAATTATTCAGACGATATCCGAAATATCCGGCGCGTTCTGTGCGTGACGGACAAAGATGTCCCTGATTTCCGGGACTTCTCCGAGCCCCCTCAGAACGGCGTCCACCTCGCAGCCGTCCGCCTCGAGGCGGGACTGCCACGAATCCGGTCCTCCCGTCATATCGCGGCAGGCGTGGTCGCCGGCGACGATCATCAGCGGGGCGAGCGTCACCCGGTCAGCGCCGGTTTCCCGGAGCTCGGGCAGCAGGTGCTCGAATTCGGGGTAGCCTTCGACACAGCCGATTCGGATCCTGGAATTTCCGCCGCGGATCAGGTGATAGCTCAGCGCGGAGTAGGCTGCGTTCATCGTATGTTCGCTGCCGTGGCCCATCAGAACCACGTCTCCCGCCGGATACAGCTCTCCGAGGATGCCGGCAGTCTCGCGGTAATCATCGGTATCCGCCAGCAGCGGATTGCCGAAGCGCAGCCGTTTAAACTGACCGGCGCGATCCGCCAGCTGTGCAGCGGTGATCCTGTATTCGTAGCCCGCGATGATATGCGTGGTCTGAACGAGGATATCGTCGAAGCCCTCCGCAGCCAGGCGGTCCAGCGCCTGATCCGGCGTTTCGATATTCTCGCCGTCACGCTTTCTGATTTTCGCGATGATCTTCGGAGAGGTCCAGGCACGGTTAAATTCCCGGTCCGGGAAATGGTTCTTCAGCTCCTCCTCGCTCGTGTCAATCTTCGTTGTCCTCTGTTCCTGATACGAGGTCACGACGCT
>CALMRA010000278.1 GCA_937872065.1 uncultured Eubacteriaceae bacterium | reverse complement strand
GTCGATTTCTGCAGGGATCACGATATCCTCGTCGAAGCCTGGAGTCCTCTAGGAACCGGACGGATGCTTGCGAATCCGGTACTCAACGAAATCGGCGAAGCTCACGACAAGAGCGCGGCTCAGGTCTGCATCCGCTGGCTTCTCCAGCGCGGGATCCTGCCGCTGCCGAAATCCGTCACACCCCACCGGATCGCGGAGAATATCGATGTCTTCGATTTTGAACTGACCGATGAGGATATGAACAGAATCAATGAAATCCCGTATTTCGGCGGTTCAGGTCTGGATCCCGACAAGGTTGATTTCTGATCGAAGGCTGTTCAGGTCTGCACCCGGCGGCATGGAAGATTACAACCAGCTGATGACAGGCTGATGATTTCATAAAATGGAAAGCGAGCATAAAATGACTGAAACTGAAAAACTTGATGCCGGTCTTCTGTACGATTTCTATTCCGAAGACGTTAAAGCGAGAAAAAACGATGCGATCGAAGGCTGCGCAAAGCTCAACGCGATAGACCCGAGAGACGAGGCCGCGCGGGCGGAGGTAACGAAGGAGCTGTTCGGTTCCGCGAAAACGACCCCGTCCATCGGACCGGGTTTTAACTGCGACAGCGGTAAAAACATCCATGTCGGAGAGGATTTCCTGACCAACTACAACGTCACGATCCTCGACATCGGGCCGGTGAACATCGGCGACCATGTGATGATCGGACCCGGATCGCTGATCACGACGGTGGGTCATCCGCTGAGTCCCGCAGGAAGACGTAAGCACCTCGGACAGATGCAGCCGGTCAATATCGGGAACGACGTCTGGGTAGGCGGAAACTGCACGATCCTGCCGGGCGTGACCATCGGCAGCAACGTCGTGATCGCCGCAGGCGCCGTCGTCACGAAGGATGTTCCCGACAACTGCGTCGTCGGCGGCATTCCCGCGAAGGTGATCCGGACCATCGAAAACGATCTGGAGGAGCCTGAAGAGGCGGCTGCAGCTGAAGAGGCAGAATAAGAATCAATTTGTCAGCATAACCTGGATAAGATCCGGAAAACATAATTCAGGACAGGAGATCATAACAATCTTCTGTCCTGTTTTTTATTGCACGGTTCTTTTTCAGTCCATCAGGCCTGATACACTTCACTTATCAAGAAACCGTCAGCGAAGGCGTAACGCTATCGATAATCATTATTTATCAGAGCTTTATATGCGCGACACAATGAATATAAAGAATTAAAATATACCATAAAACGCTTGTCTGGCTTATAATCAGTTTATCGTTACCCAAATAAACAGCTTATATTGCCTTGCTGTTGATCATTCGAGACCCGGGAAAAACACAGACAGCTCATCATCGGTCTCGTTGAAATAATAATAATTTTTAAGGAGTCAGTCATGGATAAATTCGGATTTACGAACACACCGGCTCAGGATGAAAATACGGAATCACTTGAACCGATGAACGATCCGACATCTGCGGAAGATCCAAACTCACAGAATGAATCGAACCGGCAGTATCAGGAACCTGAGAAAGAATCGGTCTTTGAAAAAAGCTGGTTCTCCTGGGTATTTTCATTTCTTTTCCCGCCGCTTGCTCTGTGGACAATCTGGGCTAAGTCCCATATGAAAAAAGGAGCTAAGATCGGCGCCACCGTCGTCGCATCATTCTTCCTGATTGTCGCACTCTCATCTTTAGGCAGCGGTTCTTCCTCATCAACAACATCAACAGCAGCATCCGCCGATCTGTCTCAGAGCACCCAGACAGAAGAAACACAGGAACTTCAGACCGCCGATACGCAGACAACAGAAACCCCGCAGACGGACTCGAGCGCCGCCGCTCAGGAAGAGGAAGCGGCATACAGCAACACTGCGGTCGCTGCGGAGCTTTATTCCGGCGAATGGGCAGCTCCGACAGACGTGCAGCCCGGACACTATACGATTACCTCAGGTTCCGGTTCCGGCAACCTGGCGATCTACAGCAAGGACGGAGATCTGACCACAAACGAAATCCTCGGAGACAGCGACTACGGGATCACATCCTACGAAACCTATATTCTCGACGGAGACACGATCAAGATCGAAGGAATGGATGCCGTTGAATTCACACCGACCGATCCCGTTCTCTCAACGTCTAAAACTGCGGGTATCTACATCGTCGGAACCGATATTCCCTCCGGCACCTACACCGCTACAGCGCCCGCCGGTTCAGGCAACTTTGTTGTCTACTCAAGCTCCGGATCGCTGAAAACCAACGAGATCCTCGGAGACAGCGATTATGCCGTCGAAAAGGTCAAGGTCACCCTGCGCGATAAAGATATCGTCGAGATCAGCAGCCTGAACGAAGTAGATTTTAATTAAGCAATTATGCTTCCATAAAAGAAAGTAACCCTCAGACCGCCGGATGCCGGCGGTTTTTTAGTTCAAAAAATATGGTAATTAGTCAAGAGCACTATTATAATTGTTTCTCCATTATAAGACCGTTTTTTAATTGAAAGATTTTCAGTATCCGATATAAAAACAACGCCGGTTCTAAATCCAGCGCAGCTTTATATACGTATTAATACGTGTTATACTGTAAGGAGAAACGATGACTGTAAATGAAATTATCAAAATGATCAGGAAAGCCGGATGCAGAAAAATTCGGGAAGGTAGAAATCATGAAATCTGGCTTAATCCAGCTACAGGTGTGACTTTTCCTGTTCCCAGACACGGCGGTAAAGAACTTCCAACCGGGACTGTAAACAAAATTCTAAATGATGCGGGAATTAAATAACTGTGAGCTTTAGAGTTCATACAGGAGGAAAACAAATGTCTAAATACGTCTATCCGGCAGTTTTCACTCAGGAAGGGAATACCGGCTATACAATCTCATTTCCTGATCTCGAGCACATTTATACCGCAGCTGAAGATCTTGAATCAGGTATGGATGAGGCCCAGGATGCTCTGGCGCTTATGTTATATCAGTATGAAATAGACGGGACACATTTTAAAAAACCAAGTCGTATTCAGGATATTTCAACAGATGAAAATCAGTTTGTTACTCTTGTCAGCGCCGACACTCTAATCTATCGAAAAATGTTTGCTAAGAAGGCTGTAAAAAAGACTCTGACCATACCCGGCTGGCTCGACGAACTGGCTAAAAGTGAAAACATCAACTTCTCACAGGTTCTTCAAGACGGATTGATAGAGCGACTTGATTTGAATGGTTCTACAGGATCTCGGACACATCCAGGAACAATACATGAGTCAGCGCTGACTCACCCGTATCGGTATAAGAAAAATCTACATCATCCTGATATTGACGAAAAACCTGAAGAAGTGATAGAACAGTCAAAAATCTGAATAACAGTAGATGAGATTAACGTACTAAATGAATTGAGATCGAAGCATTGTTTATAAACAGGCACTGTTAAAAACAGACCGCCGGTATCCGGCGGTCTGTTTAATCACTATCTTATTCCAAACGATTCAGAATCTATTACGAACGGTTCAGAAAACTGATAATCCTGTTCTGAAAATCCTTCGCTTCCTGAAACAGCCCGTGTCCGAGCTCTCCGTAAATAAACAGCCTGCTTCCCGGAATTTTCTCTGCGATCTCAACAGACGCCCTGCCCGTCACGATCCTGTCCTTCATTCCGCCGATAATGAGAGTCGGGCACTTGATCTTGTCCAGTTCGTCATATGAATTGTGCGTGAGACAGGCGTTAAGCATTGTCCGGAACCTGGAAAAATCATCCGGTTTCCCGAAATTTCCGATCAGTGAAAAGAGCAGCCGATGCTTTCGCTGATAACCTTCGGTATACATCTTCTCCGCGGAGTCCTTCATATAGCTCCTGTAATCACCGGACTCAATCATGCTGTTCCAGTTTCCGGCATTTGCCCTGACGACATGATTCGGCTGCGACAGTGTCACGACCAGGACAAGTTTCTTCACAACCTCCGGATGATCGATCGCCAGATACTGTGCGATCATACCGCCCATGGACACGCCGATTACGTCAGCGCTTTCGATATGGACCTGTTTCATCGCACGATAGACATCTTCCGCCATATCGCGTGTCGTAAAGCCTTCAGGCAGCCCGTTTTTCTGACTGAAAGCGTAGACCCTGAACTCTTCCCCGAATTTCGGAAACATCATCGAGAGCTGAACAGCCGAACCTTTCACAGTCTTCATTCCGTCCTGAAGTCCGAGGATGACGACT
>CALMRA010000277.1 GCA_937872065.1 uncultured Eubacteriaceae bacterium | reverse complement strand
ATCACCATCCTCGCATTGGGATTGACTTCTAGTTGACTTCTAATAGTTAATCTTTAAGAATTTATTTTTCCGGCACAGACTGCCGGTTTTTAGCAAGCAGGATATTTTCAGGCGCGATGGATAAATGATCGGGCCATTCGGTGATGTTTTCGATATGTTTATGACCGACCCGCCAGCACATCAGCTGAGTCGGATTCCTCCCCTTCGGCCGGAACAGCACGTTCGATTCAAATGGTTCGTTAATGACCGATACGACGTCTATCGGGATCGCGTTGACAGCATCCGGACCGCAGGGCGTAAAATAATGGGCCCGGATGCCTGCGCAGTCACATACTGTCTTCTCCGGACAGATCAGATCCACATCCCAGTCCTCCGCATGGAACCTGTTCTGTCCGGTCCAGCGTATATTAGAAATGTTTCTGACACCGGTGAGCTCTAGGGCGGCACGTGTAGCAGGCTCCTCAAACAGTTTTTCTATCGGACCGAAGCTTACGATCTGTCCTTCAGACATGACGCCCGCCCGTTCGCACAGCATATAGATTTCATCTCTCGAGTGAGAGACGAACAGAACCGAATTTTTATAATCGGACAGCACTTCGGATATTTTCTTCTGCAGCGACCATCTCAGCGCCGTGTCGAGAGCGGAGAAGGGTTCGTCGAGCATCAGGATCTCCGGATCCCGGATAAAAATGCGCGCGAGGGCGGCCCGCTGCTGCTGGCCCCCCGACAGCTGAGTCGGATAGCGATCCTCAAGGCCTTCCAGCTCGAACAGCTCGATCTGCCGGAGGAAGACTTCATCGCTCTGTTTATCCTTAGGCATTCCGGCGAATATGTTGTCTCTGACCGTCATATTCGGAAACAGCGCGTAATTCTGAAACAGATAGCCTACACCGCGCTCCTGCGGCTTCAGGTTTATTTTTTTCTCCGAATCGAAGAAGGTTCGTCCGTTTACGACAATTCGTCCGGAATCAGGCTTAAGTATGCCGGCGACGCATTTTAGCGTCATCGACTTGCCGCAGCCCGAAGCGCCCAGCAGGCCGATAACACCGGGCTTGTCGCTGTATAGGGAAACGTCCAGAGAGAAGGTTCCGGTTTTTCGTTTAATGCTGATATCAAAGCTCATCTTCCGTGCCTCCTGCTCCGGTCTATCCACCAGTTCATCAGGCCGATCGATGACAGGGAGATCGCGACGATCACGACGACCCATTTGGATGCCAGTTCATAATCGCCCGCCGCTGTCGCCGTATAGATCATCAGCGAGACCGTCTGCGTTCTTCCTGGCAGATTGCCGGCGAGCATCAGCGTGGCGCCGAATTCACCAAGCGCACGAGCGAAGGACAGGACGAGACCCGCGCCGATTCCCGGGAGAGCCGCCGGGATCATGACTCGGCGGAATATTGACATTTCGGACATGCCTAGAGTTCGGCCCGCATAGATCAGGTCGGGATCGATCTGTTCGAAGGCGGCTTTGACCGTACGGTACATCAGCGGAAAGGCGACGACAAACGCGGCGATTACCGCGCCTGTTACGGTAAAGACAACTTTGATGCCGATGGACAGCAGAAATTTTCCGATCGGTCCGTTCTTTCCGAATATCAGAAGCAGAATAAAGCCCGTTACTGTGGGCGGCAGAACGAGGGGGAGAGTCAGGATCCCGTCAACGAGACCCTGCCAGCGTCTCGGCATCGAGACGACGCCCCAGGCGATGAGAATGCCCAGAAAGAAGCTGAAAAGGGTGGACAGACCCGCGGTTTTTAATGAGATGATCAGCGGTGATAGATTCATGGCGGCTCCGGTTGACTGTTTGCTTCATGAAAATGTATACAATTTACATTTTACATTTTTATGAAAATTTTCAAAGAAGTTTAATTATAATTATACTAAATTCCCTATACTGTAATTGTGATTCGAATTTGCATATTTGATCATACAATCCCTTTACTTCTGACCCGGATCCCCCCGGGTCTTCCCCCCTTAAAACGACAGCTCCGCACTGCGGAGCTTTTTTAGTGTTCTTTTTATTCGTTTTATCGTTTTACAGGAAAGCTTTTCAGTTTATATATCCAAAATTTAGTAATTTTTTATCATTATAACAGAGATTTAAACGATTTTATGCGAAAAAAAAAGAAGAGAATCAGCTGTTATCGACTATATCGATTAAAACACAAAATAATTCTCAATAAAGTTGGCATTAGCACGGAAAAGGCGGATAGCCTCTTCCGTGTATTTGAAACTTCAATTTTGACGTCAAAAAAACTTCAAAAGTACACAAAAAAGTATATGTTTCCGGCGGATACGGAAGTTATAACTTAAAAATCCACTTCGTCGGGATGTCCTCCCTGTCTGGCTTCCGGCAGTGCGTCTATTTCATCCATTTCATCCCCGGACAGCTCGAAATCGAACAGTTCCGTGTTTTCTTCAATCCTTCCGGGATCGATGGATTTTGGAAGTGGAACGACGCCGTGCTGCAGCGACCACCTCAGCGCAGTCTGAGCGGGAGTCTTTCCGTGGTCCGCACCGATTCGGATAAGCGGTTCGCTGTCAAGAACGCTCCTCCTGCCGAGCGGCGACCAGCCCTGAACGGCGATATCGTTGTCCGTACAGAATGTGAGCGTTTCTTTCTGCGTAAGACCCGGGTGAAATTCGATCTGATTGACAGCCGGATTTACCGTCGCAGTCTCATACAGATCCTTTAGATGACGGGGCATAAAATTAGAGACGCCCAGAGCGCGGACCCGTCCCTGCTTGTACAGTTCTTCGAAAGCCTGCCAGGTTTCGGCATTGGCTCCCGAAGCGCCGGCGCCGAACTGTTTTCTGTTAGCCGGCCAGTGAATCAGGTACAGGTCCAGATAGTCCAGTCCCATCAGCTCAAGCGAGCGGTTAAACGCGTCCAGCGTGCTGCGATAGCCGCGGTCTGTGTTCCACAGCTTTGTTGTGACGAAAAGCTCGTCGCGGGGGATTCCGGAGGTGCGGATCGCTTCGCCTGCAGCCGCTTCGTTGCCGTAATAGGAAGCCGTATCGATCATCCTGTAACCGGAGTCGATCGCGTTCAGGATTCCGCTTCTGGTTTCTTCATCAGTGGACAGATAAGTCCCGTAGCCGAGTACCGGCATTTCAATCCCGTTGTTCAGCGTGATCGTATCTCCGGGAAGCTTGATTTTATTCATTTCGGTAATTTTAGTCATTTATTTTCTCCTGCCTGTCAGTTTGATCAGGCCAGAATCGTTTTTATAATCAGTCAGTGATATTATTAAAGCGAAAGTATATTCCAGTAGTCCGTAAATCACGGACAGGCCGCAGACCTTTCGATATAGTCAGTATAACAGAATGTTATCCGTATAAATGCTTTCTTACCCAAACATAAAACGATGGATTAGATTTCGAAATGTTTTCTCCGTTTATGGATGATGGATTTAAAATGTCACATGAGTAAACGTTTAATTCTCGGTGAATTCGCTTTCATAGCCTCATTACGTGGACTTTGAGTAATATTAAGCGTATAATAAACAGGCAAAAAACGGCAGCGGTTTAAACTGCTGAAGGATAAAGCAAGTCGAAAGGGTCAGGTAAAACGATGACACAGACAGCACAGGCAAAGGTCACAAAGTTTGCGGATCAGGAACAGGTTATCAGCGATCTCAGAGGTCTTCTTCAGATTGAAAGCACGAGCGGGGATGCAGGTCCGGTAACGGATGAAGCGCCCTTCGGAGAAAATATCAGAAAAGCGATCGATTATGTTCTAGATATCGGGAAGCGTTTCGGCTTCCGGACAAAGGATGTGGACGGCATGTGCGGCTGGGTCGAAATCGGACCTGAAGACGCGGACGAGATGGTTGGGATTCTCGCGCACGTGGATACTGTTCCGGTCAGCGACGGCTGGAATTACGAACCCTTTGACGGGACCGTCGAAGACGGGAAGATCTACGGACGCGGAACGAACGACGACAAGGGACCGGCTGTCGCGGCGTTGTACGCGATGAAGGCCGTGACCGATTCGGAAGTACCGCTGGAAAGGCGCATCAGGCTTATTGTCGGAGGCGACGAAGAAAACGGTCAGTGGCGCTGTATGAAGCGTTATAAAGAAACGGAAGAAAATCCGACCTGCTCGTTCTCGCCGGATGCGGACTATCCTGTCATCTTCGCGGAAAAAGGCATCCTCGGTGTCCGGATCTATTCGAATCCGGATCTGCAGGGAGACGATCTGACGCTCGATTCGGGTACGGTCATCAACATCGTTCCGTCGGAAGCGCATGCGGAAGCGAACGGGCAGAAGTATCAGACCACAGGAACTCCCGCCCACGCGATGGAACCCCAGAAGGGCGACAACGCGCTGCTTAAGCTCGGGCACGTTCTTCAGGAAGCCGGCGTAAGCCATCCGTTCCTGGACCTGCTGGAAAAAGCGAATGTCAGGGATCTGAACATCGACGTATCCGACGACGTATCGGGCGAACTCACATTTAATCCGGCTGTGGCTCATGTGGACGCGGACGGCGCAGAGCTCGAATGCGATATCCGTTATCCGGTTACCCTTAACGGGGAAGATTTTGCAGAACGCATTAATCAGGCAGTCGCGCCTCTCGGTTTTTCGGCAGAAATCACGAAGAATGTCGCGCCTCTGTATGTGGACAAGAACTCTGAACTCGTTCAGAAGCTTCTCGGCGTATACAGAGACGTAACAGGAGATGATGCAGAGCCGATATCACTGGGCGGCGGAACATACGCGAGAGCATTCGACAATGCCGTCGCCTTCGGTATCCTGTTTCCGGGAGAACCGAACATGTGTCATCAGACCAACGAATACTGGTCGGTGGACGACCTAAATGCAAATATGCGCATCATGGCTGAAGCAATCGCAGCTCTGGGCGCAAAATAAAAGAGGGGGTTTTTTGTGGACAAAGAGAGAAGCAGCTTTAAGCCTTATATCTCTGCGGACCGTGTTATGCCTGAAATGACCGCTACGTCGATCATTCTCGGTATTATCTTAGCTATTGTGTTCGGCGCAGCCAACGCATACCTCGGTCTTAAGGTTGGGCTTACAATATCTGCCTCAATTCCGGCCGCCGTCATTTCGATGGGCGTGATCCGGGTTATAATGAAAAAGGATTCGATCCTCGAGAACAATATGGTTCAGACCATCGGTTCTGCGGGTGAATCCGTCGCTGCGGGTGCGATCTTTACGCTGCCTGCACTGTTTATCTGGGCTAACGAATGGGGTACCGCAGATCCGTCGCTCGTAGAAATCGCGATGATCGCACTGTGCGGCGGTTTCCTGGGCGTACTCTTTATGATTCCGCTCCGTCAGGCGCTTATCGTCAAGGAACACGGCGTCCTGATGTATCCTGAAGGAACAGCCTGCGCGGAAGTCCTGCTTGCCGGCGAAGAAGGCGGTTCGAAAGCATCCGTCGTATTCTCGGGTCTGGGCATCGCTGCCGCGTACAAGTTCATTTCAGACGGTCTGAAGATCTTCCCGTCGGAAATCTCATGGGATATTCCGGTTTACAAGGGTTCCGCATTCGGGACAAGCGTCCTTCCGGCGCTTCTCGGTGTCGGCTATATCTGCGGACCGAAAATTTCCGCATACATGTTCGCCGGCGGCATCCTGTCCTGGCTGGCGCTGATGCCGGCTCTGGCGACCTTCGGCGGTGAGAGCATCATCTTCCCGGGTACAGTTCCGATCTCTCAGATGGATCCGAGCACGATCTGGACAAGCTACGTCCGCTATATCGGCGCAGGCGCGGTTGCTGCCGGCGGTATCATGT
>CALMRA010000276.1 GCA_937872065.1 uncultured Eubacteriaceae bacterium | reverse complement strand
CGGTTGATATCCGTATTGTCACAGGGCCAGAAACGTTTCTGAACATTCATCGAAGCCGTATTAACGGACGGAATCACGAGTATCTGAGTATTCTCCGCAAGACGTCCCGAGCTCTCGAGTTCTTTAAGCTTTCTGACAAGAAGCGCGCACACGTAGGTCTGCATGATTTCGTTGCCACGTGTGCTTCCGACAATACACAGGCTTTTCCTGCCCGATCCGAAGGCGTAGCCTCTGATAAGCATATTTTCACGGGAGACGGAAGGCAGCTCGAAAATTATTTTCTCACGCATTGTGTTCTCCCTTCAGGATCCGCCCCAGCAGGGCTCCTTCCGTCGCGACAGGATACTCTCTGAGAGTGAACAGTCTCCCTGTTTCCGGGGCCGTTACCTCCTGAAGGATGCGGCCGTCCGCAGGATCGTAGACGCGTCCGATCAGACTTCCTTTTTTCAGCTCCGTCCAGTGGGCAGCCTCCGCGGCAAAAATACCGGATACCTCAGCGTTCAGAAACGCCACCTCCCTGTCGCGGGCAACAGCCGGACGACACACCTCCGGAACCGGCCCCGTCCACATTGATAATCCGTGGAGCAGGCTGATCAGTCCGCTAATCAGCTGATCGCAGTAGCCCCGCGTAATACGCAGTCCGACGCCCATTTCCACGACCAGCGTGTCCGTTCCGCGGCTGTTGAGACTATAGGCCAGCGTAGACTCCAGAACCGTGGCGGCATTGTGGACCCAGATCAGATCCATATTCAGAAGTGAAGCAAGCGGGACAAGCCTCTCCGCGGTGTCGATGTTGATGCGCACCTGCGGAATCTCGGTCAGATACGTGTTGCTCGAATGAATATCGACGCATACATCCGATCCCGTTATGTCCTGGACGATCTCCCAGGCAGCCGTTTCGAAAATACCGCCGTCGGCGCTCCCGGGAAAAATACGATTCATGTCCAGATCGAAGGTCGGTATGCCCCGCGTCATACTGTCTATGCCCAGCGGATTTAACGCCGGATAGATATCTACTGTTCCGCTCAGGCAGTCGGATTCCCGTTCCAGCATCCCCGCAAGAACCGCGCAGACATACTGGCCTTCAAGCTCATCTCCGTGAATCCCCGTGACGATACTCACCCGTTTTCCTGTATCGGGACCTGTCCCTGTTATGCTGTTTTTTCTGATGAGCAGATTCTCTCCGATTCCGAGCTCTCTGCTGAATATATTTTGTATCAATCGCTCCTCGCTTTTATACGCGTTTCAACTCGCTTCTGATGTCTGTCCGATATGCTGCCGATCCGCAGTAGACGCCTCTGCTGACTGAAGCGGCAAAAGCGTCCGGACCATGAGAAAATTTCAGATAGCCCGTGCCTGCCGCACATTGATTAGTCGGATCGATCCCGTACCAGCTTCCCCTGTCATAGACCTCTACCCATGCATGAGTTTTTCCGCTCTCGAAAGCAAGCCCCGCCGCGTAGCGGCAGCTGATCCCGTGGTACCTGAGCAGTCCGAGGAGAATATGGGCGTAATCCTGGCATACGCCGCCTCTGAGCTCAAATGCCTGAGCTGCGGTCGTACCGGTTCCTGTGATTCCCGGCCGATAACTCATATCGGAATAAAGCTTTTCGCTCATCGCTTCTGCAAAGGCCAGACAATCGCCGTCCGACCGGTCTTCCGGACGCTTTATCTCATTAGAAAAGCCTTCCATTTCGCTGGAAGGCCGTGTAAGAGCCGTCTGCATATGATAGATCGGATGATCCTTCCCCGCACAGCGGGCTGCAGCAGACAGAAGAACCGTACCTTCGACAGTAAAGTCGAAGGTACGGTGGGGATCTGAACAGCACAGGCTCCAGTGACGGTTGCCGAAACCGTCGCTATTGGTCCAGCAGTCGAAGTCGGGGCAATGCATCGACAATGCGCAGATGCGCTGACGGGCGTCTGTCTGCGGCAGTGCGCGCAGGCTCACATTCTGCTTCATTATCTGAGAATCGTATTCTTCCTGAATGTGATAGGAAAAACGAAAACGGGAAAACTTTTCAGCGTTCAAACAGCGCCTCCAGGCTCTGCAGTGCTTCGTCCTTCTGATACTTCCAGTTTTCTCCGTTCTCCATAATCACCATCAGTGAAATCATGCTGTCCTGCACGTATTTATACGGAGAATTTTTGTCGAATCTGCGAAGCCTGTCGCATAGTCTTCCGAACTCGCGTTCGATCTTTTCAAAGGGCTGTTCGAGCCGCATATAAAGGTCGAGTCGCTCCACCTGACGACCGCATTTTAAGATATGGACAGCATTAGGCGCCGCCATGCGATCGTCTGCGGCTCCCATAAACGCATAAATATAATCTCTTACGCTGCGGATTCGATACAGAAAATCTTCATCATCAGGGCTGCAGCTGACGAGAAAGGTCCTGGCCTGCTGAAGCATGCCGAGATCAGGCGTCGAAATTTCTTCGCGGACTCGTATGCCGTCTTCCAGCGCTCTGTCAAGATTGCTTAAAAATCGAATCCGGGTTGTCCGGATCCGAGAGATAACGTCTGAAAAAATCCTCCGAATCGATATAGATATTCGGAAGCGCCAGCTTCTCCAGAAAATCCAGATAAGCTGCCGGATCCATATCCAGCATCCGGTCAAAATGAATGACAAATTCGTCAAGCGTCGTCATGACGCGTTCCGAATACCTGCCCAGCCAGAAAAGATTGTAGCCATTGTCTATCGTGATAATACCCATGTGTCTTTAAAGCCTCCTCCCTGTGAAGAATTGACGATGCACGAATCGGGGTCGCGCGAGAAACGTGTCAGACCGCTGGCCCAGACGCGAGTTTCAGAACCTGTGACGACGAACGCCCGAAGGTCCGCTTTTCTTGGAACCGTCTCGCCGTTTTCCTTGACGTCCATATCGCGAAAGTCCACGACTTCCTGCGCGATAAACCGTCTGGGCTCTGCGATAACAGCCTGTCGCAGCTTTTCCAGATCTTCCCCGTTAAGGGAACTTCCGAAGACAACGCCGTATCCGCCTGCTTCCGCTACATCCTTTACGACGAGCTCGTCAAGACGGTCCATAACAAGTTCCATATCTTTTTCAAAGAACGGAAGATAAGTGGGCGCATTTTTCAATACCGCTTTTTCTCCAAGATAGTAACGGATCATCGCTGGAACGAAATAATAGATGCCTTTATCATCCGCAACGCCGTTTCCCGGCGCATTGAGCAGCGCGACATTGCCGGCCCGGTAAGCGTCCATAATCCCTGGTACGCCGATCAGCGATTCCGGCAGGAATGTGAGCGGATCGAGATATTCGTCTGAAATACGACGATAGACGGCTCCTACCCTGACCTCTCCTCCTTTATAATCTTTGTGATAGAGTTTATTGTTTTTGACAAAAAGGCTTGCCGATCCGACCAGCAGAGCTCCCGTCTTTTCAGCAAGATAGGAATGCTCGAAATAAGCAGCGTTATAGCGCCCGGGTGTCAGTATTACGCTGATTCCTCCGGGATTCGCGTAATCCATCGCCTCACGAAGCATATCTCCGTAATCCCGGTTGTCCACGATACTCTGTTCGCGGAAGGTTTCCGGAGACGCGATGCGGGAGAGCTCACGGGCGATAAGCGGATAGGACGCGCCGGACGGAATCCGCAGATTATCCTCGAGTATCGTCCAGCTCCCGTCCACATCCTGAACGAGATCGATACCGGAAATATGGCTGTGAATGCTGCCAGGAGGCGTAATGTCCGCACACTCAGGCAGGTAGCCTTTCGCAGAATAAACGAATTCTTCCGGAACAACACCGTCCCTGACGGCATTTCCGTCATGATAGATATCTTCCAGAAAAGCGTTGAGAGCGTCCACACGCTGAATCAGTCCGGCCTGAAGCGTTTCAAATTCCAGATGCGTGATAACGCGGGCGATTGAATCAAACGGAAACAGCTGCTCGTTAAATGTCCCGTTTTTATAAATACCGAAACGTACGCCGTTGCGTGCGAGGAGCCTATTGATGCGTTTGTCGTCGATAGTCTTCATAATTTTTCCTGTTCTTCAACAATAAAAAAGGAGCCCTCTTCTGTCCGAACGGATAGAAGAAAGCTCCTTTGCCATAATCATTATTATTTGTTTTTAGTTTAACCCAATATCCATTTGAATTCAATTATAAGCATGAAAACAATAGTATTTCATTTCAAGACTCATTGACCAGCTTGCCCGTCATATGATCGATTGAAAGCTCCAGGATCTGAACTCTGTCGGCCGTTTTCGAACCTCATCCTCTGCTTCGCTGACATTTCTCAAAATATCTTTTGTCCCCTTACATATTTTGCATGTATTTCCCGATCATCGGAAAAATAAATCAATCGTTCTAATCGCTGTTTTACATTTAATTCCTGAGGATGTTCAAGCCGGCTGTCATCTAATACAACCGCATCAAACTCGTATCCCGGTTCAAAACTTCCGACTTTCCCGAAAAATTCTCCTCCGCCTTTAGTTGCCATATAAAAGACTTCTTCAATCGTCAGAGGATCCATCGACGAATCCAGCAGTCTCCAGCTGAGCTTTGAAGCCTGTATCGCCTGTGTCATTGAGAAAAACAGGTTTTCAGAGGAGCCCGCTGCCACATCACTTCCGAGTCCAACGTGGATTCCTTCATTTAAGAAACGACGTACCGGGGCTATTCCTGAAGACAGATTAGTATTTGATTCAGGACAGTGAGCAACAAAAACACCTCTGTCCCGTATCATTTTTACTTCTTTATCGTCACTGTAGACACAGTGAGCCATGATAGTCGGACACTCTTTTCCAAACAAATTGAATCTGGCATATGCATCTGCATAGGTTTCAGCCCATGGGCATAATTCTTTTACCCACTCTCTCTCACTTGGATTTTCCGAGAGATGAGACTGCACTGGAAGATTGAATTCTTCCTGTATTTTATTCAGTTCATTCATAAGCATATCCGTGCAGCTGGGAGTAAAACGCGGAGTCAAAATGGGAGAAGTATTCCTATACTCCTTATTCGCGGTCTGGAGAAGCCATTTCACAGTTTCATCCGCCGATACCTGGTAAGACTCTTCCCTGAGATAATCCGGAGAGTTTCTATCCATATTTACTTTGCCTACCATCGTAACCAGTCCGCTTTCTTCTAATCGATCCATTAAAAGAATTGTGGCATCACGGTGGATTGTTGCAAAGACGCATGCTCTTGTAGTTGCGCTTCTTTTGAGATTATTTGTAAAGATACGATATGATTTCTCTGCATATTCAAGGCTGGCAAATTTAGCTTCTTCAGGGAAGGTATTCGTTTCCAGCCACTCTAATAATTCCAAATCCATTCCCAGACCTCTGAAGGAATATTGGGGAGCATGCATATGAAGATCGATCAAACCCGGTATAATAATCTGATTACCATAATCAATAACAGGTAATTCAGAATATTCATCCGGAATTTCTTTAAAGACACCTTTACTTTTACCTTCTACGCAGATAACATACCGATTTTCTGCTGCTTCGAGAATATCTCTCTTTTGACTATAGCAAATATTCCCTTTTAAAATAAAATCCCTTCTCAATTAGCTGAACCTTTCTCTGAACGCAGAAATTCCCACTGCTTAATAAAAAACAGTGGGAACTTATAGGTAACTATTATGGTAGCTTGTAGAGACGTTCAACCAATCTTGAACATATATAAGTATCTTTATTCAATTTTTATATTTTCGTCTTGAAGGACCTTGATATTATAACATTATTTCGTAAATAATACATTGTTTTTAACGAATATTAGAATTTATATCCGAACCATATTTTTACACGTCAATACAGGTCCGCTCGAAGAATTTACGCCAGTTCTGTCAGTGCCGAACTATAATTGATTAAAATCACCGAATTAAAAATGACCTGATCACCAAGAACTGTTATCTTGTAGGTGACTAAACCGAAGGAGATAACAGAATGCTAGGAACCAGGTCAATTCTTATCATTAAAAAGCATGGGTATCCTTTTTGAAAAATTTTTTTGTGCTCATTCCTTATATATTTATGTACGAGTTTTATCACAATTAATACGAAAATGATTCTGTGCCATAACAGCAAAAATTGTTTTATAAAAAGACATCACCATGCTCCCGGCTAAAGAATATGTCTTTCTCTGACTTGATTTACTGCACCCATAATTCTTTTCAACAGTCCAAAATCCCACTCATCACTTTGCCCCTATTCTTAAGCGTCAAATCAAACGGTAACTATCCTAACAATTGAATGAATGAAACAATGACTCTGAAGACTTCGATTAACCACTAGACTACAGTAACTAGTGCG
>CALMRA010000275.1 GCA_937872065.1 uncultured Eubacteriaceae bacterium | reverse complement strand
CGGATCAGGTGCTGGTGACCTCTGTGCGGGATACCGAAATCACGTCACTCGATTTTGACGGAACCGACTACCGGATCGCAGGGAACGCCGACGCCCTTCCGGTCATCGACAAGACCATCGGCAACTATTACGGAACCTTTTACGTCGTGACTGCCGATGCCGCGCCCATCCTGAGCGCGTACAATTACGGGTACGGTCAGGACAGCGCGATTCTGCCTTATTTCTATGAATTCGACACCGACGGAACCGATGGGCAGCAGGAAGCATTCACCGCGGAGCTGCGTTCGGAAATGGAAGATCAGGGGATCAACGGAGGCGTGACCAGCAGGCTCGAAGCGGGGCAGACATTCTATCAGACCTACGGAAGCTTCTTCTTTATCGGGATATTCCTCGGAACGATGTTTCTCGCGGCGACGCTGCTTATCATCTACTACAAGCAGATCACCGAGGGCTATGACGACCGGGAGCGCTACGAGATTATGCGCAAGGTCGGGATGAGCACGAAGGAGATCCGGAAAACGGTCAATTCCCAGATTCTGATGGTCTTTTTCCTGCCGCTGCTGGCAGCCGTGATCCATCTGGCGGCCTCGACGAAGATGATCCGCGGGATCCTCGAGCTGCTGCATCTGCAGAACGAACCCCTGTTCTGGACCTGCACCGTTGCGACGATTCTTGTATTCGCTGCGGTTTACGCGCTGTTCTACTATCTGACCAGCCGGACCTACGCGCGCATCGTCGGCGGAAACGAATGATCAGCCGGCCTGGGTCTGCTTAATGATACTCTCCATCTGGCTGTAGGAGAGACCGCCGACGGCCCGGCCGTAGACATTGCCGCTGCTGTCGATCATGATCGTCGTCGGGAAGGAAGAGATCCCGTAGTCGGAATAGAGGCTTCCGCCGCTGTTCATGACTACCGGGAAGGTATAGCCGTTGTCGCCGAGGAATTCCTTAATGTCGGAGACGGAGCCTTCCTGACCGTAGTTCGGGGCTGCGATGCCGAGGATAATCACATCTCCGCCGTTTTCGCCGTAGCTTTCGTACAGCTGCTGAATCTCGGGCATCTCGTTCCTGCAGGGCGGACACCAGGTGGCCCAGAAGTTCAGAAAGACCGTCTTTCCCTGATAATCGGACAGCGTGACGGTATTCCCATACTGGTCCTGCAGGGTGAAATCAGGCGCCGCGGAACGGGCGCTGTCCTGGCTCTGTGAAGCGGAGCTCTCCGAGCTGCCGGCGCTGCCCGAGTCGGATGCGTTCTGAGAATCCGCATTGTCCGCCTGACTGCTGTCTGCACTCTGAACGCTTTCAGTCTCGTTTCCCGACAGATAGCCGGTGATATTGTTCATCCATCCGGTGAGCATCATGGTTCCCATAATAATGAGCAGCACCGCGGCGATCTTTACGGTATACCGGACGAAGTTTCTGCGCTTCTGAAAAAAGTCCAGGACCTTTCCGGTGAAGAAGCCCAGCAGCAGGAAGGGCAGGACGAAGCCCAGGGTATACACGCCGATCAGCGCGAAGCCCGCGGCCTGTGTCGCGGCGGTGCCCGCCATCAGCAGGACGCCCGTCAGTACGGGGCCGATGCACGGTGTCCAGGGGAAGGAAAAGGTGAAGCCCAGCAGCAGCGCCGGAACGGGGCCCATCGTCCATCTGTCGAGATTGAAGGGCAGACGCCGCTCGGTATCGAGGGTGCCGGAATGACCGAAGACGCCCAGCTGATACAGTCCGAACAGGATCATCAGGATCCCGCCGATCCGGGTGATCCAGATCCTGCTGTCGGTAAAAAATCGGCCCAGAGCGGTGACGCCCAGTCCCAGCACGAAAAACGCGAAGCTGATTCCGATTACGAAGAAGATCGTGTTGACGGTGATCCGTCTCTGTCTGTGTTCCTCCGGAGAATCCGCGCCTCCGGCAAGGTAGCTGATATAGACAGGAAGCAGGGGCAGGACGCAGGGGGACAGGAAGCTTAACAGTCCCTGCAGAAATACGGTCAGGACCGGAACGCCGGTCTCAAGGGTCAGGTTCATAGCCGTCTCTTTTCAAAATTTATTTCCCGGGAAAACCGTAACGGTCCGGGATAATGTAACTATAATAGTTACATATTATGCTGTCAAGCATTCCGGAGGATGAAAATTTGCTGTATTCATTTGGCTCCGGGGGTATAACTAAATCAGAAAGCAAATTATTAAGCAGCTGCATTGCTGTGACAGCAAATAAGGAATGAGAAGGAGACGTATATGAAAGTCATACTGATAAACGGCAGTCCCCATGAAAACGGCAGCACGAGAGCGGCCCTCGACGATATTATCGAAGAGCTTCAGGACAACCGGATCGAAACGAAGCTGTACTGGGTCGGGATGAAGGCGGTCCACGGCTGCATCGCCTGCGGCAAGTGCAATGAGACGCACCGGTGCATCTTCAACGAAGATATCGTCAACGAAGTGCTGGACGACATGGACCACGCGGACGGTATCATCGTCGGGACTCCCACCTACTATGCAGGCGCCAACGGAACCCTCGAATGCATCATGGACCGTCTGTTTTACGCGGGGAATAATTTCGCCCACAAGCCGGCCGCGGCTATCGCGGTAGCCAGACGTGCGGGGACCAACGCGGCCATCGACGATCTGACGAAATATTTCACGATCTCCCAGATGCCGCTGGCGACATCCGTGTACTGGCCGATGGAATTCGGCGGAAACGCGGAACAGACCCGTGAAGACGCGGAAGGCCGCTACGTCATGAAGCGGCTCGGCGCCAATATGGCCTGGCTGCTCAAATGCATCGACGCCGGGAAGAAAGCGGATATCAGACCGCCGAAGGATACCGGGGACCGTCCGTGGACGAATTTTATCAGGTAAATATATCTCAGGCAGACAAAAAGAACCGGCGGCCGCCGGTTCTTTTTGTCTGTATCGTCAGAAACGATAAATCTGTGCTGAAGGAAATCAGCTTCTACCCGCGATTCTGTCCACCGTGTCGTTGACCTTTTGTACGAAATCGCTTTTTTCCAGCGCCGCGGGTCCGGAATGCTCGACGAGATCCAGGGCTTTTTCAAATGAGTCGGAGAGGAGAACCGAGATTTTGTCGTATGTTTCACGGATCGTGTCGTCACCGTCAGCGGAAAGCTGCCAGGTATCCTGCATGTAGTCAAAGATATGATTCGTAATCCGGCGCATCGCTTCTGCCATGGCCGCCGTACCCGGCAGTTCATAGCTGGTCTCCGCTTCGTATTCGGAATGATCCGACAGAATCAGCTTTCCTTCATCCCTGAGAATATTATAGGACGGACTGCCCTGCAGGATAATCTGATGATGGTACAGTACGTTTACCGCAGTTTCCAGCCGGTCCAGCAGCCGGTTGCGCTTCAGAAAGTCGAAGTTGACACGAAGATCCTCCAGGGACGAGTCGGGCTCGAACATGATAAAGCCGACCGAGGGTTCGATCCCGTTTTCACGCAGAACCGCCAGAGCCCTTTCGTTGTCCGCGACGCTCGTTTTTTTGCCGAGTCTTTCGAGAGACTCGTCCCGTCCGCTCTCAAGTCCCACGAGAATATCCTGAAGACCGGCTTTCTTCAGGGCGCGGATCGTTTCAGGCTCGATATCGTTGGCCCGCGCTTCGATCCCGAAGCGGATATGACGTCCTTCGAGAAGCTCCGCGAGATGCAGCACCCGTTCGCGTCCGCGTTTTCCTGGTCCGTAAAAATTCGGATCCGTAAAATAGAAATAATCCGCTCCGGTCTCCAGCGAGATCTGGTCAATCTCGTCGACGATATTCTGAGGAGAGCGGGGACGCCAGCGCCCGACGGTCTCGCCGTTTTCACCGCGGAGCCCGTAATACGGATTGATATAGCAGAACGTGCAGCTGCCGTAGCAGCCGCGGCTCCCTAGAATATTCACCTCTCCGCCGGGCATTGACGAAGCCGAGCGGATCGGGAAGGGCAGGTCGTCGAGGTTTGCGACGAGCTTTCCCATCGACATGCGTACTCCCCGTTTCGCGTAGGGATCACGGTAGGCCAGCCCCTGGATAAAGACGGGATCATTCGGGTTGGACGCCAGATCGAGAAAGGTGTTTTCGATTTCCCCGACAAGGATATAATCGATGGATTCGCATGCGGTCAGGATCTCCCGGGCCGCAAAGGTCGGATAGTAGCCGTAGGCCGCGACGTAGCGGATTCCGAATTCTTCCTTGACCTTCGAAAGGAATGCGTAGAGCTCACGGTTGTCGTCCCAGTTATATACCATATGGACTGCCAGCAGCTCCGGCTGACTCCGTGCGATGCTCCGTTCGACGTCGTTCCAGTCCATGCCTTCCATATAGCCTTCGATGATTCGGACCTGATGGCCCGCTTTTTCGAGGACAGCGGCGGCGTAGCCTGAATTCAGGCATGCAGACAGCGTTGTATTCGCGATATCGTTGCTCCGGTCAGGCGCGGCCTTTCTCGGAGGCTCAAGCAATGTGATCTTCATCGGTTCCCTCATCTTCAGTTTCGGATATAGTTTCGGCGGAAGATTCTGGATCTGCCGGCTGTTCGTTCTGTTCCTGCCACATCTCGACATTCATTTTCTGATGCCAGACCTCGAGATCGTAGCGCAGCGTCCGCCATTCCTCGGGATCATAATACACCGGATAGAGCAGATCCGTCCGGTCCGAGATCGTTCCGTCTTCCCGGGCGATCTGCTCGATCCGGGTGTCGGGCAGGATACGGATCAGATTCAGCACGATCGTTCCCAGCGATTTCGTCTCCCGGTGCGCTTCATAGATCCGTTCGATCAGCGCCTTCGCCTCCCGGACCTGAGCGTCGTCGGTCTGCGGGGTATTTACGAGGAAGTGGTAGACGCAGGTCACGCCGGTCCGGGCGAGGATCTTCGCGCTCTCGACGATCCCGTCAGTCGTCAGCCTCTTGCCCATCAGATCGAGGG
>CALMRA010000274.1 GCA_937872065.1 uncultured Eubacteriaceae bacterium | reverse complement strand
CCAGCCTGTCACGCTGGAGGTCACGAGTTCGAGTCTCGTTCAGGTCGCCATTTTTGATAATTAACGCCCGTGCTGGCGGGCTTTTTTTATTTTTTGGAATTTTAAAATAAGAGAGCCAGAGTGATAAGCGCCCGCTAACTGCGATCGATATAAAAAGACATATCTTATTATAGGGTGGTATTGGTATCCTTTTTTAAAAATATTTTTGTGCTTATACCATACGAGATCTGTACGAATGTTATAGTATCGGATACGATAATCATCCTATACTATAACAGTATATCGATATCGACGACCTTGACAAAGCGAGGACCGCCCTGAATCAGGCGGGGGTGAAGATACTGGGCGAAGTACAGGAATCCAGCAGTCTCGAAGACTACTATTTCAAACTGCTGGGAGGCAAGGAAAATGACTAATTATATTTCGGCAGATCTGAAACGGATATTCAAGCGCGTTCCGAGGCTTATCGTTCTGGCCGCCGTCTATGCGGGCTTTATCATCTACCTCGCGGCTTCAGGCGCCGGAAAGGGGCGCGGCTCCGACTATATTTCTCTGAGCAATCAGTATCTGGCCAATATGCTGCCGCTTCTGTTCGGCGTGATCGAGCTGATTTCCGTCTTCTCGGAGGATTTCCGGGCGAAGACGATGCAGATCGCCATCGGCAGGGGCATGGAGCGCTGGCAGGTGGTACTGTGCAAGTTCTTCGAGCTTTGCATCCTCGTGGTTATCGATCTGCTGATGATGGGAATTGTCGTATGGATCGCCGGCATATTCATGAGTACGGGTCTGTCTTCGGGAAACATCGGCGACCTGTTTATCGACCTGTTCAGTGTCTGGCTCAGCGTAATTTCCTACGGCAGCCTGACGATGATCCTGATTTTCTACATGCAGGGAACGGGGACATCCATCTTCCTGTATCTGCTGCTGGCGTCGAATATTCTCGGGATCCTTCTGGACCTGCTGTTCACCCTGCCGGCGCTGTCCAGCATGAACATCGACAGCTTCCTGCTGACGGGGCTCCTCGACGACTTCACCACCGCGCTGATGAAGGGAAGCTTCAGTTTCCCGGAATTCCTCGGGATCTGCGCGTACACCGCCGCCGGACTGCTGTTCACGACGGTCCTGTTCGATAAGAGAGAGCTGGAGTTCTAAGTTGAGATCTGATTATTTCTGAGCCTGAGATCTGTTCATAAGAATATTGGCGTTCTGCCGCCGGACCGTTAAACGTGATCCGGTGACAGAACGCCTTTTTTGTGTGATTTTTCTATTGTTAAGGCAGCCGTCTAGCTTCGTTTCCGGTCAGGCCGGATTTTTACGAATACAGCCGCAGCCAGTACGCAGCCCGTGCTGAGCAGGATAATCAGGCAGGCGTAAAGCATGCTCTGGGAGTCGGTCAGTCCCGTTCCCGGCGAAGCAGACGTACCGGCATGTCCGGACGTATTCGATGTTCCGTTCTGATCCGCTGGATTTTCAGGGATACCGCCGCTGTCAGAGACGACCGTTACGACTGTTACGGCTTTCTTCGAAGGATCTGCCCCCGAGATGCTGGTGATTTCCGCGGTTCCTTCTCGTTCTGGCGGACCTGCTGGTGCTGGGGGCGCTGATCTTTATCCTCGCAGGGACTTTTCATGCGGGGCTTCATCTGTCGAATCAGCTGCCGACAAACCTGATTTCGGTATTTAAAGCCCGGCTGATCCTCGGAATCTTCGGCTTCCCGTCGTTTCTCGGGATACTGCTCTATATTGCCGCGGGTATCGCGCTTTCAGCGCTGGTGTTCGAAAAGAGAGAGCTGGAGTTCTAGGAAGGCCTTGACAACAACCCGGTAAACCTTTATTATCAAACAGCAGGGTAATTTCGATTGAAATAATCTCTGAAAACAGACTGAAAAAACTTCTAAAAAAGTTTCAGAAAGCACTTGCCAAAAGTTTGCGAGGCTTGTATAATAATAAAGTCTTGTGGCAACGGCAGAAGGGAAACACTCAGTAACATTCCGAACCTGAAAGTGAAGTCTTCTAGC
>CALMRA010000273.1 GCA_937872065.1 uncultured Eubacteriaceae bacterium | reverse complement strand
AACTGGTATCAGCTTATCCGCAACATCTGGGATGATGTCGATCCGTCCATCCGCAAAAAATTCTTCGAAAACTTTATCGTAAATACGACGATGATCGGCTGCCGCAGACAGGAAAAAGCCCGTGAAAAGTACGGCTGCAATATTCCGTGGGCAATCCTGATGGACCCGACATCGGCATGCAACCTCCACTGCACAGGCTGCTGGGCTGCAGAATACGGCAACAAGCTGAATATGGATTTCGATACCCTTGACAGCATCATCACCCAGGGCAAGGCCGTCGGCACCTTCATGTACATTTATTCAGGCGGAGAACCGCTTGTCCGCAAAAAGGATATTATCAGACTGTGCGAAAAGCATCAGGACTGCATGTTCCTTTCGTTCACGAACGGCACGCTTATCGACGAACAGTTCACGGACGATATGCTGCGCGTCAAGAACTTCATTCCGGCGATCTCTGTCGAAGGTTTTGAAGAAGAAACGGACTTCCGCCGCGGCAAGGGCACCTATCAGGCTGTCGTAGACGCGATGACTCTGCTTAAGAAGAAGAAGCTTCCCTTCGGAATTTCCTGCTGCTATACGAGCAAAAACTGCGATATCATCGGGTCCGAAGAATACTTTGACGATATGATCGCACGCGGCGCGAAATTCGCATGGTTCTTCACATATATGCCGGTCGGCGTAGACGCTGTTCCGGAACTGATGGCCACCGCTTCCCAGCGTGAACTGATGTATCATCAGATCCGCAAGTTCAGAAAGACCAAACCGCTCTTTACGATGGACTTCTGGAACGACGGCGAATATGTCCACGGCTGTATCGCCGGAGGGCGCAACTACCTGCACATCAACGCAAACGGCGATATCGAACCCTGCGCGTTCATCCATTATTCGGATTCCAATATCCATGAAAAGACGCTTATCGAAGCGTACCAGAGCCCGCTGTTCATGGCCTACAAAGAAGGCCAGCCCTTCAGCGACAACATGTTAAGACCCTGCCCGCTGCTGGATAACGCCGGCGCGCTGGCAAACATGGTTGACAAATCAGGCGCGAAGTCCACGGACCTTCAGAACCCTGAAGATGTTCATTCGCTGTCCGATAAGTGCGAATTCGCAGCCAAGCGCTGGAAACCGGTCGCGGACCGTCTGTGGGAAACCTCACATCCGGAAGAATCCGTGAAGGAAAGCAACGAATAAATCCTGACTCTTCGGGAAAGAAATAAATACCGGATATTTTAAGCGGACCTCGTGTCCGCTTTTTTTATTCAATGTAAAAGGCTCTCCACAGTTGTGCAGAGAGCCTTAAGTCTGTTCAGTAATATTCTATCCGACAGATGCCGCATTTTGATTGTGCATCAGATCAGGACTGGCCGTAGAGAGCCGCGTATTCATCCGCTGCCTGGGAAGCCTGAACTTCTCCTTTACCGCAGCGCGGATTGGTGAGCGGGCAGTGCTTGCCGCAGCCTGTGCAGGTCATGCCGTCAAGGTATTCGGTGAGGGTGACTGCAGGTTCTGTGATCTGAGTATCGTCAGAGCTGACGATAATTTCTTCCTGCTGAGGTTCCTCAGCGGTTACAATTTCCTGAGGCGCAGTTTCGGAAGCGGATGTATCTGAGCTTCCGGCTGTGTCAGACGAAGCTTTGTAGCTTTCAAGGGCATTCGCGGTGTTCCTGTACTGTCCGTAGGCGAATACGCCGAGGAACAGAATAGAAGCCGTTACTGCGAATCTTCGTTTCAGCCGTTTTCCCGTGTCGCCCGAAAAGATCTTGCGAACACCGTTCTTCAGGTATGAAGCGTGAAGAAGGATGTGAACGCCCATCAGGCCTGCCGCAATATAGGAGCTCCAGTTATGGAGGGTAACCCAGAACGCCCGGTTTGAGATGCCCAGATCGGGGAACAGGACGACGGAGATCAGCACGCCCGTAACGAGGGAAACGACAAGACTTACAGCTATCGCGCTGTTCAGAATGATTTTAACGGTCTGTGCCGGACTTTTCGACGCATTTCTTTTGAAAATGCCGCGGATCCAGCGGCTGTTCAGACCCAGATGGATCAGGACGATCAGTCCCGCGCCCAGGCCTGCTATTTCATGATAGGCATAGCCGGTAAATGACGCGAAAAGCAGCGTGACAAACAGAAGGATCAGGATTAGATCGATAATCAGCTTGCGTTGTAGTTTTTTCATCTGCAGTATTTCCTTTTCTATGAGAATTATATGTAAGGTGTCGATTGATTCGTTATAATATTAGCGGGAAAATATGGCAGAAATGAGGCGGCCGCTTAAAATTTGACTGATTTTCATATAAAACAAGTTTCATATTCTAATTTGACCAAAATTTGAATTTCAGGCAAAAAAAGAACGGGTCCTCAGACCTCGTCCTTTGCTTTTCTGACCGCCTGGATAG
Organism: uncultured Eubacteriaceae bacterium; assembly: GCA_937872065.1. GTDB lineage: Bacteria > Bacillota > Clostridia > Eubacteriales > Eubacteriaceae > UBA7485. Next base: position 6,574 of record CALMRA010000273.1, on the reverse strand, counting down.
TCAGATAGATACAGTATACGAAAACGGCGATGCTCATCCAGTACAGCAGGCTCCAGTTAAGCAGCGTAAACAGCGCCATAAGCATAAATCCGCCGCAGTAATAATACATGACTTTATGAAGCCGGCGGCATAATGTCGGAAGGTCGATTGTACGGCGCTCATCAGGCGTCAGCATGATAAAAGCTGCGAGCAGGGCCGTACCTTTGCCTTTTGAAAAAATATAGCCGCAGACGGCAAAGACAACCGCCAGGACCAGACTTACTCCTGTTAAACTCATTCATTACTCCTGTCAAAAATGGCCTAGAGGCCTTAATATACAGATATAAGGTCAGTACATTATTATACTACGAATTGGAAATTATTCAAAAACAGATCAAGGGGGGATACTATGATCGAAAAAAAAATGACGTTTATGAGCTCGGATGGAGAACATGAACTCAAGGCGAAATGCTGGCTGCCTGACGGAGACGTCAGGGGCGTACTGCAGATCGTTCACGGGATGAACGAATATATCGCGCGGTATGAGGGATTTGCCAGATTTATGACGGAAAACGGGTTTGCTGTCGCGGGTGACGATCATCTCGGCCACGGTGAAAGCGCGAACGGAGATGAAGAGCTCGGGTGGTTCGGAGAATCAGGCGGAGCGGATTATCTGACGGAAGACGAACATCTGTTTCACGATCTGCTTCGGACAGAATTTCCTGACGTACCGTATTTTCTCCTCGGTCACAGTATGGGATCGTTTATTACGAGAAATTATGTCGCTTCCTACGAAGACGAGCTTACGGGATATATCTGTATGGGAACAGCCGGGAAAAATACGGCGCTCCCTGTCGCGAAGCTTCTCAGCAGAATTATCAGGGATACGAAGGGGGCTCGTTATCGAAGCGAGTTTTTGAAAAATCTCAGCTTTACAGGCTATAATGACCATTTCAAGGATGAGAATGATCCGAATGCATGGCTTTCCAGAAACCTGGAGAGCAGAAAACAGTACGGAGCGGATCCATGGACGCAGTTCACATTTACAACTCAGGGATACCGCGATCTCTATCAGCTTCTCGATGATGTTACCGGAACAAAATGGGCGGAAAAAATCAGAAAGACACTGCCGATACTGATCGTATCAGGCGACATGGATCCTGTCGGAAGCTGCGGCAGGGGACCTGAGGAGGTTTATTCCTGGCTTGAAGAAATCGGGATGAAGGATGTCACCCTCAAGCTGTTTCGGGGGGATCGTCACGAGCTGCTGAACGAAACTAACCGTTATGAAATTTACCGGTATCTTCTGGACTGGATGGACAGAACGACAGAAAAATCAGGAATTCAGTAGAAATGAAGGTCTGCAGGATTTTTTAGTAGATTTCGGGTAAAAATTTACATAAATGAATATATCTCCGCAGTTTGCATCACTGAAGCGGCCGTGATACACTAGTTTTGAATTATAAGTTAACGATCCGTCTTCAAAGCGGATGAAACGGAGCCCTAATGAGAAGAAAATTTCCCATTCTGGCCGCGATCCTGCTGATGTGGTTCGTCTGTTTAAGCAGTTCGGCCTTCGCAGCGGCGGTCCCGGTCACATTAAAAATAAGCGCACCTGCTGTTCTCAGCGGTGAAAGCGCCCAGATATGTATTACAGTTAAAGACAGTTCCGGCAAAGCGGTAACGGTCGGTCAGATTGTTGTCGATATCGAATCTGATGCTGCTCAGACCGTTACGGAATACGGCGTTCAGCCGGATCAGGACGGAGAAGCAACAGTCAGCCTGACGACACAGACACCTGGAACCTATACGATCACAGCCTATTATACTGACCTGAGCGGTTCCGGTTATGCAGATGCCCAGAATACTGCAGTGCTGGAGGTAAAGGTTCCTCTGAAGATTTATGAAGCTCCGACGATAAGTCAGAAGAGCTGGCCGTACGGAACCACGCTGTCAGAAATCGCTCTTGAAGGCGGACAGGCAAACGTCGCTGGAACCTTCAGCTGGAAGGACCCCGATCAGCAGCTTACGGTCGGAAAGAACCGTTGTGCGGTAGTCTTTACGCCGGATGACTCCTTTTATCAGGCGGCAGAATTCGGCGGTGATCTGACCATTACGATCGTTCAGGATACGCCGGTACTGACCAGTCTGAAGGCTACGCCTATCGAGAACGGGGAAAGCCTGTCCAGTTCGAAGATTGAAGGCGAAGCAGTAAGCCAGGCAACCGGAAAGGCAGTCAGCGGTACGTTCACGTTCGCTGATCCTTCGTTAATACCGGATTCCGAAAGCGAAACTGTTTCCGTGATTTTTACGCCTGACGATACGGAAAATTATAAAACTGTCTCAGGATCTGTGACGATAGAGTCTAAAAAGGGCGTTACGGCCGTAACTGACACGACTGTCAGAGAACAGCAGGCGGTCAGTGAAAATTCGACGACTGAAACAATCGACGGTAATCAGGTGGAAGTAATTAACAGTGATCTCAGCGATCTTGCTCAGGGAACCGGAAACATCGAAACTCAGAACGCTCAGTCCGCTGATGCGCAGATACTTTCGCTCGCGTCTGCCGGCACTCTCACGCAGACGGCAACACAGAACTGGGTATTGATTCTCGCGGCTTCTGCTGCAGCAGTTTCAGTTGCAGTGATACTGATCTTCAGAAAAAAGATTTTCTAAACAGTGAATACGAAGCGGAAAAGCGCTTCAGATAAACGAAAAAAAGGACTTCCGACTTAATCTAATCGGAAGTCCTTTTTCGCTTTAAATGACTGTCATCCGTATTATCGACCGACCGTATGTCCCTGACGGAAGTCCGCCGGAATCAGTCCTCGTAATCCGCGGCAGCTTCGTAAATTTTCACGCAGTCCTCAGGCTTCAGCACAGCGTATACGCCTTCGGTATCGATATTTGTAAACAGCTTGTCCACGAGCCTGGGAATGTCGCCTCTGCGGCAGCCGAGCTCTTTGAAATTGAGCGGCATGCCGATCGATTTAAGAAAGCTTCTGAAACGGCGGACACCTTCTATCGCAGCTTCGTGATCATTCAGATCGTTCGAAACGCCAAAAACACGGTGTGCAAGCTGAGCGGCGCGAGTCGGATCGATTTGAGCCGTATATTCGATCCAGGCGGGAAACATCACGGCAAGGCCGGCTCCGTGAGTCACATCGTACATTCCCGACAGCTCATGCTCAAGATGATGGCTGGCCCAGTCCTGAGTTCTTCCGACACCGCAGGTATTGTTGTGAGCAAGGGTACCCGTCCACATCAGATTAGCGCGTGCCTGGTAATCATGAGGGTCTGCAATTACCTTCGGGGCTTCCTCGAGAATACCCAGCATAAGCCCTTCGCATAGCCGGTCGGTAGCTTCGACATCTGCAGTCGTTGTAAAATAGCGTTCGAGGATATGAGCGAACATGTCTGTGATTCCCGATGCCGTCTGCCATTGCGGCAGGGTTTCGGTAAGCGCCGGATCGAGAATCGAAAATTTCGGCCGCAGAAGCTCGGATTTTGTTCCTCGTTTGAGCCCGTTTTCTTCATTCGTAATAACGGAATTAGGCGAGCCTTCTGATCCTGCAGCTGCGATTGTCAGCACGGTTCCGACCGGGACTGCTTCTTCGATCGGGGCGGACTTATCGTACAGGTCCCAGAAATCTCCATCATAGGGAATTCCGGCGGCTATCGCCTTTGCGGAATCGATGACGGAGCCGCCGCCCACCGCAAGAATAAAGTCGGTGTGAAGCTGGCGTCCCATTTCGATTCCTTCCCGGACAAGTCCGCTTCTCGGGTTCGGATGTGCTCCGCCGAATACGCTGTACTCGAGACCCGCGTCCTCGATAGACTTTGTAATGGTGTCGATCAGTCCGCTTTTTACCGCGCTTCCGCCGCCGTAGTGGACGAGAACCTTCGAACCTCCGTATTTCTTCACCAGTCTTCCGGCTTCCTTTTCAGTATCTTTTCCGAATACAAATTCTGTAGGCGCCTGAAACGTAAAATTATCCATTATTGACTCCATGTCTGTAAATAATATAAAACAAAACGGGACCGCATTTCTGCAGCCCCGTTACGACCGTTTTATTCCGCTACTGCAGCATTGTATACTCCGGTTATTTCTTCAAAGACACTCGTTGCGTTTGTAAGCTGCTGCTGTGCGGTCTGCAGAAGAGCGCTGTCACTGTTCTGCATCGCAGACTGCATGTTCAGCGCTGCTTCATTATATGCAACCGCAGCCTGGTTTACTTTCTGCTGTACTGAGTAAGCCGCATTGTCGGAGCCTACATCAGTGATTTTAAGAACCGCATTATCAAGGTCAGTCAGATTCTGCATAATCGCAACGACCTGATCCGGCGCTCCGGCAATTCCGACACCGCTGACAATCGTTCCGTATTCGGACATATCGGTCGGGATTGTGGTCATAAAGTTCTGAACATCCGAATTATTCCAGTATTCTGCAACCTGATCCTGTTTGCTGGGTGTTTCGACCGAGTCCGCTGTAACTTCTACATTGCCGCTTGTGGTAGTTCTCGCGGGCAGGAAGGGCATAGCCACAAGCCATCCCCAGAGGATCAGATACAGCGCGAAGAATGCTGTGACGATTTTGCGTGCTCTCGGTGTGTAAATCTTAAAGTGCCAGATTAGAATCAGTCCGACAGGCGGTACAAGGATCAGCATCAGCAGCGCAAACCAGTCCTGCTTGTACCATGGTTTTTTAGGCATCGCAGCCTTCACTTCTTCTGCCGTCGTATCACTCGGACCGGAGGTTTCAAGAAGCATATTGTTGTAAAGCTCGCCTGCAGTCGTCGGATTTTCGATCGGTTTCAGGTCTTCGTATTCATGATGCTCCTCAGACAGGAGCGCAGACTTCGCGGCTTCGTCTTCAGGCGCAGATTCAGAAGGAGCGGTTTCGGAAGGCGGAGCCGTTTCTTCGCCGATAACGACAACCGCATCCGCGTCGTCGGGAGTCGTATAAACAGTCACATCCTGCGCGGGATGCTTCGGTTCAGAAAGCTTCTCAGAGTCGTCCGTCGCAGGCGCTTCTTCCGCGCTCTGCTCTTCGGGAACCGAAGCTGCTTCTGTTTTATAATCCTGCGAGAGCATTTCACCGATGCTGACTTCTTCAGTTACGGTGCCTTCAGGCAGAGTGACGGCGGGCAGAGGAGATGTGACGCCTTCTATGAGTTCTGAAAAATCCGGTATTTCGAAAGACGTATCTTCCGTTTTCTCCGGTACAGATTCCGTAGTTTCGTCTTCTTTGAGGGACTCTGACGTTTCTGATGTCTCTGCCGGTTCTGAAGATTTTTCCGGTTCTTCGGAAGTTTCCGACGCTTCGACAGGAGTCGGTTCGGACGGCTGAACGGTTCCGGGATATTCTTCCCCGGTATCGGCAGGTTCTGCTTCCGGCTGTGGCGCAGATTCTTCCGGCTGCGCTTCTTCGACGGTTTCTGATTCAGCCGTTTCAGTTACAGAAACAGATTCCGTTTCTTCCGGCTCGCGCTTCTTACCGCGCAGCGATGCGAACAGTGAAGCCAGGCCTCCGCCTTCGTTTTGTACGGATTCTTCCGGAGGTTCAGGCTCCGCAATCTCAACATGATCGGGTTCGGAAGCTTCTTCGGCTGCTGCCTCAGATGAAGTCTGCGCTGCAGGTTCAGTTTCTTCCGCTGCAGCAGGCGTTACCTGTTCAGGTTCAGAGACCGCTTCCGGTTCGGCAGCTTCTGTTTCAGGAACAGCTGTTTCAGTCGGTTCCGACGGGGCTGCCGCTTCGGCAGGTGTTTCCTCACGGACCGGTTCCTGTATATCAGATCTGCCGATCTGTTCGGCTGTGACTGCTTCGATAAACTCGTCCGCTTCCGGTTCGGACCGGCGGCTGCGCGCCGCAGCAATGTCCGCCAGCGCCGCTGCTTCGGCGTCCGGATTTTTCAGAGCCTCCTGCAGAATTCTGGCAACATTGTATTTATACAGGTTGATATCTTTGTCGTCGGTTCCGTCAATTTCAAGTGTGATCTGTCCCGGACTGCTCTGGTGAAAGAGAACGGTGAACAGACTGTCGTTGTGACCTGCTCTGAGTGAATTATCTTCAGAGAGGCTGATGTCGGTGAAGCCGGCTTTTTCGAGCGCTTTTAGAGAGCTCGAGATCCAGACGGCCAGACTGCCGCCCGCGGAAAATCGCTGTTTCATTGACCTGCTCCTCTTATAAATTTTATATAAACTGAAAACAAAACGTTATTCAGTTCACTATTCTGAAAGGTTTCTTAAATTAGTTATACCACAAGCTTAAAAAGTGAACAATATTTACAGAGTCAAGTTGATAAGTTTTGTAAAAAACCTGTAACACAATGTAAAAATATTCGCTCAGGCTGTTCCCCGCAATGGAATTGTAAATTACTGCTTGACGCTTCGCCTGAGCCCCGCTATAATAGATTATGCTGATTATTCAGCGAGCGGAAGTGGCTCAGTGGTAGAGCATCGCCTTGCCAAGGCGAGGGTCGCGAGTTCGAATCTCGTCTTCCGCTCCAAAACGCAGATAAACCCGGACAGTGTCCGGGTTTTATTTTTTTGCAGTCTCTGCTTTACTGTACTGCCGGTCCGAATCCTTTGTCAG
>CALMRA010000272.1 GCA_937872065.1 uncultured Eubacteriaceae bacterium | reverse complement strand
CGCAAAAAGGCGAGAACTCGCCCGTGTGGGAAAGCCCTCGCCTCGAATTTATCTCTTGTGTCATTGTAGCTTTGGACCGTTTCGGTATTTTACGATTTATCAAAGTTATTTGATAAATTATTAGAAAAGCGATAAAATTTATCACTTTTTCGTTATAAGTACTTACTTTTTCGTAAATTTTTTCGGTCCGTACGTATTGTACACGGTTCGTGTACTTGCTAAAATGATGGTACGGAGTGTCACATCACGTGACGTGATACGGTCCCGTATGGTCGCAGAGATGGCGGGTTGGCTAAGACTTTACCATCACAATTACAAGTGCCGCATGTACTGGAATACAAGCGGCTCTTTTTTTTGCGCTTCTTTATTCTATTTTTAGATTACTCATTTTCTGACATAGTTGTCAATATACTATTTGTTTAATGCGCCGCGTAGCACCCCTCTTTGTCGTTTGTCGTTTTCTTCCTCTGTTTGTCGTACAGGGATAATACAAGCGTAGTACACCTGAAAACCACGAAAACAGGCCGTTTTTCGGTATTTATACTTCCGATTATGTATATAAACCGCAGTATGATTTAAAATAGCTTCGGAAAGAACCCGCCTGATTTGTCTTAATTCGGTAAAGGAACTTTTTTAGTTTTCCAGAATAATTTTACTACCTGTTGCGCGTTATTTCTATTCTTGTCTTTTAGTATACTCTATTTGCTGTTCTGTTCATGTATTAGCCGTACTTCCTTTTTTATTGACGGGTCCACATGGGCGCCTGCTGCTTATTTTCAGCTGTCCGCCTGCAGGATCGCCGCGGCAGCTATGGCCGTGACTTTCGGCAGATCTTTGTCCGAATTAACGGCGTCCTCGAATCGCTGGCTTTCCCGTAACATTTCGTAAATCTCGATATACCGCTCTATGTTCCGCTTATCGTCTTCGTTCATTTCATCCTCTTTATTGGTTTTTCTGTTGAATTTTGCCGTGTTCGCGGTCTCTGCGTCTCAGATCCGAGCCGGGAGAGACGCTGAAGCCTCGGTTTTTATCGTCTGCGGTATTAATTTATTCGTCTTCCTCATCGTATTCGGAGCTGTCGTACACTGGCACATCGATAAGTTCTCCCGTCTCAGGGTCCCGAATCATCCCATATATGACGAAATCCGCGACTGTATACCAGTTTACCGCGTTCATGCCGTAGCACATAAACTGCCAGTAAGGCGCCTCGATTTCAGGAGCGTGATTCCTGAAGCTGTCGCAGACTTCCCGCGCAAATCCGGGTTTTGTAAAAGGATTATTCTCGAAATAGATCGCATAACCGTCCCGGTACATCTTCAGCAGTGCCGGATTCCGCTTTAGGCATTCAATAAGAGTCGCGGTCATCGAATCCATAATTTTACTCATTGTTTCAATCCCCCCTGTTCCGCCATGAAGTTCTGTAGCTGTGTTTCTGAGATCCTCCGCGTTCTCCCGATCTTGTCTGCTTGCAGGCGTCCCTCCCGGATCCAGGTATAAACCGTCTGCCGTTTCACCTTTAATCTGTCCGCCACTTCCTGCGCTGTATAGTAATTCTCCATCAACTGCCCTCCGTTTACTCTTGTTTACTCTGAAAACATTTGTTTACATACTTCTATATACGAAAAAGGCGGGGATATTTTATCCCCGCTGGCACATTTAAATATCTTCAAGCGTTTCGTCTGGCTTGATACGCTGAATTTTGAACTTTGAAGCTCCCGATACAAACGGTCCCGTGTGTATATTTCGGATACGCTCGGACAGTTCCGCGTCTGTGGCTCCGCCTCTTTTGCTTTCCGCCAATTCATGCAGGTTTTCTCCGCGGTCTCCTAAGTCTCCGATTATATCTGCGTAATCTCCGAAGTAATCCCGCACTGCCATTGCTATCTGTCGGTCTGATTCTTCCTGCGTCATGTCCGCGGGGACCATGACGGACGTATATAACGGTTCTTGCCCGTTTTTTGTACATAAAACAAATAGGATCCGCAGCGTAGGATTCCCGAAGACCTCAGTTCCTGCGTCAATAAATTCGGGCAGATTCTGCCCGTGTTCGCGGTAATTATCGGCCATTTGAGGCGTTCCGCGGAAAAGCACTGCCTCTTTCCCGTCTACATAAGCATGTACAAAGCAGCCGCCTGGGAATTCATATAAATCCCGATCCGTGTAGCCGAGACCGTCGAGATCGTCGAAATAATGATTGTGCCGCGTTTTTCGGGCGCTCTGCGCGTCGAATATAATATTTTTATCTATATTGTTCATTTACCTGTCTCCATATCATTTTTTTGCCTTTCGGCCTGCCGCCTGTTATAATGCAGTTGAATAAATTACGGGTTGGCTGCTTCGGCGGCTGGCCCCTTTTTAATTTCCGGGTATAACGTCGTACATCGTGGCTGCATGCTCATGGATTTCTCTTGAAATCATAATAATCCCTGCGGTTTGAATAGCCGTGCGCCTCGCGGCGTTGAGATCTTCGTAAGCCATTGACTGAAACAACTGGTCATCGAGAAGCTCCCGCGAGATCTTCAGCAGCCTTTGCGCGGCTTCTCGGTCTTTTTTCTCGGTATTGAGTTCACTTATCATTTTTCACCTCCTTTTAGTCCTTGAATATGGCGGCGCTTACCGTTTCCGCGCAGCTGTTGGCGTCCAGCTGTAATCCGTGGTCGTATATCTCCGTTGTCGATATATCC
>CALMRA010000271.1 GCA_937872065.1 uncultured Eubacteriaceae bacterium | reverse complement strand
CAGGGCAAACCGGTGGATATCCCGTGGAAGGCTTTCGAAACTGAAACATACTGATCCCCCGGTCAGACGGCAGTTTTCCACGATTATCTTAATAAAGACGCTTCCGGCTTATCCGGAAGCGGTCTTCTCAAATTTTTCAGCAGTTATTTATACATTCAGTCAGTCAGAAAAGCAGCGTTTCATGTATATGAAGTAAACGCTGACAGCATCTGACGATATCCATCAGTCCGCGATTCGCGGTACCTCATCCGATTTTGTCTTAAATGAACAGCCCCATGCTAAAGGAGATCCCATGCTCGTTTTTATTTGTGTGCTCGCAGGAGCCTTCCTGCTTCAGTATCTGCTCACATTTCGTCAGATGCAGAGCTTTACCCGCTATTATCGTCTGCTCAGAAAAGACGGCAGCCGGGCCGCGATAGGCCGTTTTGCCGGAAAGCTTCATGCCGGCGCGGTCGTGATCTTCGCGATAGACGGGGACGGCACGATCCGCGACGGCGCGCTGATGCAGGGCGTTACGGTATTCGCCAGGTTCCGTCCCTATGACCTCTTTAACGGCATGCGGGTCGGAGAACTGACTGAGGCGGACTGCAGAGAACGCCGGCTGTCCTATTCGGCGGCGAAGGCGGTAACCGACGCGATGTATACCTATAGAAAGGTCATGAACGGCGAAGAGATTCCCGTACCGCCCAGCCCCCTTGCGGCGGCAGCGGGAAAGATCGGCGCTGCGGCGAAACGCGTCACGGGACGCGGAAGGCTCGAAGACAAAGCGGTCTGAGATCCATACGACAGAAATTCTGAAATACATCATTTAACAAATCGATCATCCTGATGATCGGCACAAGGGAGAGAACATGAACGCAGTTATCACATTTGCAGAAGGATTCATGAATTTATTCGACGTCGGCGCGGAAACCTTCGTCAGCTGGGTCACGACAATTATTCCGAAGGTCTGTCTGCTGCTCGTCTTTATGAACAGCCTGATCGCCTTTATCGGACCGGAAAAGGTGGACAAGTTCGCGAACAAATGCTCGAAGAACGTCGTCCTCGCCTACGGAGTGCTTCCGTTTATCTCGGCGTTTATGCTGGGCAATCCGATGGTCTTCTCGATGGGGAAATTCCTGCCGGAATTCCAGAAACCCAGCTATTATGCGGCTGCCGGATTCGCCGGCCACACCAGCAACGGCCTGTTCCCGCATATCAATGTCGGTGAGATCTTTGTCTGGCTCGGCATCGCCAACGGCGTCGCGGCACTGGGACTGAACACGACGCCTCTTGCGATCCGCTACATGCTGGTGGGGATCGTTATGAACTTTTTCTCGGCCTGGATCACCGACTTTACGACCAGCATCGTCGAAAAGCAGCAGGGGGTCCGTCTTGCAAGAACGCTTACTGAAAAGAATATGTTCGTCGGCGGCGAAGTCGCAGCGGAGGTTGAATAATGTCTGAATATCGTGCTGTTAAAATCGAAAAAGGCGCCGGCGGATTCGGCGGCCCCCTTACAGTAAAGCCTGATGAAAAGAAGCATGTCGTCATGTATATCACCGGCGGCGGAGCCGAACCGGATATTGTCGAAAAGATTGTCGAACTGACGGGCTGCGACGCGGTGAACGGCTTTAAGACCACCGTTCCCGACGACGAGCTGTTCCTCGTCATCGTCGACTGCGGCGGAACGCTGCGCTGCGGGATCTATCCCCAGAAGGGCATCCCGACCGTCAACATCATGCCGGTAGGTAAGAGCGGGCCCCTGGCCGCCTTTATAACGGAAAAGATTTACGTTTCGGCAGTCGGTCCCGATCAGATCACCGCGGCGGAGGGCGAAGCGGTCACGGAAGCTTCTATTAAAGCTGATGAGAAAGCGGAACCTGTCAAAGAACAGACCACGTATAAAAAGCCCGCCCTGCCGGTCAAGAAACGTTCGTTTATACAGGCTGTCGGCATGGGCGCCGGCAAGGTCGTCAACACCTTCTATCAGGCGGGACGCGACGCGATCCAGTCGATGATCACGACCATCCTGCCGTTCATGGCCTTCGTCGCGATGCTAATCGGCATCGTTCAGGGCTCCGGCTTCGGCGACTGGTTCGCGAACCTGCTGCTGCCCCTGAGCAACAACATTCTCGGACTGATCGCGCTGGGCTTCATCTGCTCGATCCCCGTACTGTCCGCGCTGCTGGGACCCGGCGCCGTTATCGCCCAGATTGTCGGCACGATGATCGGCGTAGAAATCGGCAAGGGCAACATCGACCCGAACCTCGCGCTTCCCGCGCTGTTCGCGATCAACACGCAGAACGCCTGCGACTTTATCCCCGTGGGCCTGGGTCTAGCGGAAGCGGAGCCTGAAACTGTGGAAGTAGGCGTCCCGTCAGTGCTGTATTCGAGGTTCCTGATCGGCGTGCCCCGCGTCCTGGCCGGCTGGCTGTGCAGCTTCGGAATGTATTAAACATAAGAATGTATTAAAATAGGAGTATCAAAGCATGATCGGAGAAAATATGATTTATTCGACACGAGTCAATACGATCGGCCAGATGGTCGGAGCATTCGGAGGCAAGATGCTTATTCTGTTCGGAAACGAAGCCCCCGACACGCTTAAGGATTTCTGCTACGGGATCGACGTCAACAAAACGGAAGAAGCGCTGGCGCCGGGCCAGACCATCAGTTTCGGAGACAGCGCCTTTAAAATCACGAACGTCGGGGATATGGCGGAGCGCAACCTGAACGCGCTGGGCCATCTGACGGTTCTGTTCGGAGCGGCAGAGGATGAAATGCTTCCCGGATCGATCATCGTCGACGGGGAACAGGTTCCGGAAATTCCGATCGGAACCCATATCAGAATTGACTGACTTTACGAGCTAATAAACAGCCCGTCATATTATTCGACATAGAAGTCGGATAATATGGCGGGCTTTTTGTATGTGATCAGAAATTTTAAGGATTCGAGGCTTGAGAACCTCGACACGGCGTATAACATTTAATTTAAACTATAATCGAGCCGATTTTTGTGTAATATTAAAAGCAGTACTTTTTTATTGGATTCAGCCCGCAGCGGCGGAAGGAGCGAGATGAAAAAAAAGAAAATCTCGAATAACGATACAATCCTGCAGTATTTCGAATGGAATCTCCCGGCAGATCAGAACCACTGGAACTGGCTGCAGGGGGATGCGGCGGAAGCTGCAGAGCTGGGCATCACGATGGCCTGGCTGCCTCCGGCTTATAAAGGCGCGGCGGGTAAAGACGATGCCGGCTACGGCGTCTACGATCTGTACGATCTGGGCGAGTTCGATCAGAAGGGAAGCGTTGCGACAAAGTTCGGCACAAAGGACGAATATCTGGGCGCGGTGAAAAGTCTGCAGGACCGCGGGATCCGCGTTCTGCCCGATGTCGTTCTGAACCACCGTATGGGGGCGGATTCTACGGAACCCGTCTATGCGGTACCCGTCAATCCGGAAAACAGGCTTGAAGAGACGGGAGAGGCCCGGGAGATCGAAGCCTATACCGGCTTCAATTTTCCGGGGCGCGCCGGAAAATACTCGGATTTCTCATGGCACTGGAATCAGTTCAGCGGAGTGGACCGCGACGCGCGGACGGGCGACGAGGCGATATTCCGCTTCACCGGCAAGCACTGGAACGAGCCTGTGGATACGGAGAACGGCAACTTCGATTTCCTGATGGGCGCCGATCTCGACATGGAGGACAAGTGCACGCAGGAAGAGCTGGAGCGCTGGGGAAAATGGTATTTCGATACGGTCAGCCCCGACGGCTTCAGGCTTGACGCCGTCAAGCATATCCAGTTCCCGTTTTACAGAGACTGGGTCCGGTCGATGCGCGCCTATGCGAAGGAGCAGGGTAAGGAGGATCTGTTTATCGTCGGCGAATACTGGCACGGCGACGTGAACAGACTGCTGGAATACAGGCGTGCGGTGGACGATGAAATCGTTCTGTTCGACGTTCCGCTGCATTACCGCTTTAAGGATGCCTCCGATATCGGCGAGTCCTACGACCTCAGAGGGCTGATGGCTGGAACTCTGATCGAATCCGATCCCAACGCCGTCACCTTTATCGACAACCACGATACGCAGCCCGGCGAATCGCTGCAGTCCTGGGTCGGGGAATGGTTCAAGCCCTTCGCCTACAGCGTGATCCTGCTGCAGGAATACGGAACACCCTGTGTGTTCTTCGGCGACTACAAAGGGATGCCCCACGACAACACGGCGCCTATCGCGGGACTGCGCGAGCTGATGTATCTGAGAAAGACCAGGGCCTACGGCTTCGAATATCCGTATTTCGACGATCCGAACGTCGTCGGATTTGCACGGGAAGGGGATGAGGAGCACCCGGGGAGCGGACTCGTCGTGCTCTTTTCCAACGCCGGAGGCGGCGAGAAGGAAATGTATACCGGAGAACGTCATAAGGGACAGACCTATATCGACTATCTGGGCAATCTCGAGGACGAGATCACAATCGACGAAACCGGCAAGGGCGTCTTTAAGGCCGCTCCGGGATCCGCGTCCGTCTGGGTGGACAAAGGCAGCATGAGCGAGGAAGAACAGGCAGAACACGTCCGGCGCCTCGAATTTATGCGCAGACGCCGGGAAGAACAGGCCGCGCAGCAGCAGGAAGCCGAACCGCAGGAAACCGAAGAGAATCTTGAATACGCAGAAAAGGTCGACGTGCCGGAAGCCGAACAGGAACCGCAGGATCAGAGCTGCGAGGGAGATCAGGCGGCAGAGCCGGGGGAGCGGAGGACTGAATCGGAGGATTCAGATCACGCTCATCACGGTCATAAGGACGGGTTTATTGTCCGGATGCTGAAAAAGCGTCGGAAGAAGCAGTAACAGGCCGACATAGTAATCACCGGGTCGTCTAGTTTTTCCTGATGCTGTATAAAAACGGTTCTTTACGGCGAACGATTTCAGCTGATACGCTTTTTTTATCAAATACGACAGCGAGGTAAGCTATGGCAAAGGTAATGATCGCTCCAGGGAAGTACGTGCAGGGTGCCGGCGAAATGAAAAATATCGCCGGATATGTATCCCGTCTCGGAAAGAACGCGCTGTGTCTGATTACGAAAAACGGTCTGGCAAGAAGCCGTGAAGTTCTCGACGAAAGCTTCGGCGGCTCCGACGTGAAGGTCGATTATGAGATCTTCAACGGGGAATGCTCGCGGACCGAAATTAACCGGATCGCGAAAATCTGTGAAGAAAAGAACATCGAAGTCGTGATCGGTATCGGCGGCGGAAAAATCTTCGATACGATCAAGGCTGTCGGCTATCAGCTGCATCTGCCGGTGGTGATCGTCCCGACGGTCGCGGCAAGCGACGCTCCGTGCAGCGCGCTGTCCGTAATCTACACGGACGACGGCGTTTTCGAAGACTATCTGTTCCTCGATCAGAATCCGAATCTCGTTCTCGTCGACACCGACGTTATCGCAAAATCTCCGACACGGCTTCTCGTATCCGGCATGGGCGACGCGCTGGCAACCTACTTTGAAGCGCGGGCCTGCGAAGCCAGCGAAGCGACCTCCTGCGCCGGCGGAACCACCACACAGGCGGCTATGGCCCTTGCCAGACTCTGCTACGATACGCTCCAGGCGGAAGGCGTCAAAGCCAAGTTTGCGGCGGATCAGAATGTCGCGACGAAGGCGCTGGAAAAGGTCGTCGAAGCGAACACGCTGCTCAGCGGTATCGGCTTTGAAAGCGCGGGACTTGCGGGCGCCCACGCGATCCATAACGGGATGACGGCGCTTCCCGAAACACACGACAAGTACCACGGCGAAAAGGTCGCCTTCGGGACTCTCGTTCAGCTGGTTCTCGAAAACGCACCGGTTGAAGAAATCGAAGAAGTTCTCGACTTCTGCGCCGATATCGGACTGCCGGTCACTCTCGAACAGCTGGGCGTGACGGATGTGACGGAAGAAAAGATCAGGAAGGTCGCGGAGCTCGCGGCCGCCGAAAACGACACCCTGATGAACATGCCCTTCACCGTAACACCGGAGGATGTTTATGCGGCGATTCTGACTGCGGACGCCATCGGGAAAGAGTATCGGGACTAAGCGGCGGAAGCGAAAAATTAGATTATAGATACAATAAAAGGGACGCCGTACAGCCAGCATATAAACTGACCGTGCAGCGTCCCCCTTTTGTCTGAGATTCTGTTTTGAATATTGCTTTTACGTTATTCGTTATGCAGCTGCGCCTTCTGCCTGAACTCCCGTTTTCGAAAACAGCTTCTTCGACGAATTTCTGTACAGAACGATAACGAGGATCGTCGAGAGAATATCGGCGACGGGCTGAGCCCACAGCAGACCGTTGATGCCGATGATGGAGCGCAGGATAAACAGCATCGGGATATAGATGATCCCCTGCCTGCTCAGGTTGACGACAAGAGATGCGACAGCCGCTCCGCTGGCCTGAAGGGCGTTGAGCCATACGTAGTAGACGCCGAACAGCACGCTGGTCGTGAGGAGGATCCTGACAAATTCCACCGCGTATGAGAAGGCGTCGGCATCGGTCAGGAATGCGCTGACAATCGCATTCGTAAAGATGTAGCACAGTGCCGTCATGGAGACGCTGAGGATCAGCGCGAAGATCAGCGAGTAGCGCATGACCGCGTGATACCGCTGCTTCTTGCCGGCTCCGATACAGTAGCCCAGCAGAGGCTGGATCCCCTGGCCGAGACCGATGCAGACCATGCCGGTGATCATCGTGACCTTCATCGCGACGCCGATGGCCGCGACCGCCATATCACCGTAGCCAGCCATCAGCGCGTTGACGATAATCTGGGAGACGCTCATCAGCAGAGAGCCCAGCGCCGCCGGGATGCCGATGGACAGAACGCCGCTGCAGACTCCGTCCTTCATCGTGAAGTCCTTCGGGCTTACGCTCAGGATCGATTCGCCTCTGAGGAAGTACAGGATGTAGTAGCCTGCGCCGACGATATTTCCGATAACCGTCGCGATCGCGGCCCCCTGGATATTCCATCCGAAGCCCAGGATCATGATCGGGTCGAGGATAACGTTAAGCAGGTTGCCGATAAGCGTGCCGGTCATGGCCTTTGTCGACTGACCTTCGGCACGCAGGACATTCGAGTAGCAGTTCGAGATGAGCACGAAGGGGCCGCACAGAATGACGATTTCGAGATAGGCTTTCGTGTATTCCCAGGTCGCGGCGCTGGCGCCGACGAGGGTCAGAATCTGGTCCATGAAGATCCAGAACAGGAATGACATCGCCAGTCCGACAATCACGCAGCTCCACATGCAGAAGGAGCAGACCTTCGACGCGTACTCGGTGCGTCCTTCGCCCATCGCACGGGAGATGACGGAGGTTCCGCCGATCCCGAATACCGTCCCGACGGCCATAAAGAACAGAAAGACCGGAGTCGCCAGGGAGACGGCCGCAACCTGCAGCGCATCGTGGGTCTGTCCGATAAAGAAGGTGTCCGCGAGGTTGTAGATCAGAACCATGATCATCGCGGCGATAGCCGGCAGCGCGTTTTTGATGACGGCCTTCGGAACCGACGCCGACGCCATGATTTCCATTGAATCGGCGGCAGATTTCTTTTCTGTCGTTTTGTTTACGTTTTTGTTTTTCATATAATTCCTTTCGGGCGGTATATTCGCCTATTTAAAAGCATGCTATTGATCAGGGCGTAAAACAGACAGCTTCAGTCCTGCAGGTTGCCCGCCATCCGTATCAGGAGGTCGTGCAGGGTACGAGTTTCATTTTCGTCGAGACCGCGAAGAAGCTTTGCTTCCGCCACGTCTATCTGCGTCTCCATTTCAATGCAGCACTGTTTTCCGGCTTCAGTGAGACGGACAAGCTTGATCCGTTTATCCGCCGGATCCGGAACGCTTTCCAGCAGCGACTTCTGCTCCAGCCGCGAGACGATCCCCGCCGTCGTCGACTGGGCGACGTGCATGATCTGTTCCAGCTGCTTGAGCGAAAGCTCCCCGTCGGGACTGTCGTACAGCGAAAGCAGCAGGTTAAGCTGGGTCACGGTCAGTCCGCGTCCGCGAAGATCGTTGTTTGCGCTTTTCTGCATTCCGTCGTGAATCTGCTTGATCAGATTTCCGCAGTGTTTATCAAGTATCATCGTCAGCTCCTTTTCTATATTATACGGGCATCTGCGAGAATAATCAATAGCATGCTATCGAATTGAAACGGTTTAACGTTAGTTTTCTTCTTCTGCGCGCCCTGCGGCAGTCTGATACAATCAGAATATGAAAATACTAATCGTTGAAGACGATCCCGTCATCGCTTCGGCCGTCAGAGACAGGCTTGAAAGCTGGGGCTACGACGCGAAGATCGCGCCGGCCTTCGATCATATTACGGAGCTCTTTGCAGAATACGATCCCCAGCTGGTGCTGATGGACATCCTGCTGCCCAACTACAACGGCTTTTACTGGACAGGCGAGATCCGGAAGCTTTCGAAGGTGCCGATTATCTTCCTGTCCTCCGCATCCGACAATATGAATATCGTTATGGCGGTGAACATGGGCGCCGACGACTTCGTGCCGAAGCCCTTCGACATGGATGTTCTCCTGGCGAAGATCCAGGCCGTGCTCAGACGAAGCTACGACTATGCAGGAACCGCCGCGCTGGTGGAATGCCGGGGCGCGATGCTCAACAAAAGCGATATGAGCTTTTCCTATCAGGGGGAGCAGATCGAGCTGACGAAGAACGAATTTCGTATCCTCGAGACGCTGATGGAGAACAGAGGCAGTGTCGTAAGCCGCGACTCGCTGATGATCAGGCTCTGGGAGGGTGATGATTTTGTCGACGAGAACACGCTCACAGTGAATGTCGCGCGGCTGCGCAGAAAGCTTGAAGCCGCCGGCCTGACAGATTTTATCCGGACTAAAAAGGGCATCGGCTATCTGATTGAAGGCTGATTCGATAAGGACGATATGAAACTGTTGCAGCATTTTATCAAAGAGCGCCGTGACGTTCTGATCCTGTGGGCCCTCACCGTGCTGACCTTCTGGATTATCGGGACTCTCACCGGATACGATACGAGCTGGCTCGCCTACGCGGCGCTGCTTAGCTTGTTTTTCACGGCGATAATTCTCGGGGTATCGTTCGTCCGGTTCCGGAAGCGTCATCAGAGGCTGCAGGAGCTCAAAGATGATCCTGCGCCGGAAGACCGGCTGCCCCGTCCTGCCGGACAGATCGAATCGGATTACGACGGGATGGTCCGGGAGCTCAGCGGAAGCGTCAGGCGCATGAAGCGGGAGACTGCGGACAAGAGCAGGGAGGACGCGGACTACTACGCGCTGTGGACCCATCAGATCAAGACGCCCATCGCGGCGATGCGGCTGCTGCTGGATGCGCAGCCGGATCCGGTCAAGCTGCGCGCGGAGCTGTTCCGGATCGAAGAATACGCGGAGATGATCCTCCAGTACCAGCGTCTCGACAGTCCGGATTCCGACTATAGATTTGAATCCGTCTCTCTCGAGCCGCTGGTCAGAGCTGCGGTCAGGAAATACGCGCCGTTTTTCGTGACCGGAAAGCTGTCCGTTTCTCTGGAAGGCCTCGATGTGACGGTAAACACCGACGAGAAGTGGCTCTCGTTTATTGTGGAGCAGCTGCTGTCAAACGCGCTCAAATATACGAATGAGGGCGGAATCAGCGTCACATTTAACGACGGCGAACTGAGAATAACGGATACGGGGATCGGGATTCTGCCCGAGGATCTGCCGAGAGTTTTCGAGAAGGGCTACACGGGCTGGAACGGCCGGATGGACAAGAAGGCCAGCGGACTCGGGTTGTATCTGTGCAGGAGAGCCGCGGACAGCCTGTCTCTCGGACTTCGCCTGGAGTCCGTGCCTGAGCTGGGGACAACTGCGGTTCTGATCTTTCCCGACACGCCGGACGTCCGCGACTGAACCTTACAGAAATGTAAGGTTCTTTTCGTTTCCGTAAGACAGGACTAAGGCGGACGGAGATTGCGGCCGATATACTGAAAGCACAGTCGGACGCGGCTGACAACACTCGGGAGGAAAACAATGCCGATACTGGAAGTCAATAATCTTCAGAAAATATATACGGGCCGCTTCGGCGGCAATAAGGTGGAAGCCCTCAGGAATCTGAGCTTCGAAGCGGAGAAGGGCGAATTTATCGCGATTATGGGAGAGTCCGGATCCGGGAAGACGACGCTGCTCAATATCCTCGCAGCGCTGGACAAACCCACTTCGGGGAGCGTCAGACTGGACGGGACCGATTTTTCGACGCTCAGGGAATCGGATATCGCGGCCTACAGGCGAAAGAATCTGGGCTTTGTGTTCCAGGACTTCAATCTGCTGGATACCTTCTCCCTCAGAGACAATATCCTGCTGCCCCTGGTCCTGTTCGGAATGAAGTATCCGGAAATGGAACAGAGACTCGATCCGCTGGCGAAGCGGCTCGGGATCGAGGATCAGCTGGACAAATACCCCTACGAGGTTTCCGGCGGACAGAAGCAGCGGGCGGCAGTCGCCCGCGCCCTGATCACAATTCCAGAGATTATCCTGGCGGACGAGCCGACGGGGGCCCTCGATTCGAGATCCTCGGACGAGCTGCTGGATATCTTCAATATGATAAATCGGGCGGGTCAGACCGTCGTTATGGTCACCCATTCGGTCAAGGCTGCCAGCCGGGCCGGCCGGGTCCTGTTTATCCGCGACGGCGAGGTCTTTCATCAGCTGTACCGGGCGGGAATGAGCGACGACGAAATGTACCGGAAGATCTCCGATACCCTCACCGTCCTGACCTCCCGCAGCGCTGTGGAAAAGGAAGCGATATGAATCAGAAGCTCTATATCCGCCTCGCCCTGTCCAATATCAGGAAGAACGCGCAGATTTACATTCCGTATCTGACGGCCTGCGTCTTTACGGTCGCGATGTTCTTTACGATAAAGGGTCTGGAGATCGATCCCGGCGTCAACGCGATGGAAGGCGGCTCAGAATTTACAACGGTCATGAGCTTCGGCGTTTATATCGTCGCGATCTTCGCTGTTCTGATCCTGCTGTATACCAACAGCTTTATCATGAAGCGCAGGAAGACCGAGCTCGGGCTCTACAACATCCTCGGGATGGAAAAGAAGCATATCGGCATGGTCATGTTCTGGGAGACGCTGTTTATCTACCTCGGGACGCTGGCGGGAGGACTCCTCCTCGCGCTGCTCTTCAGCAGGCTGATGTTTCTGCTCCTCGGAAAGATCGTTCACGCGCCGAATCCCATCGACGGAAATCTGCCGTCGGAAGCCGCGCTGCTCACCGCGGGACTGTTCGCGGCGATTTTCGCCGCAATTCTGATCTGCAACCTGATCCAGATCGGCAGGTCCTCCCCGGTGGAGCTCATGAGATCCCGTCAGTCGGGGGAGAAGGAGCCGAAGACGAAATGGATCACAGCCGCGGCCGGCGTGATCTGCCTCGGAACGGGCTACGGGATGGCGCTGTCGGTGGAAAATCCGATGCAGTCCCTTCAGCTGTTCACGGTCTCCGTGATCCTCGTGATCATCGGAACCTACTGTCTGTTCTCCGCCGGAAGCATTGCGCTGCTCAAGGCTCTGAAGAAGAATAAAAGCTACTATTACCGGACGGACCATTTCATTTCCGTCTCGTCGATGATTTACCGGATGAAACAGAACGCCGCGGGACTGGCGACAATCTGCATTCTGAGCACGATGGTCCTCGTCACGCTGTCGACGACGACGGCGATGTACACGGACCAGAAGGA
>CALMRA010000270.1 GCA_937872065.1 uncultured Eubacteriaceae bacterium | reverse complement strand
CAGCCGGCGTTCATGATCGGCCTGATCGTCATCATCGGCTACATGTTTCTGAAGAAGCCCTGGTACGAAGTGCTTGCCGGCGCGATCAAGGCGATTGTCGGATACTTTATCCTGATGGTCGGCTCCTCCGGACTCGTCAGCAACTTCCGTCCGGTTCTCGTAGGATTAAAGGACCGATTCGATCTGAACGCAATGGTTATCGACCCGTATTTCGGTCAGAATGCCGTAACGGCCGGCGTCGAAGAGGTCTTCGGACAGACCTTCGGTCAGGCCATGATCCTGCTGCTCATCGCGTTCATTATCAATATCATTCTGGTCCGTTACGCTAAATTCACAAAGCTGCGGGCGCTGTTCACGACCGGTCACGTTCAGGTACAGCAGGCTTCCACTGCATTCTGGCTTATCATGTTCGCCTGTCCGTTCCTGCTTCACAACAATCCGCTGATGCTTCTCGTAATGTCTCTGATCCTCGGCCTGTACTGGGCGGTAGGCTCAAACCTGACAATCAAACCCTGCCAGGAGGTTACAGACGGCGCCGGCTTCTGTATCGCACATCAGCAGATGTTCGGTATCGCGTTCAATTACTGGCTCGCTGAAAAATGGTTCGGCAAGAAAAAAGACGGCAAGGATATCAAAAAGATCGAAGATATCGAGCTTCCGGGCTGGACCTCCATCTTCAACGAAAACATGGTCTGCACATCCATCCTGATGCTTATCTTCTTCGGAGCGATCCTGACCATCCTCGGTAAAGACTATCTGGTCGCCGGCGGTTTCATGACTGCCGATCAGAGCATGCTCTTCTATGTGATTCAGACCTGTCTGTACTTCGCGGTTTATCTGGCGATCCTGCAGCTGGGCGTACGTACCTTCGTTACAGAACTGACCGCTTCCTTCCAGGGGATCGCGGACAAGCTTCTCCCGGGCTCCATCCCCGGCGTCGACTGTGCTGTTATCTTCGGCTTCGGTGCTCCGAACGCCGTTTCCATCGGCTTTATCGCCGGTTTTGTCGGACAGATCATCGCGATTATCGCGCTGATCTTCCTGAACAGTCCTGTTCTCGTTATCTGCGGATTCGTTCCGGTATTCTTCGATAACTCGACCATCGCGATCTTTGCAAACGAAAAGGGCGGCATCAAGGCTGCGATTATCCTTCCGTTCCTGTCGGGCCTCGTACAGGTCTTCGGTTCTGCGTTTATCGCAGGCTGGACCGGCATGGCTGTTTACGGCGGATACCTCGGCATGTGGGACTGGGCGGTTGTATGGCCTGTTATGACAGTCGTCATGAAGTACCTGAGCTGGGCAGGAATTATCGCCGTAGTCCTCGGTCTTGCGATTATCCCGCAGCTGCAGTACAGAGCTGACAAGAAGGGCTATTTCCTGATGACGGAAGACTATGAAGCCTATAAAGAACTTAAAGCGGAACAGAGAAAACAGGCGATGAAGCCTGAAACTCCGGCAGGAAACGTAGACTAAATTCAGCTTTCGAAATCAATTTACAGACCCCGTCCTCTATGGACGGGGATCTGAAAAAGCAATATGAATTTAATAATTCTGCAGAAAAGCAGACACTGACATTAATCATTCACGAAACAACACACAAAATTAAAGGAGAACGAAAATGGCTACAGTAGGAAAAAATATCATGGTATGCTGCGCGAACGGAGCGGGTTCAAGTCTGATGATGAAAATGGCGATGCAGAAGGTCCTCGACAAGGTCGGCTACAAGCCGGGCAAGATCCATCACTGCGCTCTGTCAGAAGGCAAAGCGGCTGCTTCGCAGTACGATGTCGTCCTGTGTGCTCAGAACTTCACGAATATGTTCAAGGACGCGGAAAAGAAGGGAACGATCGTAATCGGCCTTAAAAACATCATGTCTCCGAAGGAAATCGAAGAAAAGATGAGAGAACACGGAATCTTCTGATCGGAGGAAACTGTGGACAAAGCTTATTCACTGGGACTGTACGAAAAATCGATGCCGAAGGAGCTGTCGTGGCGTGAAAAACTCACCGCCGCAAAGGAAGCCGGTTTTGATTTTGTAGAAATCAGCATAGATGAGACGGACGAGAAACTCGCCCGTCTCGACATGAGTCAGACTGAGAGAGCGGAGCTCAACAGCCTGACTGCAGAACTCGGAATGCCCGTTCGGACCATGTGTCTTTCAGGACACCGGAAATATCCTCTGGGCAGCTCGGATCCCGAGACGGAAGCCAGAAGCCTCGAAATCATGGAAAAGGCTGTAAAGCTTGCGGAGGATCTCGGAATCAGGATCATTCAGCTGGCCGGCTACGACGTGTATTACGAAGAATCGGATCTGGAAACGAAGCGCCGCTTCATGAAGAATCTGAAGAAATCTGTCGAGATGGCGGAACGCGCCGGCGTGATTCTCGGATTTGAAACGATGGAGACGGAATTCATGAATACGGTGGAAAAGGCGATGAAGTATGTTACCCTCGTCGATTCTCCGTATTTGAATGTCTATCCCGATATCGGCAATCTGACCAACGCGGCGTGCACGTATAAGAACGATGTACTCGAAGACCTGCGACTCGGTCAGGGCCATCTGGCTGCGATGCATCTGAAGGAAACCGTTCCGGGGGTATTCCGTGAGGTCCCGTTCGGAACCGGACATGTCAATTTCGATCAGGCGGTCGATACGGCCTGGAATATGGGCGTCAGACGCTATGTGACGGAATTCTGGTATGTCGGATCTCCGGAATGGAAAAAGGATCTCATTGAGACCCGCGAACGTTTTGCCGGACTGCTCGATTCACAGAGACCGGCAGCAGACGCTTAAAGTGAGGCAGAATGAAAGTAATTAAACGAAAACTGGCAGATTTGAATAAATGTTATTCAGTCGCGCCGCTGAAGATAGACGGTCAGGACAGAATACTCGTCGCGGCGGAAAAACAGGATCCGTGCCTGCTGTTCGATGCGGACGGCAGCGAGCTTGAAACCGTATGGGAAGGTCCCGGGGGCGTCATGTCCATGGTCCAGGTTCCCGGCGGAAACGGTTCGTTTCTCGCAACACATAAATTCTATTCGCCCAATGACTCGAAGGAAGCGAAGATTGTCATTGCACAGCCCGGAGAAGACGGCTGGACTGTCAGAACACTGGTAGATCTGCCCTTCGTTCACCGTTTCGATATCCTGAAGGGAAAAGACCGGAACTGGCTGCTGGCCTGCACTCTGAAGTCAGGGCATGAATTCAAGGAGGACTGGTCCTCGCCCGGGAAGGTCTGGGCTGCGGAGCTGCCTGCAGAT
This sequence comes from uncultured Eubacteriaceae bacterium, assembly GCA_937872065.1. GTDB lineage: Bacteria > Bacillota > Clostridia > Eubacteriales > Eubacteriaceae > UBA7485. The sequence continues at coordinate 4,991 of CALMRA010000270.1, read as the reverse complement.
CTGAGCGGATTCAATGAAGACAATCAGCTTCAGATCATGCCGATCGCGGAAGGGCTTTTGAGAAACCACGGATATTCGAGAATAGCGTGCGAAGATCACGACGAATGTCTCGTCGGATCAGAAAACGGTGTCTTCCGCTTTGCTCCTCCGGATCAGGACGACAGCTGGAATCTGGAAAAACTGATCGACAGTCCGACAAGCGATATGCTGCTGGTAGATCTTGATGAAGACGGAAAAGACGAGCTCATTACACTCTCTCCGTTCCACGGAGATCAGATCAGCATCTGGAAGGATCTCGGAAACGGTTTTGAGAAGATCTGGGATTACGGTGAAAAAACGGAATTCCTCCATGCGATCACTGCAGGGAAAATAAACGGAAAACCGACGGCGTTTATCGGGAACCGGAAAGGGAAGCGTAATCTGTACGCGCTGACCTGGGATCCTGCATCAGAGACCTTTGTGACTGAAGTGATCGATACGGACCGGGGACCTGCCAACGTCATGTATTTCAATAAAGACGGCAGAGACAGACTTGTCGCGACAAACCGTGAAACCGACGAAATCGCGATGTATGAGTTTTCCTGAGCTGCCGGGAAAGACTAACAATGCTGGAAGAACTGAGAAAAAAAGTATATGAAGCGAATATGCTTCTTCCGAAATACGATCTTGTCACATTTACATGGGGAAACGTCAGCGGTATAGACCGGGAAACCGGCCTGGTCGTCATAAAGCCGAGCGGTGTCGACTACGATAAGCTTTCACCTGAGAATATGGTGGTCGTGAACCTCGACGGCGAAGTGGTCGAAGGGGATTACAATCCGTCCTCGGATACGCAGACACATGTCGAGCTGTACAAAGCCTTTCCGAGTATCGGAGGTATTGTCCATACTCATTCGCCATGGGCGACGAGCTGGGCGCAGGCGGGACGCGGAATCCCGTGTTACGGAACAACCCATGCCGATTATCTGTACGGTGAAGTGCCCTGTGTCAGAAACCTGACGAAGACGGAGCTCGAGGATTACGAACGTAATACGGGCGTCCTGATCGCCGAAGCCTTTGAATCCAACAACTATGAATCGATGCCCGCAGTTCTGTGCAAGAATCACGGTCCCTTTACCTGGGGTGCGGACGAACATGAAGCGGTCCATAACGCCGTTGTTCTTGAAGAGGCCGCGAAGATGGCTGCTCAGAGCGAGATGATCAACCCCCGGATCGTTCCCGCTCCGCAGGAGCTTGAAGACAAGCATTATTACAGAAAACATGGTGAAAATGCTTATTACGGTCAGAAAACGGCCTGACAAAAGGGAGCCCTAACGGGCTTCTTTTTTATGTTAAACTTTATTTTATACCCGCAGTGCTGAAAAATCCTATCATGTCTATATTCATTTATGCTAACATTGAATTGTTGTGCAATGCACAGCTCTGGAGAGTCCTTAAGTGGACGCCGAAGGTGTAACGCCGTTTTTAGTTGAAAAAACGGAACTATCTCTCAGGCAAACGGACAGAGCAGAAACGCGGAATTTTACTGCGTTTTAATTTGCTGATGTCCTCTCTCACATTATTTAGAGAAAGGATTTTTTTATGTTATCTGTTTTCAACAATTTTCTCCTCTGGTTCGACGATTTCGTCTGGGGTGTGCCGCTTATCGTACTGATTCTGGCGGTAGGCATCTTCCTGACAATCCGTCTGCGCGTTCTTCAGGTGCGTCAGCTCCCGAGAGCGCTCAAGTATATGGTCAAGAATGAAGAAGGCGGTCACGGTGAGGTCACCAGCTTCGGTGCGCTGTGTACGGCCCTGTCCGCGACAATCGGAACCGGGAATATCGTCGGGGTTGCGACGGCTCTCGTAGCGGGCGGACCCGGAGCGCTGTTCTGGATGTGGATCGCGGCCTTTTTCGGAATGGCGACTAAGTACGCGGAAGGCGTGCTGGCGATTAAATACCGTAAAGTCGAAAAAGACGGCCATGTTCTCGGAGGACCTTTTTACTATATCGAACGCGGAATGGGCGAAAACTGGCGCTGGCTCGCCAAGATCTTCGCATTCTTCGGCGCTGGCGTAGGCCTGCTGGGCATCGGTACCTTTACCCAGGTGAACGGGATCGCGTCTGCCGTCAACGGCTTCTTCGATCCGAACAACGCATGGACAGTCAGCCTGTTCGGCATGGATTATTCGTGGACAGTCGTCATTACGGGCATTATCCTGACGATCTGCGTCGGTCTTGTCGTAATCGGCGGAATCAAGCGAATCGCTCACGTATCTGAAATTATCGTTCCGTTTATGGCTGTGGCGTATATCACCTGCTGTGTGATCATCCTGATTGTCAACGCCAGTGCGATACCGGCTGCGTTTGTAGAAATCATCCAGAGCGCCTTCGGCCTCAGAGCTGTCACAGGCGGCGCGATGGGCGCGATTATCGTCGCGATGCAGAAGGGGATCGCCCGCGGGATCTTCTCGAATGAAGCGGGTCTCGGGAGTGCTCCGATCGCCGCCGCTGCAGCTCAGACCAAATCGACTGTACGTCAGGGGCTTGTTTCAATGACGGGTACCTTCATCGATACGATCGTTATCTGCACGATGACTGGTCTTGCCATCGTCATTACCGGCTCATGGAACATCGGCCTGCAGGGTGTCGCGGTCACGACAAACGCGTTCGTAAACGGACTTCCGTTCGCACCGCAGTTCAGCTCGTTCATGCTCGTCGCATGTCTGATCTTCTTTGCGTTTACGACAATACTGGGCTGGAACTACTATGGTGAACGCTGTCTTGAATACCTTTCGGACGGCAGTCAGAATGCGGTCAAGATCTACCGCTGGCTGTACATCCTCGCGGTGTTTATCGGACCCTTCATGACGGTGGAAGCAGTCTGGACCATCGCGGACATTTTCAACGCGCTGATGGCGCTGCCTAACCTGATCGCGCTGACCGCTCTGTCGGGGGTGGTTGTTGCGGAAACGAAGGCTTTCTTCGCACAGGATGACCTGAGCGCGGATATGCTTAACGAAGAGCCGGTTATGATTGAAACCGGTGAAGAAGCGTAAAGACAGAATTTCAATAGATATGTATAAAAGCGATCTGATCGAAAGTGATTCGGATCGCTTTTTTAATGAGAAAACAAGAAAAACGAAAACCGGATGCAGACGGTTTTCGTTTTTTAGAATAATAATATGCTTAATAAGATCGGGAGCATCACGCCTGAAAGAGTTACGCTGCTTCCGATCGTACGAACGAAGAAGTCTCGAGCAAAGATTCCGCGTTCAGTTTTACTGGCAGTTATAATAATAGTATACTTATATTAAAGAAACTATCGGAATGTTCTGCACTTTGTATCAGAATCGTATGAATCAGGAGATTACAGCTATGCCAATCAGGGTAATGAGCGATACGTCGGAGGTAGTTCCGTATCAGAATCCGAGAATTCCGATTTTTATCGGCGGAACCAGAGTATCGAATAGTGTCAAAGATCGTATGCTCTGCCACTGGCATGAAGATATGGAAATGCTGCTTGTAACGGACGGCGTTTTGACTTATTCGGTAAACGGGGAAAAATACAGACTGAAGAAGGATGAGGGCGTAGTCGTAAACTCCCGTCAGCTGCATTACGGTTATTCTGTTGATACGAAAGGCGCAGATTATCTGTGCGTTTTATGCAGTCCTTCGCTGCTCAGCGGTTCTAAAGAAATATATGATGATATTCTTCGGCCTTTTTTCGAAAAAGGAGCTGACTGTTATTTGATCGGGACAGAAAATGACTCGGATCTCCGTATTGCACAAATGATCCGGCTGATGCACGATGCCGGTAAAAACGGGATGGTTCGATCAGTAGAGCTGAGTATTATCGGAATGACGCATCTCGTAATCGCGGAGCTGTTAAACAGAAACGATTCTTCTTCAGGTTTAAATCTCAATGCCTCTGAAAGCGAGATTAAATCGCAGAAGGATATGGTCGCTTTCGTGAGCAGTCATTATGGAGAGAAAATCACATTAGAGCAGATCGCGGAAGCAGGGAATGTCTGCAGGAGCAGCTGCTGCAAGCTGTTTAAAAAATACCAGGGCAGTACGCCCATCGAGTATCTGAATGACTTCAGAATCAAAATGAGCATGAATCAGCTGAAGCATACGGACAGGTCGATAACGGAAATCGCATTTTTGTGCGGCTTCAGACATTCGAGCTATTATACCGAGATGTTCCGTAAGTCGACTGGAGTCACTCCCGGTCAGTTTCGAAAGGATCTCGCTGCATCTCCGGAAGAGGTTATCTGACTGGAAGCAGCTTAAACTCCTGCTGTTCAATTAGTCCTTTATACTATTTAAGAAAGAAACCATGGAAAAAATTCTGTTTTTTGATTTTGACGGAACACTGATCAATACGGTCGGTCCGGTAACACAGCTGTTTAAGGATACGGCTGATCACTGGTCAGATCACATTGTCACAAAAGATGATGTTATTTCGACATTCGGCGTAAACGAACGCGGGACGCTCAAACAGCTGACTGGAGATAACGGAGAAAAAGCATTTCTTGAATTCTTCGAAGCTTATAAGCTGATGCTGAACAGCGTGAAACCTTATCCCGGAATTGTCGATCTTCTCGAGACACTTAGAGACGACGGATTTACGTTGATTCTCGTAACCGGGAAGGGGATCGAATGCTGTGAAGCTTCTTTAGATAAAATGAATCTGAAGGGTGTTTTTGAAGAGATCTGTCCCGGAAGAATAGAGAAGGCTGCTAAAGCGGAAGATATGTTAGAGATTATGAAACGGCATTTCGCCGAGCCGGAGGACTGTTTCTATATAGGAGACACGCCTTCCGATGTCATTGAAGCGCAGAATGCTGGAGTAGAATGTCTTTCTGCAGCCTGGGATCCTGATACAGATCGGGATACGCTGAACAGAATCAATCCCGGAAAAGTGTTCGAATCCATCGAAGAAATAAAAGACTACATTACAGCCAAAAAGAGATGAAAAAGTTCTTGACACCGCGCTAATATCCCT
>CALMRA010000269.1 GCA_937872065.1 uncultured Eubacteriaceae bacterium | reverse complement strand
GCACTATGCGAAATCACTGGACCAGGACTACCGATTCAAGATCAAGAGCTTCGGCCATGCCGGAGACGGCAACCTGCACATCTACACCTGCAGCAACGCCGACAACAAGATGGAAGAAGATGAATTCAAGGCTCAGGTCGAAGATTTCATGAAGAAGGTCTATGCGAAGGCGACCGAATTCGGCGGACTTATCTCCGGCGAACACGGAATAGGCTACGGCAAGATCGAATATCTGAAGGATTTCGTCGGTCCTGTCAATATGCGCCTGATGGAAGGGATCAAGGAAGTATTCGATCCGAACATGATCCTCAATCCGGGCAAGGTCTGCTATCAACTGTAATCCTGCAGTGTGATATGGGGGAGCCGCAGCTTGACTCCCCCTGTTTACTGTCATTTGAAGTAAAGCATGTAATTTGAACTGTTAAATCTGGCGAAAACGCTGTCAAAACAAGCTGTTAAATCTAAGTTTTAAATCTGAAAAACAAGCTGCCGTCCCTGAAACCGGGCCGGTACGTCTTCAATACAAATACAATGAGGTGAAGATATGTCCTATATTATTTCTGAAGAAGCACAGGACCTGTTAAAGGACGTCCACGATTTCTGCGAAAAGGAAGTCAAGGAACAGTGCAAAGACTACGATAAATCCGGCGAATGGCCGAAGGAAATCTACGATAAAGCGATCGACATGCAGCTGCAGTCTCTGGAAATTCCGGAAGAATACGGCGGACCGGGACTGTCCCGTGTAGACGTCGCCGCTCTGATCGAAGAAATGGCGATAGCCGACGCAGGCTTCGCAATGACGATTTCCGCCAGCGGACTGGGTACCAAGCCGGTTCTGATCGCGGGCAACGAAGAACAGAAGCAGCGCGTCTGCGACATTATCGTAAACGGTGGATTCGGCGCCTTCGCGCTGACCGAACCGGGCGCAGGCTCCGATGCGGGGGCAGGCACGACCACAGCCGTCAGAGACGGCGACGAATACGTCCTGAACGGCCGCAAGTGCTTCATCACCAACGGCGGCATCGCGGATTTCTACTGCATCACGGCGATGACCGACAAGAGCAAGGGCGTCAAGGGCATCTCGATGTTCCTCGTCGAAAAAGGAACGCCGGGTCTCTCCGCGGGACATGAAGAAGACAAGCTCGGCATCCGCACCTCGAATACGACCGATGTCGTTCTCGAAGACGTCAGAGTACCGGCAGAAAATCTGCTGGGCAAGGAAGGCGAGGGCTTCAAGATCGCGATGCAGACTCTTGACCAGGCGCGCGCATGGGTTGCCTGCGTAGCGACAGGGATCGCCCAGCGCGGCATTAACGAAGCGATTGCCTACGGCAAGGAACGTATTCAGTTCGGCAAGCCGATTATCCGCAACCAGGCGCTTCAGTTCAAGATCGCCGATATGGACATCAAGACCGAAACAGCAAGACAGATGGTCGCCAATGCGCTGACCCGCATGGATACGGGCCTTCCGTACGGCCGTGAAGCCGCGATCGCAAAATGCTACGCGGGCGATATCGCGATGGACGTCGCTTCCGAAGCGATCCAGATGTTCGGCGGATACGGCTACAGCCGTGACTATCCGGTAGAAAAGCTTCTGCGTGACGCGAAGATCTTCCAGATTTTCGAAGGAACGAACGAAGTCATGCACATCGTTATCGCCAATCACACGATCGGCAGATAATCGGAATAAATTAGAGAACAAGATGAATATTTTACTATGCGCAAAGCAGGTACCGGACGACGCCGTCGAAGTTTCGATGGGCGCCGACGGAAAACCTGCGATAGACAAAATCGATAAGGTCGTCAACGCCTTCGATACGTACGCCCTCGAAATGGCCGCGCGCTTCAAGGAAGCAGCAGGCGAAGGAGAAATCACCGTACTGTGCGTCGGACCTGACGATGCGAAAAACGGACTGAAGAACTGCCTTGCAGTAGGCGGCGATTACGCTTATCTGGCTTCAGACGAAGCCTTCGAGGGATCGGATATGCAGGGAATCGCCTCGATCCTGAAGGATGCGATCAGAAAGATCGAAGCGGATAAGGGCATTGCGTTCGATATCGTCTGTACCGGCAAGGAAGCGACGGATATGGCCCTGGGACAGGGCGGTATTCTGCTGGCGGACAAGCTCGGAACGGGCGTTATCACCAACGTTATCGCCTTCGACACCGATGAAAACGGCGTTTCTGCAAAACAGGAAACTGAAGAAGGCTACCGCACGGTTGCCGCGGATCTGCCTGTCGTTCTGACTATCAGCAAGCCGGATTACGACCCGCGCTTCCCGAAAATCAAGGCGAAGCTGGCTGCCCGCAAAAAGCCCATCGAAGCAGTCGCGGCAGACGCGCTCTCCGATGAAGGAAAGGCTGCTGCCGGAGAAGGCAACGCGAAGCTGAAAATCCTTCGCAGCTACGAGCCTCCGAAAAAGGAATCGGGCGTCAAGATTCAGGAAGAATCGGATGAAGATTCTGCTCTGGCTGCAGTCAAGATGATGACTGAAGCGAAAGTGCTTTAAGGGGGGCGAAATGAATAAACAAGATACGAAGGGCGTTCTCGTCTACATCGAAACGGCCGGCGGTGCTCCCGTTAAAGTCAGCGAAGAAATACTCGAACCTGCGCGTCAGATTGCAGCAAAAAGCGGTTCGGACGTAACGGCTGTCGTCATCGGTGAAAATATCGGCGATGCGGCTGCCCAGATTGCGGAAAAAGGGGCGGATACGGTAATCGCCATAGACAGCCCGGATTATAAAGATTACAACCTCGACGCGTATGCGGACGTACTGCGCCAGGTCATCGACGATGTGAAACCGGAAGCGGTGCTTATCGGCGCGACTCAGGACGGCAAGGATATCGCTCCGAAGCTGGCGGCGGCTTTCGATTCAGCCAGTGCATCGGACGTGGTCGGAATCGATTTCGACGACGACGGCAATATCATCTGGACGATGCCCGCATACAGCGGCAATATCCTGTACGACGCGGTTATTGAAGAAGCGAGACCTCAGATCGGCACGATCCGATCCGGCACGTTTAAAAAGCTTGAAGAAGCGCCGAAGGGCAGCGTCGAAAGCCGCGATATCAAGGCAGCCGACGACGTTATCAAGGCGGTTATCCGCGATTCTGTCAAGGAAATGGCCGAAAGCGTCAATCTCGAAGAAGCCGAAATTATCGTTTCCGGCGGACGCGGAATGGGCACGAAGGAAAACTTCCAGCAGGTTGTCGATCTCGCGCAGCTGCTGGGCGGAGTCGTCGGCGCTACGCGTCCGGCGATCGAAGACGGCTGGATTCCGAGAAATCATCAGGTCGGTCAGTCCGGCAAGATTGTCGCTCCGAAGCTGTATATCGCATGCGGGATTTCCGGAGCGACTCAGCATCTGACGGGGATCGTCAATTCCGACTATATCGTCGCGATCAACAAGGACGAAGACGCTCCGATTTTTGAAGTTGCCAATATCGGCATCGTCGGAGACGTCAACAAGGTCCTGCCTGTTATGTTTGAAGAGATCAAGAAGATCAAGGAAGAAGCTTAGCCTACTTTCCTCCGGATTTCCTCCCGGAGCTAAGACCGGAAGCATTTACCTGCGGACCGGTATATATGGAAGCGACTATCTCCCGCTTCCTCGAGCCGGCGTGAAAACGCCGGTTCTTTTTATGTCCGAAATCCGGGAGATGCGAAGGCGGTAATCAAAATCTGCCTGATTAAAATTAACCGAAAATATGAAAACGCATCAAATTGAATTCCTGTACCGGCTGGAGTACGATAAAGGGTACCGGCACTCAAGCAGAGCAGCGTGCTGACGGCTGCATTCCGGTATTTTACCGACAGCAGGACAGGAAACAGATGAAACAAATGAAACAGAAAAATCAGGGAATCTTTTTTATCATACTGGCGGGCTTCTTCTTCGCGCTGATGACGTTCTTCGTCCGCATGTCGGGCGACCTTCCGACGATGCAGAAGGCGTTTTTCCGCAATCTCGTCGCGGTCGCCATCGCGGCGGTCACGGTGATTAAAAGCGGGGAGGGAATCGTCATCAGGGAAGGCTGCTGGCCTGATCTGCTGATGAGAAGCTTCTGCGGAACGGTGGGACTTATCTGCAATTTTTACGCGATAGACCATATGTCCCTTGCGGACGCGAACATCCTGAACAAGCTTTCGCCGTTCTTTGCGGTGATCATGTCGTATTTCCTTCTTAAAGAGAAGGCGAACAGGATCGAGTGGGCGGCGGTGGCAGTCGCCTTTATCGGAGCGCTGTTTGTCGTCAAGCCGTCGTTTAACGTCGAGTTTGTCTACGCGCTCGTGGGGCTTCTCGGCGGCTTCGGAGCGGGGACCGCTTATACCTATGTCCGCAGACTCGGAAAGAAGGGGGAACCGGGAGCGGTGATCGTGCTGTTCTTCTCGCTGTTTTCGTGTATCGTGACCCTTCCGTTTATGATCGGATCCTACAGTCCGATGAGTACGATGCAGCTTGTCTATCTGCTGCTCGCGGGAGCGGCGGCTGCGGGGGGACAGTTCAGCATTACGGCAGCGTATACGAAGGCGCCTGCCCGGGAGATCTCGGTCTTCGACTATACCCAGGTTATCTTCGCGGCGATGCTGGGCTTCTTCTTTCTGGACCAGTGGCCGGATGTATGGAGTCTGACCGGCTACGTGATCATTATCGGCAGCGCGGTCTTCAAATGGTATTACGTAAACAAGATACAGACAGAATCGTAAAATTAATCAGGCGCTATCGGGCGCCTTTTTATCTGACCCGGTTTATACGATTCTGACAGAATATGAATACGATATTAATTGCGATATGCTTGGAATTTTGGGTTGACTTTTAGCTGAACCCGGTTTATACTAAGTCATGTAAGTTAATAACGAAACAAACACCAATCAGGATTGTTACTGAAGAAGGCGAGACCTGGGTTTTACGAAAACGACATGGAGTTTCTCTATGCATGTTATTTTGGTAAGACTCAGGTTTTTTTATTAGCCGGAACAGGCTGTTAATATAAGTACAGACCGCATCGGGCGGCAGGCATGGAGACATGATGATCATCAAAAAAGTAATGAACAACAATGTCGTTTTCGTCGAAGACGACAGACAGCAGGAACTGGTCCTCGTCGGAAAAGGGATCGGATTCAAGATGAAGCCGGGCAAGCCGGTCGATGAAACCAAAGTCGAAAAAACCTTTTCGATGCATAACCGGGTAGAGCGGAGCCGACTCGCGGAGCTGCTGACTCAGGTTACACCGGAGAATTTTCAGCTCGCGGATATGATTATCCAGTATGCCCAGACGGTTCTCGGCGGAAAACTTAACGAAGTCATTTATCTGACGCTTACAGACCACATCGTTTTCGCGATGGAACGGGTCAAAAAAGGAGAAGTTTTCTCTAATCCGCTCCTCTGGGAAATCAAGCATTTCTATCCCCAGGAGTTCGCAGTCGGGAAGTACGCGAACGATTATATTTTCGAGAAAACCGGAATCGAGATGCCGGAAGCGGAAGCGGGCTTTATCGCGCTTCATATCGCGGAGGCAAGATCCGACAGCAGTATCGCCCATGTCGAAACGACGGCCGAGATCCTGAAGTCCGCGATGAAGATTATCAGTCTGAGCTACCAGATTGTGTTAGACGAGGAATCGCTGGACTACGGACGCTTCGTCGTTCATATGAAGTTCTGCATCAGCAGGCTGTTTTCAAATCAGATGCTGTGTCAGGATGACGAGATGTTTATCAAGATGATCCAGACGCAGTACGCGGATGCCTACGCATGCGCGGAAAAAATCGGCGAATTTATTTCAGACAATTACGGGCTCAATCTTACCGAAGATGAGCTGATTTACCTTACCGTACATATAAAACGCATCACCGACCCGAACTAAGGGTCACTTACTAGCGAAATCAGCGGATCGCAAGCGCGCGGCGTAACCGTCTGAATATAGCATTATGCAATCTATCATATTCAACGAATATATTTAAAGTAGTCAATTAGAGCAATTATTCAGGAGAAAGACTATGGCAGAACCAATTAGAGATTATAACAAACTGGGATCAGACATAATCAGGCTTATGGGCGGCGACGACAATATCACATTTGTCGAACACTGCGCTACGCGTCTGCGTTTAAAGGTTAAGAAGCTTCCGGACGGAGCGCTGGAAGCGGTCACTAAGCTTCCGGGCGTCATCTCGGTGGCGGAAAACGGCGGCCAGTATCAGGTCATCATCGGCATGCACGTCAAGGACGTTTACGCGGCGGTCGCAAAAGAATTCGATCTCGAAAACCATCCCCGCGGCGGCGAAGCGAAGGAAAGCGTATTTAACAGAATTATCGCGACGATGTCTTCGGTATTCGCACCGTTTATCTATATCCTCGCGGCAGCCGGTATTTTACAGGGTGCTCTGATCATTATCACCATTTTCTTCCCGGCTTTCGCGGAAACCGGTACGTATGAAGTCTTCAGCTTTATATCGTGGGCACCCTTCACATTCCTGCCGATCTTCATCGCGATCACGGCGTCCAAGCATTTCAAGTGCAACACGTTTATCGCAGTTGCCTGCTGTGCGGCGCTCGTAAGCCCGACCTGGGCGGAAATCGCGGGACGTATCGCAGACGGCGAAACGGTTAAGTTCCTGTTCTTCAACCTGTCAGAGACAACGTACACATCGTCGGTTCTTCCTCCGCTTATTCTCGTCTGGATCATGTCCTATCTTGAAAAGTTCCTGAACAAGCATATGAACGAAACGATCAAACCTCTGTTCGTACCGTTCCTGTGTATGGCGATTATGGTTCCGCTTACGATCCTCGTACTCGGACCTCTGTCTACCATGTTTGCAAACGGCGTTGCCAACGGTTATAACTACCTCGTAGCGGTTGCACCGGCGGTTGCGGCTGCGATCATCGGCGGTTTCTGGCAGGTTATCGTTATCTTCGGTTTCCACTGGGGAATTACGCCTGTCGTCCTCGCAAACTTTGAAATGTACGGCAGCGACTCCTTCCAGGCTTTCCAGACCTGCGCGGTTATCGCACAGGGCGGCGCGGCTCTCGGCGTTCTGCTCAAGACCCGCAATAAGCAGTTCAAGACTGTCACACTGTCCGCGTTCATCACCGGTATTTTCGGTATCACTGAACCGATCATTTACGGGGTTTCATTAAGACTGAAAAAGCCGTTCATCTGCGGCTGTATCGCAGGCGCAGTCGGTGCGGTTGTCACAAGCTTCTTCGGTTCCAAGTATTTCGTATACGCCGGTCTTCCGGGCTGGCTCACAGTCGTCAATTCCTACAGCGCGTCTAATCCGAGCTCACTCACTGGTGAAATTATCGGCTGTCTGATCGCATTCCTCGGCGCTGCGGCTCTGACCTACTTCGTAGGCTTCCAGGATCCGCCGGAAGACGATCTCCTTGATGAAGAAGCCACAGCAGGCGAAGTCATCACGGACAATGTTGTCAAGAAGGTTACGCCTGAACACCTCCAGGCTGCAGAACATATCACGATCAAAGCTCCGATCAAAGGTGAAGTTGTCGAACTGGCCGATGTTCCGGATCCGGTTTTCTCATCCGGCGTTATGGGCAAGGGCGCGGCGATCAACCCTGAAGAAGGTCTGGCGGTTTCTCCGGTAGACGGAACAGTCGTAAGCGTATTCGACACGAAGCACGCGATCGGCATCGCAACGGATGACGGAATCGAACTGCTGATCCATATCGGAGTCGATACGGTAAACATGAAGGGCAAGGGCTTCACGCAGAAATGCGAAGTGGGCCAGAAGGTCAAGGCGGGAGATCCGCTGATGGAATTCGACATCGAAGAAATCAAAAAAGCGGGATATTCGCCGATTACTCCGATTCTTGTCACAAATCCTGACAATTTCCTCGATATTATGGTATATCCTGCTACAGAAGTGAAGACAGGAGACAAGCTCCTGGCTGTCCTCAAATAATTAAGCATCGATAATTTATCATCTGCTGCGGCGCGCGGTATCGCGCGCCTTTTCCTGAAATCAGGTCCGGAGGGTATATGAACAAAGATTTTCTGTGGGGCGGCGCTGTTGCGGCGCATCAGTTTGAAGGCGGCTGGAACGAAGGCGGCAAAGGCGTAGACATCGCGGATGTCATGACGGCCGGCGCTCACGGTGTTCCGAGAAAGATCACTAACGGCGTGGTGGAAGGCGAATACTACCCGAATCACGAAGCCATCGATTTCTACCACCATTACAAGGAAGATATCAAGCTGTTCGGCGAGCTGGGTCTGAAGTGCTTCCGTACGTCCATCTCGTGGACGCGCATCTTCCCGAACGGGGACGATGCCCAGCCTAACGAAGCGGGTCTTCAGTTCTACGACGACGTTTTCGACGAGCTGCTCAAGTACGGGATCGAACCCGTGATCACGCTGTCGCATTTCGAAATGCCGTACCATCTGGTCACGGAATACGGCGGGTGGAGAGACCGCAGGCTCGTGGATTTCTTCGAACGTTTCGCGACGGTATGCTTCGAACGCTACAAGAACAAGGTCAAGTACTGGATGACCTTCAACGAGATTAACAACCAGATGAACACGATCAATCCGATCTTCCTGTTCACGGACTCCGGCGTCGTTCTTGAAGAAGGTGAAAATCCGAAGGAAGTTATGTACCGTGCGGGCCATAACGAACTCGTCGCGGCAGCGAAGGCTGTAGCGGCGGGACACAGGATCAACCCGGACATGAAGATCGGGTGCATGTGCTCCTTCGTACCGATTTACCCGTTCTCCTGCAAGCCGGACGATATTATGGAAGCGGAAACCGCGATGCACGAACGGTTCTTCTTCGCGGATGTCCACTGCAGAGGCTGTTATCCGAGCTACGCTCTCAAGGAATTCGAACGCGAAGGCTACGACATCGGCATGCTGGACGGGGATGATGAAATCCTGATGGCCGGCAAGGCGGATTACCTCGGATTCTCGTATTATATGTCGACGGTGGTCAAGTCAGACGCCGGCGAAGATGTGGACAAGGACGATGTGACCGGAGGTCTTAAGAACTCTGTTCCGAACCCCTTTGTCAAAGCAAGCGACTGGGGCTGGCAGATTGACCCCGTAGGTCTGCGCTACTCGCTGAATATCCTGTACGGACGATATCAGATCCCCCTGTTTGTCGTCGAAAACGGATTCGGCGCCATCGACCAGATCGACGAAAACGGAAAGATCTGGGACCCGGAACGTATCGAATACCTCAGAGAACATATCAAAGCGGTGGAAAAGGCTGTCGACTACGACGGCGTGGATCTGCTGGGATACACCCCCTGGGGCATCATCGACCTCGTATCGTTCACAACCGGCGAAATGAAAAAGCGCTACGGCATGATTTACGTGGACCGCAACAACGACGGTTCAGGAACCATGAAGCGCATGAAGAAGCAGAGCTTCGACTGGTACAAAGAAGTCATCGCGACCAACGGCGAAGACCTCGGTGAATAAGACAATTATACAGCGCCATATAGACTGATCG
>CALMRA010000268.1 GCA_937872065.1 uncultured Eubacteriaceae bacterium | reverse complement strand
GATGCAGTCTGATACCATGCTGCGTGTCTGGGTGCTCAGGGCCGGGAAGATGCCTGTGATATGGAGGAGTCGGGCGTCGTTAAAGTCGATATCGTCGATGATCTCCGGTGTCGTTTTGCTGGCTGCGGAGCCTTTTCTGAAATAGACGACCTGGGGATCTCCTTCATCAACCTGATTTTTGATCTGGAAGCCTGTCGGAGCTGCGCCGTAAATGCGGACCAGTGAATCGTCGATGGATTCCTGCTTCAGAAAATCCCGGACGTATTCTCCGAAGGGATCGTTTCCGACCTGGGTCAGATACGAGACGCTGTGCCCCATGCGTCTGACGCCCATTGCTACATTGAGCTCTGCGCCTGCGATCATCTTCGTGAAGTGATTGACCTTGCTCAGATCTTCTTTCGTGTCTGCGAGAAACATGACCATCGGTTCGCCCATCGTTATAACATCACACATTTTTCTGCTCCTTTTCATTGACTATGTTTTTAAGCTTCGCGACTTCGCCGCTGATTTCTTCTGACTGCATGGGATACTCGAGGATTACCGGTCTTGTGCCGGCTGCCCGTACAAACTTTTTCCAGTTGATAAGACCGTCGTCGAGGAGGACTGTCTTCGGTCCCTTTTCGTCGACTGTTACGTTTTTCAGATGAAGGACGCTCATTGACGGATCGAGTACTGCAAGCGCTGCTTCCGGATCCTCTTTCTGCCAGTACCAGTTGCCGAGGTCCATCGTATAGCCGGTGATTCCGGCTGCCGCTGCTCCGACTGTCGATGCAAGGGTTCCGTTCGCCGGGGTCTGATCGTTTTCGATTGTGACGGTTCCGTCAAATTTAGAGACCGCGTTCTGTACGGATTCTGATGACGCGCCAGCTCCGAGTGTTCCGATATTGAACTTGAGGTGTGTCGCGCCGAGAATCGCGGCTTCTGTCAGGTAGGTTTCGAGGTCCGGGTTTACTGCGAAGCCGCAGGCGATAGGTTCGGGAACGGAATAATAGAGCTCAAGACCGAGTTCGTCTGCTCTGCGTCTGATTTCACTCAGGTCTCCGTTTACGTATTCGCGGCGGATTTCCGCTACCTGTACGTCATGTGACTGGATGTCCGACAGGAGCGCCGCCTGGGATTCTCCTGCGTCGAGTTTTTCTTTATATACCAGTGTGTTGATGCCGATTGTGCTCATAAAACCACCTCGCTCTGTTCGCTTACTAACGCTTCATTTTCTGTCATTGCTGTCATATTTACTGCTGCTTCCGGCTGGCTGATCCGGACCTGGTCTGTTTCTTCATCGACGTTCTTTCTGAGGACGCCTATCAGTACGGCGCTTACGAGCATGCCTGCTGCGAGGGCTCCGATAAAGATAAGCTTGGGCATCAGTCCGCCTTCGATGA
>CALMRA010000267.1 GCA_937872065.1 uncultured Eubacteriaceae bacterium | reverse complement strand
GTCCTGCACCTTCACCAACGATCCGTACACCATCGGCCTGAACAACAAATTCGTATCGGTAAACGCGACCCTCGAAGTGGATCTGACAGGGCAGTGCGCATCGGAAACGGTGGGCCACAAGCACTGGTCGGGAACCGGCGGACAGTCAGAAACCGTTCAGGGCGCCCAGATGTCGCCCGGCGGCAAATCGATTATCGCGATGCACTCGACGTTCACGACGAAGAACGATGACGGCACGGAAGAACTGCATTCGAAGATTGTCCCGTTCCTGACACAGGGCGCGGCGGTCACGACGTCGAGAAACGATACCGACTACGTCGTTACAGAATACGGGATCGCGTGGCTGCGCGGACTGAACGTGGCGCAGCGCGTCGAAGAGCTCATCAAGATCGCCCACCCGGATTTCCGCGACTGGCTCAGAGAAGAAGCAGACAAGAACGAAATCTGGTAAGACGATGAAGTCTTATCCGGTTCAATATCTGAAGCTTGATAACGGTGAGACGATGGCTTACCGGGAGTGCGGCGACCCCGCGCTTCCGGAGCTTGTCCTCCTGCACGGAAACCAGAGCTCCGGAGCGTTCTTCGAAGAGACGATGAACGCGCTGGAAGACCGGTACCATATCCTGGCACCGGATTTGATCGGCTTCGGGGACAGCAGCTATAACAGGCAGCTGGACACGCTGCAGGATTTCAGCGAGGATCTCGCGCTGCTGCTGGAAGCGAAGAATATTCGAAACGCGGTGGTGCTCGGCTGGTCCACAGGCGGCGGGATTGTCATGGAGCTCGCGGTGGATCATCCGGAGCTGTGCGGACGTCTGGTTCTGCTGGATTCCGTCGGTTCCCAGGGATATCCGCTGTACAGGCTTGATGAAAACTATAAGCCGATACTCACTGAACGAATCTATAAGCGCGAGGATGTCGAGAACGAGCCGGTCCAGGTGGTTCCGGTCCGGAAGGCTCTGGAAGAGGGGAATGCCGCGCTGATCAAAGCGGGATTTGACGCCGTGCTGTACAATCTGAATCCGCCGGAACCTGAACGCTACGCGTATTTTGTGGATCAGATCCTTAAGGAACGCTGCCTCAACGATGTGGATACCGCTCTCGCCTGCTTCAACATCACGGACGAGAACAACGGAGCGGTAGACGGAAACGGCCGTATCCATCAGATTCAGTGCCCGGTGACGATTCTCCACGGCATGAAAGACCTGATCGTTCCGTATTCGGAAGCGGTCAGGACCGCCCAGCTTTTAGGAGATCAGGCGGATCTGATTATCCTCGGAGGCGCGGGTCATGCG
>CALMRA010000266.1 GCA_937872065.1 uncultured Eubacteriaceae bacterium | reverse complement strand
ACACTTTGTTAAATATTTATCAATACCTCTGTTTAAAAAATCCGAAACGTTTTTCTGCACTATCTTCTATATATAATGCGTTTGTTCGCTTCAGATTCAGAGGAAGACATCTCTGCCTTCATGTTTTCATTGACTTATTGCGCCGCTCTCTCGAGACAGCTTATTTATTATACGAGGAGAGGCACGTATTGTCAATAGATATTTTACAATTTCTATAAACTTATTTATTTTAATGGAAATGTGTCTTCCGGCTACGAATGTATGCAGTCTACGGACTTTTTTACATCATATTATTGATTTTCGCTTTAGGTAAAAGGAAAATAGAATAGAAATCTTATTAGATATGGAGTCTTTATGAAAAAAGTTAATTTAGGACTGCTGCCGCGCCTTATTCTCGGTATCCTCATCGGTATGCTTATCGGCTCGCTCGGCGGCTGGTTCGGCATCAGTGACAATGTCGTTTTCGTCTATCTGATTAAAACACTGGCGACATTCTCAAGTCTCTTCTCGGTTTTCCTGAAATTCATGATTCCGCTGCTCATCCTATCGTTCGTATCCGTCTCACTGGCCGAACTCGGACGAAAAGCGAACAAGCTTTTCCTGATCACACTGGGACTCGCGTACGTTTCTACAATTATTGCGGGATTCATCGCATACGGGGTAGGTTCGTTTACTCTGCCTAACCTGATCACGACGATCAACTCTTCAGATGCGACATTCGCCACATTTGATCCGATCTTTACTATCGAAGTAGATCCGGTTTTCGGCATCATGACTGCTCTGATCCTGTCCTTTGTACTCGGTATCGGCATGGCGAATCTCAAGAGCACCAAGCTTTACGATATCATGAAGGATATTCAGGACATCGTCGCCATGACGCTGACTAAGGTGATCATCCCGGTCATTCCGTATTACATTGCGGCGCAGTTTTCAACGATCGCAGCCACCGGAGAATTATGGGAAACCGTCAAGATGTTCGCGATCCTGTATATCATGATCCTGTGTCTGCAGTGGGTATTTCTTGCAGTCGAATTCGGAACCGCATCGATATGGTGCAAAAAGAACGAATACAAGAAGATCCGGAACATTCTTCCGGCATACTTCACGGCCCTGGGCACCCAGAGCTCTGCCGCTACGATTCCTGTCAATCTCGAATGCGCCTATAAAAACGGCGTAAGCGAAGACGTAGCTAACTTCTGTATTCCTCTCTGTGCGACAATCCATCTGGCCGGGGATACCATCTGTCTTGTTCTCGGTACGATGGGCATCATGCTCTCTGTCGGAATGACTCCGACATTCGCAGGTTTTGTTCCCTTTATCCTGATGCTCGGCGTTACGATGGTCGCAGCACCCGGCGTGCCCGGAGGCGGGGTCATGGCAGCTCTCGGTATCATCACGTCTATGTTCGGATTTACGGACCTGATGCAGTCGCTGATCATCTCGCTGCATTTCTCACAGGACAGCTTCGGAACCGCCGCGAACGTTACAGGCGACCAGGCCATCTCGTTTATTGTCGATCATATCGACCGTAAAGATAACGACAAAAAAGAAGAACCTGACGATGCGTTCGTAAAAGAAATGGAAGACGCAGAATAAACGCGCGGGACAGGGAAGACCACTTCGAAAACAGCAAGATTACAAAATAAAGATCGAGTTCAGTAACTCATTAATAAAACAGAGAGCAGCTTCATATGAAGCTGCTCTCTGTTTTATTTTACTGTATTAATTTTACTTATCCGCCAGTTTACTTTTGTACAGACGGACGTTATCCAGGCTGAAGACCTTCTCTGAAAACTGTCCGGGCTCCAGCTGGCTTTCTATTCTCGCCATCGTATTCATCCGGGCGTCGATCACGTCGATATGATGAAGCAGCTCCGCTTCCGGGAACATCGGCCTGACAGGACTTCCGTATTCAGGTTCGTAATGATGAGACAGGATCATGTGTTCGAGCAGAAGCAGGATCTCCGGGTCGGTCCCGAGCTCACGTCCCAGTCTGTCCACCTCTGTGATTTCCGTCGTGATATGACCGATCAGCTTGCCTTCCGGGGTATAATCGTCGACGACTCCGTTTTCCGAAGCCTGCATTTCATCGATCTTCCCCATATCATGCAGTACGATCCCTGCCGTCAGCAGATCCTGATCGATAAACGGATACAGCTTCGACAGCTCTTTCCCGAGACGCATCATCGAAACGGTATGATACAGAAGTCCGCCGCGAACGGCATGATGGAAGGACTTCGCTGCGGGAAAATAATCAAGCCTGTCGCGTTTTCCGTCAATGACAGCCGCCGTGATTTCTCTCAGGTCTCTGTTTTTAAAACCGGCAACGGCAGCATCTATTTCTTCAAGCATCGCCTCCGAGCTGTACGGAGCCGTCTCGATGAAGTTTTCAATCGAAACGCTGTCACCGTCGTTTGCCAGCCGGATCTTCTGAATATCCAGCTGAAGGTTGCCCTGAAATTCTTTTCCTTTGCCTGCGATTCCGACAATCCGTCCGGTTACGTAGTCTTCGACATCCGCGTCATTCGCGTTCCATACGTAGCCTGTCACTTCACGATATTCGGGATCCGAAAGCTGAAGACGGATAAAACGGGAGCCGTTCTTCGAATCACGAACACTCGCTTCTCTGATGTACAGATAAGCCTTAAACGGACGATCTGCCTTTAAATCTTGTAATTTCATTATTTCTTAAATTCCTCTTTGATATTTTCCGGATGTTCTTTTTTATATTCGTCGATTCCAGCCAGCAGTACATCCGCGGCCCGCGCAAGATCTTTCTGATTGAGCACATACGCAAGCCGTACTTCGTCTTTTCCGTTTTCAGGATCCAGATAAAAATCGTTGGCCGGAGTCAGTACGACCGATTCGCCGTCCTTTCCGAATTCCGTGATCATCCATCTGATAAATTTTTCCGCATCGATAACCGGAAGCTTCAGAACATAATAGAAAGCGCCTGTCGGTTTCTTCGCGATGATATCGTCCCGATGTCCGAGCTTCTCATATACCGTGTCTCTGCGGCCTTCATACTCTCTGAGTATCTTGTCGAAAAATCCGGTATCAAGCTTAAACAGCTTTGCCGCGGCCATCTGATCGACACTTGAAACGGCCAGTCTCATCTGGCACAGCTTTCTGATTTCATAGATAAATTCGTCATTATCGGACATGATAAATCCGATTCTCGCACCGCAGGCAGAATAACGCTTGGATACGCTGTCTACGATAATCGTGTTCTGCTTCAGCTCGGGATCCTGTCCGGGGCTCACGTATTCGAGACCGTCGTACATGAAATCGCGGTACACCTCGTCGGCGATAAAATACAGATCGTATTTCAGGGCGATTCTCTTGAGCCGTTCGATCTCATCCCGGTCGTATACCTTGCCCGTCGGATTGTTCGGATTTGTGATCAGCAGCGCTTTCGTTTTCGGCGTAATGAGTTTTTCGATTTCCTCTTCCGAAGGAAGGGAAAAGCCGTCCTTCGCATACGTCATGATCCCCTTCATTTCGAGACTCGAAGCTTTAGCGATTTCCTTATAAATGCTGTACAGCGGCTCAGGCGTCAGAATCTCGTCACCGGGGTTGCCGATCGTCAGGAACGTAAAAAGCAGCGCTTCGCTGCCGCCGTTGGTAATCAGAATCTCTTCAGGCGAATAATCAAGACCGAACTGTCTGAAATATTTCGAAGCTTCCGTTCTGAGTTCAGGAACGCCCTCAGGCTCCGCGTAGGAAAGCACCTTTCCGGCCGCTCCCTGATTTCTGACCGTACTCATAAATTCCTGAGGAGTTTCGATGTCCGGCTGTCCGATATTCAGATAATAAAACTTTTTACCTTTTTTCTTGGCTTCGTCTACGAGCGGATAATATTTTAACAGAGCGGGTTCTCCCATGCTCCCAATACGTTTAGATATCTGCATGTTTCTCCTTAAAACAATCAAGCTAATCACATAAAAAATCTCAGCATCATCATAAAAGTCCGTACCTCGCTACAGACCCGTTAAGTTTATATTATATCTGATTCAGACCCAAAAAAAACAGGAGCCTAAGCTCCTGCTCTGATAAAACAGCTAAAGTGTTACATTAACGGTACTTTCGGTCCCGTTTCTTTCGTAGGTGAGACTTATCGTATCACCGGAATTTTTGTAGTACAGAAGCTCCTTAAGCTGAAGCATCGTATTGACTTCGGTGCCGTCCATCTTCAGGATGACATCTCCGCTCTGAAGACCGGCTTTGGAAGCCGGCGTATTTGCAGAAACGCTTGAAATATAAATTCCGGCCTTCAAATCGACACTGTCACTCATATAAGAAGCCGTTTCTTTATCGTAACCGTTGATCCCGAGCGTTACCGGTTCGAACGTGCCGGTTTCCACGACTTTTTCAAGAATAGGCTTGACGATATTGATCGGAAGCGCGAATCCCATACCTTCTCCGGAGGAGGCTTTGTACGTGTTGATCCCGATTACCTCGCCGCTAGTATTGACCAGCGGTCCGCCGCTGTTCCCGGAATTGATTGCGGCATCCGTCTGGATCAGATCTTCCGCAACCAGACTGTTGTCAACGACAAGACTTCTGTTAAGCGCCGAAATGATTCCCGAGGTGACAGACCTGGAATATTCAAGTCCAAGCGGATTGCCTATCGCAACGACCGTTTCACCGACCTTCAGATCGCTCGAATCACCGAGAGTAACCGCCTGAAGTCCCGTCGCATCGATTTTGAGAATCGCCAGATCAAGACTGCTGTCCGACCAGACCACCGTCGCATCGTACTCTGAGTCATCAGCCAGGGAGACCGTTATTGAAGTCGGATTATCGGAGACAACATGCTGATTCGTCACAATATAGCCGTCTGTCGTGACGATAAAACCGCTGCCTGTCGCCGCATACTGCTGCGAGCTGTCCTGTCCGAACATATTGGTGGTCGTCTCCGTTCCGACAGTATAGACACCGACTACCGACTGCGGAACGACGGCCGCTACCGCTTCTACCGCGGACTCGTAATCTCCGTTGTCGATCGTAATGCTCTGACCGCTCGCCGTTTCATAGGTCGTCTTTGTTGTCAGATTGCCGGTCCAGAACAAGACAAGAAGCACGACAGCTGCAGTGACAAGACCGCCAACAATGCCGCCGATTACTCCGGCTCCGATACCGTTTTTCTTCTTACCGCCTGACGATCCGAATTTCTTTCTGAACGATCCGCCTTTTTTCTGATCTTCATCTGCTTCAGGCTCCGCCAGCCTTTCCGTAGTTTCTTTAGCGCTTTCCTGCGTATCTTGTGTATCCTGCGGCTCTTCGTGATTCGCTGCATCATTCCCGGGCTCAGGCGCTTCAGAATTCCGGGCTTTTTCGTAACCGCGCAGGCTTTCTATCATCTTCTCCAGATCTTCATCATCCTGATCCGAAGTCTCCCCGGAGGCTGCTTCGCTTACGGGATTCATCGTTTCCGGCTGAGACTCTTCATTTCCCTGATCCTGATTTTCCGTATCCTGAGCAGGCATTTCTGCGGAAGATGTGCCTCCGACAGTATTGGGTTTTAATCGTTCATCATCTGCCGGCACCGGTTCGAAGACGAACTCCAGCGGCTGCGTACCGTTATTTGACTGATCCTGTCTGCCCGGATTATCTTTACGATCCATAAGGTAGTCCTTTCTATATTTCAACAAACGTCTTAAGACATCTGTCAGCTGTTTCTTATGTGCAAGTATAACGAAGCAACATTAAGAAATATCAAAGGATTTCTACAGCAGATGAATCTGTCCCGGCGCGCTTCTCGGCGCGACCTCAAGAGAAACGTCTTTTCCCGGCACGATGCCATTCTCAGAAAATACGCGTACAGCCGTCTGGTGAGCCAGCATCGGCAGATTGTTCTCACTGCTCAGATGAGCCAGTGTGAGCTTGTCAGTCCCGTATCTGACCAGTTCGGCCGCGAACGCAGCCGCATCGTCATTGGACAGATGACCACGAGCGCCTTTGATCCGCTGCTTCAGATAAAACGGATAAGAGCCGGTTTCCAGCATGCCGATATCGTGGTTCGATTCGAGATAAATCAGATCGCTTCCCGGAAGATTCTCTCTGAGATCGTCCGTGACGAAACCAGTATCCGTCGCAATGCAGATCCTGTGATGACCGTCTGTCAGGCTGAAACCGACAGAGTCCGCCGCATCATGAGAGGTTTTGAAAGCCAGGCACTGCATCTCGCCCAGCGTAAACGGTATCCTGTTTTCAAAGATGATCCGGTTTTCAGGGGCAATCTTTCCGATCTTGTCTCCGATTTCTTCCCACGTATTAAAATTGGCGTAGACCGGTATATGGTAGCGCCGGGAAAGAACTCCGGCGCCGGCAATATGGTCGCTGTGCTCATGAGTGATCAGGATCCCGTTCAGATCATGCGGATCCTCTCCGACTTCGAAAAGCTGTTTTTCGATCTGCTTTCCGTTTTTCCCGGCATCCACCAGCAGGCTGGTTCCGTAACAGCTGATAAACAGGGAATTGCCGCTGCTTCCGCTGTATAGACTGCAGAATTTCATATTCTCTCCGTTCGAGGTCCGGCTGTCCGGACGATAAAAAAGCGCCTTACGGCGCTCTTATTTATAATCATTATATCTGCTGCGGATAAACCTGCAGCGAATCGTCTATTTTATAAAAAGTGTAGCCTTCCGACTTGAGCTGTTCGAAAACCGTCGGCAGCGCTTCCATCGTCGAAGCTTTCTTTTCCGCGTGGCACAGAACAACGGAAACATTATGCTGATGAACCTGATCGATGATATTCGCGGCTGTCTGCTCGGCTGTAATTCCGTTAGCGCTCGCATCTCCGGAAGAGACATTCCAGTCGACATAGTTATATCCCGCAGCCGTCAC
>CALMRA010000265.1 GCA_937872065.1 uncultured Eubacteriaceae bacterium | reverse complement strand
AGCACAGCCCTTAGAGAGGGGCTCCAATAACTACTACTCTATAATACAAGGAGAAGAAAATGGGAAAGTATCACGATTTAGCTGAACAAATTGTAAAGGATGTCGGCGGCAAAGACAACATCCGCTCTCTGTCACACTGTATTACACGTCTGCGTTTTAAACTTAAAGACGAATCGAAAGCGAACGACGATTCGCTGAAAAACAATCCCGGCGTCGTCACCGTTATGAAATCCGGCGGCCAGTATCAGGTTGTTATCGGCAATCATGTCCCGAATGTCTACACAGATGTCTGCGAGGTTGCGGGAATCAGCGCAGATGCGACACCTTCCGACGACGGTGAAAAAGAAAAGATGAATCCGTTCGACGCATTCATCGATCTCGTATCGGGAATATTCCAGCCTATCCTGGGCGTACTCTGTGCGGCAGGTATGATCAAGGGCTTCAATGCTCTCTTTGTCGCACTTGGATGGTATTCTAATGCCGGCGGCGAATATTTAATGCTCAATACCATCGGCGATTCGATGTTCTACTTCCTGCCGATCCTGCTGGGCTATACTTCTGCAAAGAAATTCGGAGTTAAGCCGTTTGTCGGCATGCTTCTGGGCGCGGCGCTGTGTTACCCGTCTATTCAGTTAAGCACGCTGTCAGCTTCAGCAGAACCGCTGTACACCCTGTTTGAAGGAACGTTCTTCGCTTCACCGGTGTACTTCACGTTCTTCGGAATTCCGATCATCACGATGGACTACACGTCTACTGTCGTTCCCGTAATTCTGATCTGCTGGGTCGCTTCGTACTTCCAGAAATGGTTTACGAAAATCACACCGGAAGTGGTAGCCACCTTCCTCGTACCGATGTTTACGCTGCTGTGTTCGCTGATCCTCGGCTTCATGGTTTTCGAACCGATCGCGACCTTCCTGTCGAATCTGATCTCTGAAGGTATCCTTTACGTAACAAATCTGTCTCCGCTGATTGCGGGCGCTATTGTCGGCGGTTTCTGGCAGGTTCTTGTAATCTTCGGCCTGCACTGGGGACTGATCCCGATTATGATCAACAATCTCCAGACTCTTGGTTTTGATACGCTGGTTCAGCCTTTCTACGGCGCTACGTTTGCCCAGACGGCTGTCGTTCTGGCGATTTTCCTGAAGACGAGAGACAAGAAGCTTAAAGACCTGTGTATTCCTGCGATGATTTCCGGTTTCTTCGGTGTTACTGAACCTGCGATTTACGGGGTCACGCTGCCTCGTAAAAAACCTTTCTATTTCAGCTGTATCGCTTCTGCAATCTCCGGTGCTTTTTACGGTGCGATGCATCTTACGGGATATATCAACGGCGGTATCGGAATCTTCGGTTTGGCGAATTTTATTAATCCTGCGACCAATGATCTCAGCGGAATGATGACGGCTGCGATCGGTGTTGTTATCGCGATGGTTGCCGGATTCCTGCTTACATTCTTCTTCTGGAAGCCGGAACCGCTCAAAGACGTCAACGATAAACCGATCGATTCGGATAAGCCTGCACAGAAAACCGGCGAAGCAGTTACAATCGAACAGCCTGTCAAAGGCAAGGTCGTACCGCTGTCAGAAGTCAAGGATCCTGCTTTCTCAGAAGGCGTTCTCGGTAAGGGTATTGCGATCATCCCTGAAGAAGGTATGGTCACTTCACCGGTTGACGGAACAGTCGTTGCTCTGCTTCCGACTTCTCATGCGATCGGGATCCGTGCGGATAACGGAGCCGAAGTTCTGATTCATGTCGGCATGGATACAGTGGAACTGGACGGAAAATATTTTCAGGCGTTTGTTCAGAATGGGGACAAGGTTGTCAAAGGCCAGGACCTGATCGCTTTCGACATCGATAAGATCAAAGCTGCAGGCTACTCGACAATTACGCCTGTCGTCATCACGAATTCTGCCGATTATGAAAATATTCAGGAAAACGAATCGAACAACGGAGCGGCTGTTATCGTCGTAGCCTAGTGCAGAATTCGAATTAAGGAGCAGTAATGAAATTTCCCGAAAACTTTTTATGGGGCGGCGCAACAGCCGCGAATCAGATGGAAGGCGGATGGGACGCGGACGGCAAAGGAGCGTCGGTTCCCGATATGTGTACGGTGGGTTCTGCCGCTGTACCGCGCCGCGTAACGACGACCATCGAACCGGACACGCTGTACCCGAGCCACGAAGCGATTGACTTCTACCATCACTATCCGGAGGATATCGCGCTGTTCGCGGAAATGGGCTTTAAGACCTTCAGGCTGTCCATCAACTGGACGAGAATTTTCCCGACAGGTATGGAAGACGAACCGAACGAAGAGGGCCTCGCCTTCTACGATAAGGTCTTCGACGAATGCGCGAAGTACGGAATCGAACCGCTGGTCACGCTCTCTCACTATGAAATGCCCTACGCACTGGTCGAAAAGTACAACGGCTGGGAAGACCGGGCTGTGATCGACCTGTTCATGAAATACGCAAAGACAGTCTTCGACCGCTATCAGGGCAAGGTCAAATACTGGCTCACCTTCAATGAAATCAACGCAGGCGCGCTGCCCTTCGGCGCGACGCTGTCCACCGGGACCATCAAGGGCTACTCGGGAACGATGATGGAGGTTCCCGACGATCCGCAGACCCGTTTCCAGGCGCTTCACCATATGTTCCTGGCATCCGCGAAAGCTGTCAAGCTGGCTCATGACGAACATCCGGATTATCAGGTGGGTAACATGATCTGCTACCTGACGACGTATCCGGCGACCTGCAATCCCGACGATATCCTTGAATCGCAGAACGAAATGCGCATCAAGAACTGGCTGTGCTCGGACGTTCAGGTACGGGGCGCTTATCCGGCCTACGCGGACCGCTACTTTAAGGACAGAGGCGTTACGATCGTCAAGGAAGACGGAGACGACGAGATCCTGAAGGAAGGCACCGTCGATTTCTATACTCTCAGCTACTACATGAGCACCTGCGCCAGCGGCGATCAGGCTGCGGAACGGACCTCGGGCAACGTCATCGGAGGAGTCGTCAATCCGTATCTTGAAAGCAGCGACTGGGGCTGGCAGATCGACCCGAAAGGCCTGCGCTATTCGCTGAACGAAATCTACGACCGTTATCAGATTCCTCTGATGGTCGTCGAAAACGGACTGGGCGCTTACGACAAGATCGAAGAAGACGGAGCCATCAACGACGATTACCGCATCAGCTACCTGCAGAAGCATATCGAGCAGATGGGCGAAGCGGTGGAAGACGGCGTCGAGCTCATGGGCTACACGCCCTGGGGCTGCATCGACCTGGTCAGCGCGTCCACCGGCGAAATGGCCAAGCGCTACGGCTTTATCTACGTCGACAAGTACGACGACGGGACAGGAGACCTGTCCAGGAAAAAGAAGAAGTCTTTCGACTGGTATAAGAAAGTCATCGCCACCAACGG
>CALMRA010000264.1 GCA_937872065.1 uncultured Eubacteriaceae bacterium | reverse complement strand
AAACTAGTTGAACAGAGTTTACAACTTCTCGGCAGGTCCGTCACAGCTGCCGGAAGAAGTGCTGCAGAAAGCAGCAGACGAAATGCTGGATTACGAAGGCACCGGTATGAGCGTGATGGAGATGAGCCACCGCTCGAAAGCTTTCCAGGGAATCATCGATCACGCGAGCGATATGTTCAGAGAGCTGATGCACATTCCGGAGAATTATGAAATCCTCTTTCTCCAGGGCGGCGCATCTCAGCAGTTCTCGGCCATTCCGCTCAACATGATGAATAAGAGCGGAAAAGCGGATTACATCGTAACCGGTCAGTGGGCGAAAAAAGCGCTGGCGGAAGCACAGCGCTACGGCGACGCGAAAGCTGTCGCTTCATCGGCGGATAAGACGTTCACGTATATTCCGAAGACGACTCGCGAAGACTTCAGAGACGATGCGGACTATGTCTACATCTGCGCGAACAACACGATTTACGGTACGCGCTTCAAGCCTGACGAAATTCCGGATACCGGAGATATCCCGCTGGTAGCGGACTTCTCATCGCTGGTTCTGTCGGAAGTCTTCGACATCAGCAAATTCGGTGTCGTCTACGCAGGCGCACAGAAGAACATGGGCCCGGCAGGCGTTGTCGTTGCGGCGATCCGCAAGGATCTGATCGGAAACGCGCGCGAAGATACGCCGACTATGCTGGACTGGAAGACACAGGCGGACGCGGGCTCGCTGTATAACACCCCGCCGTGCTACAGCATCTACATCTGCGGTCTCGTATTCGACTGGGTCAAGGAACACGGCGGAGTCGAAGGCATGGAAGCGATCAATAAAGAAAAATCGCAGATGCTTTATGATTATCTCGACAACAGCAAAATGTTCAAGGGAACTGTCGTTCCGGAAGATCGTTCGCTGATGAACGTCCCTTTCGTTATCGGAGACAAGGATCTCGAAGCGAAATTCGTTAAGGAAGCGGAGGCAGCCGGTCTCGTGAACCTGAAGGGTCACAGAACGGTAGGCGGAATGCGCGCGAGCATTTACAATGCGATGCCTAAAGAAGGCGTCGAAGCGCTTATCGCGTTTATGAAAAAATTCGAAGAAGAAAACAGCTGAATCGGCGTACCGATCGTTAAGAACGGACAGCCTGAGGCTGTTCCAGCATTGGGCGCAGTTAACCGGGGGAGTAGATTAGAAGGCCGGCTCTGGCTGCGGCAAGAAAGGATATCATGAATTACAAAGTACTGACACTGAACAAGATCTCTAAAAAGGGACTGAGACTGCTTCCCGACAATTTTGAAGTCGGCGATAATATCGAAAATCCGGATGCGATTCTCGTACGTTCTGCAAATCTGCACGACATGGAAATTCCGCGTTCCGTTAAATTTATCGGACGCGCGGGAGCCGGCGTCAACAACATTCCGCTGGAAAAATGTGCGGAAGCCGGAATCGTCGTCTGCAACACACCGGGCGCGAATGCGAACGCGGTAAAGGAAATTGTCGCTGCGGGTCTTCTCCTGGCTTCACGAAAGCTCAATGACGGGATTGCCTGGGCGAAGACACTTCCGGATCAGGATGTCGATGTTGCGAAAGCGATCGAAAAAGGCAAGAGTCAGTTCGCGGGTCCCGAGCTCGCAGGCAAGAAGCTCGGTATCGTAGGTCTGGGCGCAATCGGCGTTCTCGTCGCCAATATGGCGGTGGATCTCGGCATGCGCGTTTACGGCTACGACCCGTATATCTCAATCGAAAACGCATGGGGACTTTCACGCAAGGTTAAGCGTGCGAAGAGTCTCGAAGGTGTTTTCGCAAACTGTGACTATGTAACCCTCCATCTTCCTTATATGGAAGAAACAAAAAATATCGTCAACGAAGATCTGCTCAGCCAGGCAAAGGACCTGCGCCTGCTTAACTTCGCGCGCGGCGGACTGGTTGACAACGCGGCGCTCAAAACTGCTCTCGAAGACGGACGAGTAGCGGTTTACGTGACGGACTTCCCGAACGAAGAAACCCTTGCGCTTCCGAATACGATCAATGTGCCGCATCTCGGCGCGTCGACTCCGGAAAGCGAAGAAAACTGCGCCGTAATGGCGGTTCAGGAAATGATCGACTATCTGACAGAAGGCAACATCGTGCATTCAGTCAATTATCCGGATGTCGATATGGGCAGAATGGATAATGTAGGCAGAATTACGATCTGCCATCATAACGTACCGAACATGATCGCGCAGGTCACGACCATACTGGCTAACGACAATATTAATATCTCGGATATGACCAACAAGAACCGCGGCAACTTCGCTTACACGATGATTGACGTCGATTCACCGATCGGCGCGAAGGTCAAGGAAGATCTGTATAAGATTAAAGGCGTGACACGCGTCAGGATCCTGAAATAATGGCAGTGTTAAGACCCTTCAGAGCGGTCAGACCCGTACGGGGACAGGCGGAGAAAATCGCCGCGCTGCCCTACGATGTCTACAACCGCGAAGAGGCTGCGGAAGTGGTGCGCAGGAATCCTGATTCCTTTCTGACGGTAGACCGTGCGGAAACGACGATGCCGGATGAAGTCGGAACCTACGACGACGCCGTCTACGAAAAGGCGGGAGAGAATCTCAGACGCTACCTCGAACACGGCATGATGGAACAGGAAGAATCACCTTCTTTCTATATATATGAACTGACGATGAACGGCCGGTCTCAGACGGGACTCGTCGGTACGGCCTCGGTGGACGAATACGATTCGGGTGTGATCAAGAAGCACGAGCTTACTCGTGAAGAAAAGGAACGCGACCGTATCAGACACGTCGACGCTTGCGACGCGAACACCGGACCGATCTTCCTGAGCTACAGACGCAATGAAGATGCAGCCGTGATCATCGAGCAGCAGAAACAGGCGGAGCCGCTCTACGACTTCGTGTCGGAAGACGGTATCGGTCACCGTGTCTGGCTCGTCAACGATGAAAACGCAGTTGCGGGACTCGTCAAGGCGATCGGTCAGGTTCCTAACCTGTACATCGCGGACGGTCATCACCGCTGTGCCTCGGCTGTCAAGGTCGCGAAACTCAGACGGGAACAGAATCCCGGCTGGACGGGCGATGAAGAATTCAACTATTTCCTGTGCGTCCTGTTTCCGGACGACGAGCTCAAGATTCTCGACTACAACCGCGTCGTCAGAGATCTGAACGGACTGACCGAAGAAGAATTCCTCGATCAGGCACAGGAGCGCTTTGAAGTCAGCCTGGAAAAGGGAGCGGTAAGACCTCAGCAGAAGGGTGAATTCGGACTCTGTCTCGGCGGAAAATGGTACCGGATGACAGTCCGGCCTGAATTCCTGTCGGAGGATCCTGTCGGGGCACTCGACGTATCGGTGCTGTATGACAATATGCTGGCGCCCCTTCTCGGAATCGGCGATCCCCGTACGGACGACCGGATTGATTTCGTAGGCGGAATACGCGGACTCGAAGAACTGGAACGAAGAACGAAGACGGATATGACCGCGGCGTTCTCGCTTTACCCGACCTCTATTGAGGAGCTTATGGGCATCGCGGACGCGGGGCTTCTGATGCCCCCGAAATCCACGTGGTTCGAACCGAAGCTTCGCAGCGGACTGTTCATTCACGAACTTTCCTGAACAGACGCAGGCTGAGTTGTCGGAAATACGAATGCGCGTTATACTGTACTATAAAGATTGAACCTGAGCCGCAGAGCAGTCTGCGGCTCGTTTGATTCACTAGACAATTAGAAACGGAACAGCCTATGCTCAGATTATTAACAGACAGTATGTGCGACATGCCTCTCGACCTTCAGACCCATCCGAATATGGATATGGTCTCGCTCAACGTTGTCCTCGAGGACGGAACGAGCCTCAGAGATAAAACGGAGATCACGATAGACGAGATCAACGAGATGCTCAAAGAGGGCATTATGCCCACAACCTCGCAGGTCCTCCCGGAGGATTTCAGAAACTACTTCACTGAGCAGGCGAAAGCCGGGAACGACGTACTGTATCTTTCGTTCACGTCGAAGCTGTCAGGCACGTATGAACTCGGCCGGATGATCCTCAAGGAAGTAAAGGAAGAATATCCGGACTTCAACTGTGTCATCGTCGATTCGCTCCAGTCCGGCGGCCCCATCGGACTTGTCGCAGCCCAGCTGCTAAAGCTTATCGATCACGGCGCGACACTGGACGAGCTGGAGAAGGCCGCCTACGCTTTCCGGCCTCATGTTCATTTTCTGTTTACGATGCAGAATCTGAAATGGCTAAGCCGCGGAGGACGTATCGGCAGAGCTGCCGCATATGTAGGAGATATTCTGAAGATCCGTCCCGTCATCGATGTTGACGAGGGCGTTCTGAAGGTTATCGGCAAGGTTCGCGGAGACAAGAAGGCGCTGTCCATCATCCAGGGCAGACTCGAAGAGCTCCTGAGCGAATACCGGGATCAGAAGGTCGGAATCGCCATCGTCGACGAAGAAACCTGCCGTCCGCTTACGAACCGGATGGAAGCGATCGCGCGCAGCGAAGGGATCTCAAAATTCGAGGAAGCACAGATCGGAACGGTCCTGGCGGCACACCTCGGAGTGACAGGAACAGGCATCTATTTCTGGGACAGGGATCCGAATCAGATTATCCGTGAAAGCGGAATCACCTGCGGCGGAGAGATACCCGATTTCGCTCAGTGTAAATAATGAAAATAATGTAAAATGTAAATGAAAAAGACCTTGCAGAGGGTCTTTTTTTCATGTATAATATGTCAAGTTGGCTGTACTACGATGATGCGGGAAGTTGCTGTTACTAATTCAGGTAATTTCCGCGGAGAAGTCACGATCTCGAATCGGACGGAAGCTGCTGGACACACCGGATGTCTCTATAAAAAGCACTGATGAACTCAGTTTTGACTGGCTTCATCTTCAATAACGCCGGGCTTTACAGGCGGAACCTGCTGAGCGATCAGCTTTTTTTATAGAGACAGAGTGAAACGCCCGGGTGGGTTGATGCGGCGGACGTACCAGAATCTGAGAAATATTATTCCAGGAGGATTATGGTATGGCAAAGCAAAAAATTAGAATCAGATTAAAGGCATTCGATCATCAGCTTCTTGATCAGTCTGCAGAACGGATTGTAGACACTGCGAAGAAAACAGGCGCAGATGTTTCAGGTCCGATCCCGCTCCCGACTGACAAGGAAATCATTACGATTCTCAGAGCTGTCCACAAATACAAGGACTCCAGAGAACAGTTCGAAATGCGCACGCATAAGCGTCTGATCGATATTCTCAATCCCACGCCCAAGACGGTAGACGCGCTGATGCGCCTTAACCTGCCTGCAGGCGTCGACATTGAAATCAAGCTCTAGTCTGACGACTGGAACCCCAAGTAACAGATCTGTCAGAATTACTCTGACTGTTCTATTATGATCACAATGTGATCCACTAATAAAACGGAGGAAATAATGAAAAAAGCGATTATCGGCCGCAAGCTCGGTATGACCCAGATCTTCACCGATAAGGGACAGGTTATCCCTGTTACCGTCGTTGAAGCAGGTCCCTGCACGGTCGTTCAGAAAAAGACGGAAGAAACCGACGGTTACTGTTCCGTACAGCTGAGCTTCGACGAAGTACAAGCGTCGAAGATCTCAAAGCCTGAAGCCGGTCACCTTGAAAAGTACGGCGCTGCTCCTGCAAGAGTTCTCAGAGAATTCAAGCTCGACGACGCGATGTCAATGGAACCGGGTCAGGTCGTCAAGGCCGACACCTTCGAAGCGGGAGACAAAGTAGATATCTCCGGCAAGTCGAAAGGTAAAGGCTACCAGGGCGTTATCAAGCGTCACGGACAGCACAGAGGCCCGATGGCTCACGGCTCCAAGTATCACAGAAGCCCGGGTTCGATGGGTGCTTCAGCGTATCCTTCACGAGTACCTAAGGGAAAGAAGCTTCCAGGCCAGATGGGGAACAAAAACGTAACGGCTCTTAATCTTGAAGTCGTCGACGTCGATCCCGATGAAAACATCCTGCTCATCAAGGGCGCGGTACCGGGACCGAGAGGTTCTGTTGTCGTTGTCAAGAGCAGCGTGAAATCCTGAGCCGTAGAGGAGGAACTAACATGCCAAAGACAGATATTTTTGATAAGCAGGGCAACGTAGTAGGCTCTGCGGAACTGAGCGAAGAAATCTTCGGTATCGAACCGAACGAACCTGTAGTTCATCAGGTTGTTGTCGCTCAGCTCGCCAACAAACGTCAGGGAACGAAAGGTTCCAAGACCCGCGCCGAAGTACGCGGAGGCGGAAGAAAGCCCTGGAGACAGAAGGGCACAGGCCGCGCCCGCGCCGGCACAAACTCTTCTCCGCTGTGGAAGGGCGGCGGTGTCGTTTTCGCACCGAAAGCCCGCGACTACAGCCAGAAGGTTAACAAGAAAGTCAGAAACCTGGCTATGCGCTCCGTATTCTCGGACAAGGTCCTGAACAACGAACTTCGTGTTCTCGACGCGCTCAGCTTCGATGTACCGAAGACGAAGGAAATGATCGCCGTTCTCGACGCTATCAACGCGCCGAAGGCTCTGATCGTTACGCCTGTCAAGGACGAATTCGTTCTCCGCTCTTCGAACAACATTCCGAAGGTTCATACGACCACCGTTGAAGAACTCAACGTTTACGACATGCTCAAGTATGACTGCCTCGTTCTGACCAAGGATGCACTTGACAAGATCGAAGAGGTATACGCGAAATGAAAAACGCAAGAGATATCATCATCCGCCCGATCATAACCGAACGTTCGACGACTGAAAGCCAGAAGAACAAGTACACTTTCGAAGTTTCCAGAGATGCGAACAAAATCGAAATTGCACAGGCTGTCGAAGAAATCTTCGGAGTAGATGTTATGGGTGTCAATACACTTAACATGAAAGGCAAGCTTAAGCGCACCGGCCGTTTCGAAGGCCGCCGCAAGAACTGGAAGAAAGCGGTTGTTACCCTGACTCCGGAAAGCAAGCCGATCGAGTTCTTCGAAGGCGTATAAGCGAGCGAACAGGAGAAACAGACATGGCGATTAAAAAATATAACCCGACGTCCCCTGGACGCCGTAACATGAGTGTCAACACTTATGAAGAAGTAACGAAGACCGAACCGGAAAAGTCGCTGCTCGAACCGGTCAAGAAAAAAGCCGGCAGAAACAACACTGGCCGCATCACAGTCCGTCACCAGGGCGGCGGTTCGAAGCGTAAATACCGTATTATCGACTTCAAGCGCGATAAGGACGGCGTTCCGGCTAAGGTTGTCGGGATCGAATACGACCCGAACAGAACTGCCAATATCGCGCTGCTCAGCTACGCTGATGGCGAAAAGAGATATATCATCGCTCCGCTCGGACTTAAGGACGGCGACGTCGTCGTATCGGGTCCGGAATCGGATATCAAAACCGGCAACTGCCTGCCGCTGAGAAACATCCCCGTCGGTACCACCGTACATAATATCGAAATGAAGCCCGGCAAGGGCGCTCAGCTCGTACGTACGGCCGGCGCTTCAGCTCAGCTGATGGCTAAGGAAGACAATTACGCGACATTAAGACTTCCGTCAGGCGAAATGCGCAGAATCCATCTGAACTGCAAGGCGACCATCGGAACGATCGGCAACCTTGATCATCAGAACGTGCGCCTCGGCAAGGCGGGAAGAAAGCGGAACATGGGTATCCGTCCGACAGTCCGCGGTTCTGTTATGAACCCGAACGACCATCCGCACGGCGGTGGTGAAGGACGCGCCCCGATCGGACGCTCCGGCCCTGTTACCCCCTGGGGTAAACCGGCACTCGGTTACAAGACCCGCAAGAAGACAAAGGCTTCCGATAAATATATCGTAAGACGCAGAAACGCGAAGTAACAGGAGATATAAATGAGCAGATCTTTAAAAAAAGGACCTTTCGTCAGCGAAAAGCTGCTTAAGAGAGTCGAAGAGATGAACGAATCAGGTCAGAAGAAAGTTCTCAAGACCTGGTCCAGAAGCTCCACGATTTTCCCGCAGATGGTCGGTCACACCATCGCAGTACACGACGGAAGAAAACACGTTCCGGTATACTGCACGGAAGACATGGTTGGACATAAGCTTGGCGAATTCGCCCCGACAAGAACCTTCAGAGGTCATGCCGGCGACCGCAAGACGAAACTGAAATAGGAGAGGAACATGGAAGCAACAGCAACAGCAAAATACGTCCGCGTCTCCTCGAGAAAAGCGAAGCTGGTCGCGGACACAATTCGCGGCAAGGCTATCGGCGAAGCGCTTTCAATCCTCGCGCTTACACCTAACAAAGCAGCCCGCATCACGGACAAGGTTGTCCGTTCGGCGCTTGCGAACGCGGAAAACAACTACGGTATGAATCCGGAAAACCTGTATGTGGACCAGATTTTTGCAAATCAGGGCCCGACGATGAAGAGATGGAAGGCCGGTCCCCAGGGCCGCGCGTTCCCGATCAAGAAAAGAACGTCCCACATCACAGTAGTACTGAAAGAACAGGAATAGGAGGTACCGTTTTTGGGTCAGAAAGTTAACGCACACGGATTAAGAGTAGGCGTAATCCAGGACTGGAATGCCAAATGGTATGCCAACGATAAAGATTTCGCCGATTACCTGGTCGAAGACCAGAAGGTCCGTAATTACATCAAAAAGAGCCAGTATCAGGCGGGTATCTCCAAGATCGTTATCGAACGTTTCGGTAACAAGATCCGCATCCATATCTTCGCGGCAAAGCCGGGTATGATCATCGGACGCGGCGGCGCGGGTATCGAAGCGCTCCGTCTTGAACTCGAAAAGATGACGGGCAAAACAGTCTTCATCAATATCATCGAAGTTAAGAACATCGACATGGACGCTCAGCTTATCGCGGAAAACATCGCGGGCCAGCTCGAACGCAGAATTTCTTACAGACGCGCGATGAAGCAGGCGATGCAGCGTACGATGCGCGCAGGCGCGAAGGGTATCAAAACCTCGGTTGCCGGCCGTCTCAACGGTGCTGAAATCGCGAGAAGCGAACATTACGCTCAGGGCAACGTTCCGATGCAGACACTTCGTGCCGATATCGGATACGGTTTCGCGGAAGCGGACACGACATACGGAAAGCTCGGCATCAAAGTCTGGGTCAACAAGGGAGAAATCCTGACAGGCCGCGAAGACGTTCTTGCGGTTCCGGATGCGAAGGACGAACCGAAGCGCAAGCCGAGAAAAAGAGGACCGAAGAACGACGGTCAGAAAGACGCCCGATAAGCGCGCTGCAGGAGGAAAAACACCATGTTAATGCCGAAACGCGTAAAACGCAGAAGAGTACACAGAGGCCGCATGAAGGGTAAAGCTACCCGCGGCACAAAGATCACATACGGCGAATACGGGATTCAGGCGCTGGAACCTGGCTGGATCACTTCAGCTCAGATCGAAGCGGCCCGTGTCGCAATGACTCGTTACATCAAGCGAGGCGGTCAGGTCTGGATTAAAATCTTCCCTGACAAGCCCGTAACAGCCAAACCGGCTGAAACACGTATGGGTTCCGGTAAAGGGGCTCCCGAATACTGGGTAGCCGTCGTTAAGCCGGGCCGCGTAATGTTTGAAATCGCCGGTATCCCTGAGGAAACAGCGAAGGAAGCGATGCGTCTTGCGCAGCACAAACTGCCGATCAGGACAAAATTCGTCTCCAAAGCCGACCAGCAGGCAGAGGAAGCCGCAGCGAAGGAAGCACAGGCTTCGGAAGCAGGTAAGTAATGAAGACAAAAGAATTAAGAGAATTAAGTACACCAGAACTTGAAAGCAAGCTTGGCGAGCTTAAAGAAGAATTATTTAATCTTCGCTTCCAGCATGCTACAGGTCAGCTCGAAAATCCGATGCGCATCCGCGAGGTCAAGAAGACCTACGCGCGTGTGAAGACCATTATGGGTGAGCGCGAAGCTCAGACCAATGCGTAAGAGAGGGTTATAGATGGAAAGAAACGAACGCAAGACTCGAATCGGTCATGTTGTTAGCGACAAAATGGACAAGACCATCGTCGTAGCGGTTGAAACTTTTGTTAAACACCCGATCTACAACAAGCGATTCAAGAAAACAACAAAATTTAAGGCACATGACGAACTCAATCAGTGCCATATCGGAGATACGGTCAAAATCATGGAAACGAGACCCCTGTCCAAGGACAAGAGATGGAGACTCGTGGAAATCGTTGAAAAAGCCCTTTAATCGGCGCACTATAAGGAGGCATTTCTGATGATTCAGCAGGAAAGCAGATTAAAAGTCGCCGATAACACCGGCGCAAAAGAACTACTGTGCATCCGCGTTCTCGGAGGTTCGGGACGCAGATACGCAAATATCGGAGACGAGATCGTATGTTCCGTTAAAAGTGCTGCTCCGGGCGGTGATGTCAAAAAAGGCGATGTAGTCAAGGCTGTCGTAGTACGCAGCAAGACTGGCGTACGCAGAGACGACGGTTCGTACATCAAGTTCGACCAGAACGCTGCAGTCCTCGTCAAGGATGACAAGACACCCCGCGGAACACGTATCTTTGGACCTGTTGCCAGAGAACTCAGAGACAAAAAGTACATGAAGATTGTCTCTCTGGCTCCGGAAGTTCTTTAAGAAGGAGATCCAATGGCAAATAAGCTTCATGTAAAAAAGGGAGATACCGTTCAGGTGATCTCCGGCAAGGATAAAGGCGCTAAGGGAGCGGTTATCGAAGCGTTCCCGTCTGAAGGCCGTATCCGTGTCGAAGGCGTAAATATCCTGACGAAACATAAAAAGCCGTCACAGGCGATGCAGCAGGGCGGCATCGTTAAAACGGAAGGCAAGATCGACGCGTCGACTGTTCTTCTGTACTGCGACGCTTGCGGCAAGGGCGTTCGCACCGGCGTGCAGATTAACGAAGACGGTTCTAAGGTCCGTGTCTGCAAGAAGTGCGGCAAGGTTCTTGACTAAACCGGAATCGAGGCATATATGAACAGATTAAGAGAAAAATATACGACCGATGTTGTTCCGGCTATGCAGGAAAAATTCGGCTACAAGAACATCATGGAAGTTCCGAAGCTCGAAAAGGTCGTCGTCAACATGGGTCTGGGAGACTGCAAGGATAACGCGAAGGGCCTCGAAGCGGCCGTAGGCGATCTCGCGCAGATCACCGGACAGGCTCCGCTGGTCACAAAGGCGAAAAAATCCGTCGCGAACTTCAAAGTCCGTGAAGGACAGAATGTCGGCGCTAAGGTCACGCTCAGACAGGAAAAGATGTACGAATTCATCGACAAGCTTTTCAATGTCGCTCTTCCGCGTGTCCGCGACTTCCAGGGTCTGTCAAACAAATCTTTTGACGGCCGCGGAAACTATGCGTTCGGCGTTAAAGAACAGCTCATCTTCCCGGAAATCGACTATGATAAGATCGACCAGATCCGCGGGATGGACATCATGTTCGTTACAACGGCAAAAACAGACGAAGAAGCTCACGAACTGCTGAGACTTCTCGGCTTACCGTACAGCAGATAAGGGGTTATACATGGCTAAAAAGGCAATGAAAGAAAAACAGGCCAAAAAGCAGAAATATTCTACACGCGAATATAATCGCTGCAGAATCTGCGGCCGTCCGCACGGCTACCTCAGAAAATTTGGTATCTGCAGGATCTGTTTTAGGGAAATGGCTTATAAGGGAGAAATCCCGGGCGTACGCAAAGCCAGCTGGTAAGCGGATTACAGGAGGTACTAAATATGACAATGTCTGATCCGATCGC
Organism: uncultured Eubacteriaceae bacterium; assembly: GCA_937872065.1. Taxonomy (GTDB): domain Bacteria; phylum Bacillota; class Clostridia; order Eubacteriales; family Eubacteriaceae; genus UBA7485. Next base: position 21,641 of record CALMRA010000264.1, on the reverse strand, counting down.
GGATATGCTCACACGCATTCGTAATGCGAGTGCTGCGAACAAGAAAACCGTCGAGATTCCGGCTTCAAATATTAAAAAGTCGATCGCTGAGATCCTTCTTAATGAAGGATACATTACCAAGGTCGATTTTAAGGAAGACGACAAGCAGGGTATAAGAAAGATCACTCTGAAATATACACCTGAAAAAGAGAAGGTTATCGCCGGCATCAAGCGCATCAGCAAGCCGGGCCTTCGCGTTTACGCAGGCAGCGACGAAGTTCCGAAGGTCCTCAACGGTCTCGGAACCGCCATTATTTCGACTTCCAAGGGACTTCTTACCGATAAGGAAGCCCGTAAAGCCGGCGTAGGCGGAGAAGTTCTCTGCTACGTCTGGTAAGGAGGAAGCAAAATGTCAAGAATAGGCAGAGCTCCGGTCGTAATCCCGGCCGGCGTTACAGTAACTCAGGACGGCAACACGCTTACAGTCAAAGGCCCGAAGGGCGAACTGACACGCGAGTTCCATCCGAACATGACCATTGAAATCACCGATTCGGAAGTACTCGTTACTCGTCCGAACGATATTAAAATGAACAAGTCGCTTCACGGCCTGACTCGTGCGCTGATCGCCAATATGGTTACCGGCGTTACCCAGGGCTTCGAAAAAGCGCTTGAAATCTCCGGCGTCGGCTACAGAGCCGAAAAGAAGGGAAATAAGCTGGTTATGAACCTCGGCTATTCCCACCCGGTTGAAATGGAAGATCCCGAAGGAATTGAAACGGTAACAGACGGTCCCGTCAAGGTTATCGTCAAGGGCATCAGCAAGGAAGCTGTCGGCGCACATGCCGCGAACATCCGTGCGAAACGTCCGCCGGAACCTTACAAGGGACATGGTATCAAGTACGCAAGCGAACATATCAGACGCAAGGTCGGTAAGACCGGTTAATGCTTGAAGGCCATGCCTGACAGGTAAGAAAGGATAATCTTAATGATTAAAAAACCGAACAAAAACGCTCTTCGTCTGAGAAGACACAGCCGCGTACGCAGAAAGATCGCCGGAACCGGCGAATGCCCGCGCCTGTGTGTTTTCCGGAGCAATAAGAATATGTACGCTCAGATCATCGACGATGAAAAAGGCGTTACAATCGTCGCTGCTTCCACTCTCGAACCTGAAGTGAAAGCGGCCGTCGAATCCGGTGCCGGAAAAGACGCGGCGAAAGCCGTCGGTCAGGCAGTTGCTAAAAAAGCTGTCGACGCAGGCATCACGGAAGTGGTCTTCGACCGCGGCGGCTACGTGTACACAGGTCGTGTTAAGGAATTAGCAGACGGTGCGCGCGAAGGCGGACTGAAGTTCTAAGCAGGAGTACTATTGATGACAAAAAAAGATTTTGATCCGAATACCCTGGATCTTCAGGAAAAAGTAGTCGCGATTAACCGTGTCACCAAGGTAGTTAAAGGCGGACGTAACTTCCGTTTCAGCTGTCTTGTTATCGTAGGCGACGGTGAAGGCCATGTCGGAGTCGGCAAGGGCAAAGCGATGGAAATTCCGGATGCGATCCGCAAGGGTATCGAATCTGCGAAAAAGAATATGATCACCGTTCCGCTTAACGGAACGACGATCCCCCACCAGATTAACGGCGTGGACGGAGCAGGACACGTTCTGCTTAAGCCTGCCGGAAAAGGTACCGGCGTTATCGCCGGCGGCGCGGTCCGTGCGATCTGCGAACTGGCGGGAATCAAAGATATCCGTACCAAGTCGCTGGGTTCGAACAACGCCCGCAACATGGTAAACGCGACGATGGCAGGGCTCAAGGGCCTGACGACCGTTGAAGAAGTCGCGAAGAAGCGCGGCAAGACGCACGCAGAGATTTTAGGTTAGGAGACCGTTATGGCGAAGAAACTTGAAATCACTTTAAAGAGAAGCATGATCGGACGCAACGAAAGTCAGCGCAAGATCGTCAAGGCTCTCGGGCTGAAGAAGATCGGACAGACGGTCGAACATTATGATACGCCGACAATCCGCGGCATGGTCAACAAGATCGACTTCATGCTCGACGTGAAAGAACAGGAGGCGTAATGAAACTCCATACTTTAAGACCTGCGGAAGGTTCGAGAAGAGCCCCGAAGCGTAAAGGCCGCGGTACCGCGACCGGACAGGGCAAGACAGCCGGCAGAGGCCAGGACGGACAGAAGTCACGTTCAGGCGGCGGCGTTCGCCCGGGCTTTGAAGGCGGCCAGATGCCGCTGGCACGTCGTGTGCCGAAGCGCGGTTTCTCAAACGCTAGGTTTAAGAAAGAATACGCGATCGTCAATGTCGACGCGCTTAACGTATTCGAAGACGGTACGGAAGTAACTCCGGAACTGCTCCTCGAAATGAAGATCGTCAGCAAGCCGAAGGCAGGCATCAAGATCCTCGGAAACGGCGAACTTGAAAAGCAGCTTACGGTTAAAGCTAACAAGATCAGCAAATCTGCTGAAGAAAAGATCCTTTCCAAGGGAGGAAAGACCGAGGTAATCTAAGATGATTAAAACGCTAAGAGAAGCATGGGGCATCCCTGATCTGAGGCGTAAAATCATCTATATGCTCCTCCTTCTCCTGATCTACCGACTCGGGACCTATATACCGGTCCCGTTTGTCGATACAGCGCAGCTGCAGTCACTCGTAGGCGAAGGCGGAATATTCGGATTATTTGACATCCTCTCAGGCGGTAACTTTTCGAACTTTACGATATTCGCGATGGGCATCACGCCGTATATCAACGCTTCGATCATTATGAACCTTCTGACCTTCGCGATTCCCGCTCTTGAAAATCTGTCAAAAGAGGGTGAAGAAGGACGGAAAAAGATTCAGCAGTATACGACCTACCTGACGATCGCACTTGCGGTTATTCAGGGTCTGGGTCTTACGCTGTCCTGGGGCGACATCTTAACCGAAAAGACGTTCCTTACTGTCTTTACGGTCGTTCTTATCATCACTGCAGGTACGACGCTGCTGATGTATATCGGGAACCTGATCACTGAAAACGGGATCGGCAACGGTATTTCGCTGATCATCTTCATCAGTATCGTATCAAGAATCCCGTCTGCGATCAGCACGATGTACGAATATCTTCAGATCGGTACGATCAACATCATCCAGCTGCTTCTTTTGATCATCTGTATCGTAGCGGCTGTTGTCGGTGTCGTAGCGATTACCGAAGGACAGAGAAAAATTCCGGTTCAGTATGCGAAGAGAATCGTCGGACGCAAGCAGTACGGCGGACAGAGCACGTTCATTCCTCTGCGCATCAATATGGCCGGCGTTATCCCGATCATTTTTGCAACTTCAATCACACTGTTCCCGGCTACGATCGCGAATTTCTTCCCGTCGTCCGGCTTTGCACAGTGGGTTTCGAAATACCTCGCATGGGGGACATGGACAACGACAATTCTGTACGTTATCCTGATCCTCGCGTTTACGTATTTCTATACGGCTGTTACCTTCAGTCCGTACGATATTGCCGATAACCTGAAAAAACAGGGCGGCTATATCCCCGGGATCCGTCCCGGAAAACCGACGAGCGATTATCTGACCAAGATCATGAACCGCCTGACGCTGTTCGGCGGCATCTTCCTGGCGGCTATCGCAATCATTCCGATTATTGCCGGCAACCTGCTCGGCGTAAGCATGCAGTTCGGCGGCACCTCGCTGCTCATCATTGTAGGCGTTGCGCTCGATACGGTGAAACAGCTCGAATCGGAAATGACCATGCGTCAGCACTCAGGCTTTCTGAAATAATATTGATTCACTTTCTGGAGAATCTGTAATGAGAATAATTTTACTGGGACCTCCCGGAGCCGGAAAAGGAACACAGGCGAAAGCGATCGCCGGCCACTACGGCATTCCCCACATTTCGACAGGCGATCTGTTCAGAGAAAATGTGGGCCAGGGAACTCCACTCGGTCTGAAAGCAAAAGCTTACATGGATAAGGGAGAACTCGTACCGGACTCGCTGGTCATCGCATTCGTCGAAGACAGAGTGCAGAGACCGGACTGCGACAACGGTTTTCTCCTCGACGGCTTTCCGAGGACAATTCCGCAGGCGGAAGCCTTCTGGAAGTACTGCTCGGAAAATGACTGCCAGCTCAATGCGGCGGTCAATCTCGAGGTTCCGCTCGATCTGATCGTTTCACGAGTGAGCGGAAGACGCAGCTGCCCAAGCTGCGGAACGGTATACAACGTGTATACCAATCCTCCGAAGACTGAAGGTCACTGCGACAAGGACGGCACTGAGCTTATCCAGCGCAGCGACGACACCGAAGATACAGTAAAGACCAGACTTGAAGTTTATGAAAAAGAAACCGCACCTCTGATCACTTATTACAGGAGCAAGAACATCCTGGATACAATCGATGCTGTCGGAACACCGGCAGAAGTCGAAAAGAGAATTTTTGCTGCTTTAGATAAATAAGGCACACTATATGATTATTATAAAGTCTGACAAAGAAATAGAAAAAATGCGTGCAGCGGGACTTCTTGTTGCAGATTGTCACGAGATGCTTGCGAAACACGTAAAACCGGGTATAACTACTCTGGAGCTCGACCGCATAGCGGAAGAGTACATCAGAAAGGCCGGAGCTTATCCGACGTTTCTGAATTACCAGGGTTTTCCCGCATCGATCTGCTCGTCAATAAACGGGCAGGTTGTTCACGGGATTCCGGACGGAACCCGTCTTGAAGAAGGCGATATTATTTCCGTCGACCTCGGAGCGACGCTTGACGGCTTCGTCGGCGATGCTGCAAGAACACATGCTGTCGGACAGATCTCGGATGAAGCTCAAAAGCTTATCGATGTGACGCGTCAGTCGTTCTTTGAAGGCATCGACAAGGCCAGAGTCGGCAACCGTCTGTCAGACATTTCACACGGTGTACAGGAGTACGCCGAAAGATTCGGCTTTTCAGTTGTCCGCGATTATGTCGGTCACGGAATAGGCAGACAGATGCATGAAGATCCGCCGGTTCCCAATTTCGGGAGACCGGGACGAGGACCGCGCCTGGTGCGCGGTATGTGTCTGGCTGTCGAACCGATGATCAACGCGGGCGGCTGGGATGTTGAAGTTCTTCCGAACGACTGGACGGTCGTGACGACGGACGGTTCCCTGTCGGCTCATTACGAGAATACAATCGTGATAACCGGAGAGGGAGCACCGGAAATTCTGACACTCAGAGGGGAATGATGAATTCATTCAAGCCCGGTCAGATTGTCCGGTCGACTGCAGGCCGCGACAAAGGTCTTTTCCTCGTAGTTACGGGTATTGTGGACGAAAGCCACGTTCTCGTCTGCGACGGCAGACTTAGGAAAATATCTGCCCCGAAGAAGAAGAAGATCATGCATCTGGCGAAAACCAGTAAAACTGCAGCCGGAATCGAAAGCAGACTCCGCTCCGGAGAAAAGGTGAGCAACGCCGAACTCAGAAAGGCGCTCGAAGCCTGGAACGAGAGCGAAAAGGAACAAACGCAGCCTGTCTGCGCCGCTGACATTCCAAAGGAGACTAAACGTGGCTAAAAAAGATGTAATTGAAGTGGAAGGAAAAGTACTTGAGGCTTTACCTAACACGAAGTTTTTAGTAGAATTAGAGAATGGGCATCAAGTCATGGCGCATATTTCAGGCAAACTGCGGATGAATTATATTCGTATTCTGCCCGGCGACCGTGTCATGATGGAACTCTCCCCGTACGACCTGAACCAGGGCCGGATTGTCTGGCGTGGAAAAGGCCGTTGATTTATCGAAGGAGGATCTGAAATGAAGGTAAGACCGTCAGTAAAACCGATCTGCGAAAAATGCAAAGTCATTAAGCGCAATGGCCGCGTTATGGTCATCTGCGAAAATCCGAAACATAAACAGAGACAAGGCTAAGCTGCGGGTTATCCCGCAGTTTTCTATGCAGAAAACAAGAACACGGCCGCGGCTATAAACCCGTGTTCATTAAATAGATGAGGCGCAGATCTGCTGCACCGGCACCGCCGGTGATCTGCCGGACATGGAGCGGAGCAGTTTGTACGCTCCAGATCATATTCACATGATTAATTTACGGAGGAATTTTATTTATGGCAAGAATTGCCGGTGTCGACCTTCCCCGCGATAAGCGAGTAGAAGTCGGCCTGACTTACATTTACGGTATTGGACGCCCGACAGCACAGAAGCTGCTCAAGGACCTCAATATCAATCCGGACACGCGCGTTAAAGATCTGACCGAATCTGAAGTCAACGAACTCAGAGCGGCTATCGACGAAAATGTAACGGTTGAAGGTGACCTTCGCCGCGAAGTGAACCTGAATATCAAACGTCTGATCGAAATCGGATCGTACCGCGGAACTCGTCATAGAAGAGGTCTGCCCGTTCGCGGTCAGAAGACCAAGACGAACGCACGTACACGCAAGGGTCCGAAAAAGACTGTCGGAAGAAAAAGCAAGTAGGAGGTTGATAGATGGCTAAAAAAGTTATCCGCAAAAGACAAAGAAAAGTCAAAAAGAATATCGAACGCGGCACGGCCCATATTCAATCTTCTTTCAATAATACAATTGTTACCATCACCGATATGCAGGGCAATGCTCTGAGCTGGGCGAGCGCAGGCGAAATGGGCTTCAGAGGCTCAAGAAAAAGCACGCCTTACGCAGCTCAGATGACTGCGGAACACGCAGCCAAGCTGGCGATGGAACACGGACTCAAAACGGTCGAAGTCAACGTCAAGGGACCAGGTTCCGGACGTGAAGCTGCGATCAGAGCGCTTCAGGCTGCCGGTCTGGACGTTACCGTCATTCGTGACGTTACGCCCATCCCCCATAACGGATGCCGTCCGCCGAAACGCAGAAGAGTGTAATTGAGAGGGTAACGAATATATGGCAAGAAACACAGAAGCGAGCTGCCGTCAGTGCAGACGCGAAGGCTGTAAGCTTTATTTAAAAGGTGACCGCTGCTACTCGAAGGATAAGTGCGCGTTCGAAAAGCGTCCGACTCCGCCGGGCCCGCAGAGCAAGCGCAGAACGAAACTTTCCGAATACGGACTGCAGCTTCGTGAAAAGCAGAAGGTCAAACGTCTTTACGGCGTTCTGGAAAAACCCTTCAGACATTATTTCGAACTCGCTGAAAAGCGTCCGGGCATCACGGGTGAAAACCTGCTGATGGTCCTCGAAGAACGTCTCGACAATGTTGTTTATCGTCTTGGCTATGCGGTCTCCAGAAAAGAAGCCCGCCAGCTCGTCAATCACGGTCATTTCACCGTCAACGGCAAGAAGGTCGATATCCCGTCATACCGCGTCAAGACCGGCGATGTGATCGAAGTCCGCGAATCCAGCAGAAAATCGCCGAAGTTCAAGGAAATCGTCGAATCGACAGAAAGCAGAGCGATCGTACCGTGGCTTTCCGCTGATATGGAAAACCTGCGCGGGACAGTCGTGAACATGCCTACCCGTGACGATATCGATATCGAGATCGCAGAACATCTTATCGTCGAATTATACTCCAAATAAGTGTTTGTTCGGAGTTAAGATCGCCCTCGTATGGGAATACAGACAAATAAATTGGAGGGTACAATGATAGAATTTGAAAAACCGGTCATTGACATTGTAGAACGATCGGATGACGATAAATATGGCAAATTTGTCGTGGAACCGCTCGAAAGAGGCTATGGTACCACGCTCGGCAATTCCCTCAGAAGGATCATGCTGTCTTCTCTTCCCGGAGTGGCTGTCACATCCGTCAGTATAGAAGGCGTTCAGCACGAATTCTCCACTATTCCCGGAGTTCGTGAAGATGTGATCGAGATTCTTCTCAACTTAAAAAATCTGGCTGCGAAGATGGATTCCGACGAACCCAAAACCATCCGTATCGAAGCGGAAGGCGAAGGGGAAATCACTGCCGGTGATATCATCACCGATATGGATATCGAGATCCTGAATCCTGACCTTCATATCGCCACACTTGCCGCCGGAGCCAAGCTCAACATGGAAATGCGCCTTGAAAAAGGACGCGGCTATGTTCAGGCGGAAAAAAATAAATATCCGAACATGCCTGTCGGTACGCTGCCCATTGATTCGATATTTTCTCCGATCAAGAAAGTCAACTTCCTTGTAGAAAATACTCGTGTCGGCAAAATTACCGATTTTGACAAGCTTACGCTTGAGGTGTGGACTGACGGAACAACTCAGCCGGAAGAAGCGCTCTCGCTGGCTGCAAAAGTCATGAATGATCACCTTGCGCTCTTTATCGATCTGACCGATTCTGCGAAAACCGTGGACACGATGGTTGAAAAAGAAGGCAAGGAAACGGAACGCATTCGTGAAATGTCAATTGAGGAACTCGAACTTTCCGTTCGTTCCAGCAATTGCCTGAGAAGAGCGAATATAGATACAGTCGAAAAGCTGACGCAGAAGACAGAAGAGGACATGATCAAGGTCCGAAACCTGGGCCGCAAGTCTCTTAATGAAATTAAGAGCAAGCTTGCGGGTATGGGGCTGTCTCTTGCTCAGGACGACGATACGAATAAGGAGTAAAGAATGGCTTCAGGACATAGAAAACTCGGCCGCCCGACCGACCAGCGTATGGCTATGCTCAGAAACATGACCACTGCGCTGCTGGAAAACGGCCGTATGGAAACGACCGTTACCAGAGCGAAGGAGCTGAGACGCACAACCGAAAAAATGATCACGCTGGGCAAGCGCGGCGATCTTCACGCAAGACGTCAGGCTGCAGCGTTCATCACAAAGCCGGCTGTCGTACAGGATCTGTTTGAAACGATCGGACCCCGCTATGCGGAACGTGCCGGCGGTTACACACGCATCTATAAGACAGGCCCGAGACGCGGCGACGCTGCTGAAATGGCAGTTATCGAATTAGTCTAGTAAAACGAAAAAGGATTGAGCTCAGGCTTAATCCTTTTTTCAGGTTTACGAACAGATTCGCAGAAACGATATGAATAAAGAACAGCCAATACTTTCATTAAAAGACGTCAGCTTCGAGTATTTTTCCGGAGAAGAAAACGAAGAAGGCAGTCTCGCGCTCGACGGCCTCTCCCTTGACGTACAAAAGGGCGAGTTTGTCGGCGTGATCGGACACAACGGTAGCGGTAAATCCACGATGTCCAAGCTGCTCAACGCGATAATACTTCCGACAAAAGGCGATGTACTTGTTAAAGGGCTGAATACAAAAGACGAGCAGGTTACCTGGGATATCAGACAGACTGCAGGTATGGTCTTTCAGAATCCCGATAACCAGCTGGTCGCGACGATCGTCGAAGAAGACGTGGCCTTCGGTCCCGAAAATCTGGGTGTTATTCCCGGGGAAATAAGAAGGCGTGTGGATGAATCGCTTGAAACGGTGGGCATGTCGGCTTTTAAGAAAAAAGAACCCCACAATCTGTCCGGCGGGCAGAAGCAGCGGGTTGCGATCGCAGGGATCCTCGCGATGGAGCCGGAATGCATTATCTTTGACGAACCGACAGCGATGCTCGATCCGAGCGGCCGGGCGGAAGTCATGAAGACAATCAAAAAGCTCAACCGCGAGAATCATATGACGGTTCTGCACATCACTCACTATATGGACGAGCTGATCGACGCGGACCGGATTGTCGTTCTCGATAAAGGAAAGATCGTCATGCAGGGGACGCCGCGCGAGGTGTTTTCTCATGTTGACGAGCTTAAAGCGATCGGACTTGACGTCCCGCAGATGACCGCGGTTGCCCACGGACTGCGGCAGAAAGGCTTTGACCTCCCGGACAATCTTCTCGATGTCAAAGAAACTGCGGAGGCAATATGCCGATTAAAATAGAACATCTGGGTCATGATTACGCCAAGGGGACTCCGTTCGAATACAGAGCCCTGAAGGATATCAACCTGGAAATAGAAGACGGATGCTTTGTCGGGCTGATCGGACATACAGGGTCCGGCAAATCGACACTCATTCAACATCTGAACGGTCTTCTGGAGCCGACCTCGGGTACGGTTTATGTGGACGGACGGGATATCTTCAACGAGAAGAAGGATGAGCTGTACAAGCTGCGCCTGCGGATCGGTCTGGTGTTTCAGTATCCGGAGCATCAGCTGTTCGAAGAGACCGTTGCGAAGGATGTGGCCTTCGGCCCGAGAAATCTCGGCCTGAACGAGACGGAAATCGACGACCGTGTACGGGAAGCGATCGAGAATGTCGGGCTCGACTTTGACGAAGTCAAGGACAAAAGTCCCTTCGAGCTTTCCGGCGGACAGATGCGCCGTGTCGCCATCGCGGGAATTCTCGCGATGGAGCCCACCGTGCTGATCCTTGACGAACCGACTGCCGGACTTGATCCTGCCGGACGGGACGAGATACTCGGACAGATCAAAAAGCTTCACGATGAACGCGGCATCACCGTCATACTGGTATCGCACAGCATGGAAGATGTCGGAAAGCTTGTCGATAAGATTATCGTGATGAACGACGGCGATATCGAATACTTCGATACGCCGGCAGAGGTTTTCAAGCATACGAAGCATATCGAAGAAATCGGTCTTGCGGCGCCTGAAGTAACGTATTTGATGCAGAGGCTTAAAGAGACGTATCTGGAAATCAACGACAGTATCTTCACGGTAGAAGGCGCTGTCGACGAGATCACCCGGGTACTGGAGCTGCACGATCAGAACCCGTCGCTGGCCAGCGCTCAGGAAACGGGGGACGCTGATGTTTGAGAATATCACGATCGGCCAGTACTATCCGACCGATTCGTTTATCCATCGTCTCGATCCTCGAACGAAGATCGTCTTTACAGCGGCGTACATCGTCATGCTGTTTGTGATCAACAACTTCTGGGGCTATCTGGCCGCGGGAGTTCTGCTGGTCGTCATGCTCGTCACCTCGAAGATTCCGGTCCGCTACGTTTTTAAGGGACTTAAGGGGATCATCTTTATTATCGTCCTGACTGTCATACTCAATATGTTTATGACTCAAGGTGATGTAATCTGGTCCTGGGGCTTCCTGCAGATCACGAAGCAGGGGGTCGATACGGCCGTCAAAATGGCGATCCGTCTCGTCTTTCTCGTCGTCGGAACGAGTCTGATGACTCTGACGACGTCTCCGATCGACCTGACGGACGGCATGGAAGCATGCATGAACGTCATGCCGGGAATCAGAAAATACGCCCACGAGCTGGCGATGATGATGAGTATCGCGCTGCGTTTTATCCCGACACTTCTCGATGAAACGCAGAAAATCATGAAGGCTCAGAAGGCCAGAGGCGCGCAGCTCGATACTGGCGGACTGATTCAGCGCGCAAAGGCGCTGGTGCCGATTCTCGTTCCGCTGTTCGTTTCGGCGTTCAGACGCGCGGATGAGCTGGCAGTCGCGATGGAAGCCAGATGCTACAGAGGCGGCAAGGGACGTACGCGTCTCAAGCAGCTCGTATACGAACGCCGGGATGTGATCACCTACACCGCGATGTTTATCATGATCGCCGTACTGTGGGGAAGCCGCTATTTTCCCCTTGACGTGCTTCCGACATGGCTTCGGGGATGAGTACGCCCCAGGATTCCGGTATCGTCAGATATCGCCTGGAGGTCTCGTATAAGGGAGCGGCATACGCAGGCTGGCAGATTCAGCCGAACGCCGATACGATCGAAGCGCAGCTGCTTAAAGCGGCGGCCGGGATCGGGATTCGTGACGCGAAAATTATCGGCGCGGGACGGACAGACGCCGGCGTGCACGCGCAGGCTCAGGGAGCTCTGCTTACCGGGATCAGCACGATTCCGGGGGACCGGCTCGCATATGCGATGAATACGCGGCTTCCGGACGATATACGGATCAACCGCAGCGCCGCCGCTTCGACGGATTTTCATCCGAGATACTCTGCCCTGGGCAAGATCTACACCTATCAGGTATGGCTCGGCGAGCAGGCCTCTCCGTTTTATGCGGAATACGCCTGGCGCTTTCACTGCGATCCCGATATGAAGCTGATGCGCGAGGCGGCGGATATTCTGACCGGCTCGCATGATTTCAATGCTTATAAATCGAGCGGAAGCAGCGTTAAGACGACCGTTCGACGGATAGACGATATCTTTATCGAACGCGAAGGTCCGCTCCTTACGCTTCGATTTCAAGGGAACGGGTTCCTGTACAATATGGTTCGTATCCTGACAGGAACGATCGTGCAGGCGGGAACCGGGAAGATCCCGATCGAACAGGTCAGGCGAAGTCTCGTCAGCCGCAGCCGCGGGGATGCGGGTATTACCGCGCCTCCCCAGGGGCTGTGTCTGACACGCGTGCTGTATCCGGAGGATCCTGAATGGGATTCTCAAAAACATTCAGAAATACTTTGACAGTGTGTTTTGACTGTTATAAAATATGAAGGACGTCCGGAAGGACTAGCCCCCGTCCGAACACCTCCCACTTGTTCGGAATCCAATTTAATTAAAGGAGTATGGGATGAATTCCAACGCAACAGTTTCTGCGAAAGCGCAGGACATCGAACGCAAATGGTATGTGGTCGATGCTGAAGGCCAGATTCTCGGCCGTCTCGCGACGCAGATCGCTACAATTTTAAGAGGAAAAGACAAGACCTGCTTTACACCGCACGTAGACTGCGGTGACTACGTAATCGTAGTGAATGCAGACAAGGTTAAACTGACAGGCAAAAAGCTGGATCAGAAAACTTACGTGACACATTCCGGTTATTTCGGCGGACGTAAGGAAACGACCTACAGAAAAATGATGCAGACGAAACCGGAACTGGTCGTCGAACACGCTGTCAAGGGTATGCTCCCGAAAAACAAGCTTGCTTCTCAGGTTTTCAGCAAGCTCAAAGTTTACGCGGGACCGGAACATCCGCATGAAGCGCAGCAGCCGGAAAAACTCGAACTCACGACAGGAAGGACTAAATAATGGCGAAAGTACAGTATTTCGGAACAGGCAGAAGAAAGACTTCAGTTGCCCGCGTAAGACTCCTTCCGGGAGACGGCAAGTTCATGATCAACGGCCGCACGCTGGATGACTTCTTCGGCGGACTTGATACGCTTAAGATGGTTGCGAAGCAGCCGCTTACACTGACAGGCACTGAAAATCAGTTCGACGTGATCGTTAACGTTCACGGCGGCGGATTCACAGGCCAGTCCGGCGCGATCCGTCTTGGTATCGCCCGCGCTCTGATCGAAGCGGATCCGAATCTCCGCCCGGAACTGAAGAGAGCAGGCTACCTGACACGTGACTCCAGAATGACCGAACGTAAGAAGTACGGTCTGAAGAAGGCTCGTAGAGCACCGCAGTTCTCGAAGAGATAATTTCATACTCGAAATCAAACCTCGAAAGCGAAAGCTTCCGGGGTTTTTTTGTATGTATCTGACAATATTCGGCAATCGCAGATCAGAAAAAAAGCCCGTCAGCTTTTGGGAAACTGACGGGCTTTTTGTTAGTTCGGATGGAATTGCGGTCTATTCTTCTGTCTTTTCTGCCGTTTCTGTCGGGACGGGCGGAGCGGACAGGCTTAGCATGAGCTCGTAATAAAAGGTTCCGAGAAGGCCGGAATAACCTTTCTTCCACGGCTTGTTCCGTCCGCAGTAGTGGACGACGACCGTATTCTGACGTATCCAGCGCAGGTCGATGGGCTTGTTCGAGGGATCGGAGTTATAAAACATCAGCATCCGGTCGCTCAGGTTGTAAATCACCGTATCGACGAGCTTGATCTTCGTTCCGTACATCCCGAAAATAATATCCTGATCGGGCAGCAGGAAGCTCTGTTTCCGGCTGCAGACGTAATTCCTGATTTTTGCGATATCGATTTGACCGTGAAGCTTCTCAAGATTGAACATCATGACGCCGGTATTAATATAGGGCGCATCGTCCACGACCCCCAGGCGTATCTTGTTGATCAGTTCGAGAAACAGATTCGCGTGGGTGCATCCGATATACCAGTTGCCTTCAAAATCTTCATTGTACAGGCCGGTGAGCGGGTTGATGACGACGATATCCGCGTCCAGATACAGAATGCGGTCCAGATCTTCAGGCAGCAGCAGAGGCGCGATAATCCTGTAGTAGATCTGCCTGGGATAGCGCTTAAATTCGGGAAAACCGTCAAACAGGGCGGGATCCACATGGACAAAATGGAAAACAGATTTTTTTCCGTGTCTTCGGACAATCTGTTCGGTCTGTCTGTCAAAATCTGAATTCAGGATGTAGATATCATAGTGATCCGCGCCGCCGCTTCGTTCGATCGAGATCAGGCAGTTAAGAAACGTATCGACATATCCTTTATTGAGAGAGAACAGAAGATTCACGATTTCTTCTTCCCTGACTTTTTACTGCCGGACTTCGCACTGTTTATCTGATTCTGACGGTTCTGCTCGGCTCTTTCCTTTTTCTGCCATTCTTCCTCCGCGGCCTTCGCGGCTTCCTCGTCATGCTTTTTATCCGCTCTATGCAGCAGCACATCGTAGCCGATGCCGAAAGCCAGTCCGATCACCAGTCCGATAAACCAGTGTCCGGCGGTATAGCCGAATGCGAGTCCGAGGGTCGCTCCCAGCGGAATCCAGGAAGAGAATTTTTTCGGTTCCTTTGTTTCCCCGGCAGTCTGATCTGCCTTTGCCTGTTCCGCCTTCTTCTGCTGATTCTGTTTCTTTTCTTTTCTGCTGCTCAATTCGGCAACCTCGTCATTTCTAGATTATGTTTACAGTTATACATGAAAGCCCGTTTTCAATCAACAGGATAACTTATGAGAGATCTGCTATTCTTTATACATTAGAATTATAATATGATCGTCATAACGGTTTAAAAACAAATCTGAAGATCAGAAAATTACGGAGATCATAAATGGATAATAAATATGCGCTTGTGACGGGCGCAGCCGGCGGGATCGGCTTCGAACTTGCGAGATGCGCGGCCGGTGACGGTTATTCGCTGATTATCGTCGGTTCAAACGAAGATCGGCTTAAAACGGCGCAGAAAAGCCTTGAGTCCGAGTTTCCGGTGAACGTCGTTGCGCTGGTACAGGATCTGAGCGTGCCCGGATCGGCAGAGGGCTTGTATGGTGAGGTGGAGAAACGCGGTCTCGACGTCGTCTGTCTCGTAAATAACGCCGGCTTCGGAACCATCGGTCCGGCCGAGACGATCCCGCTGGATAAGGACGAGCGGATGCTCACGCTTAATGTGATCACACCGACGGAGCTGTGCAAGCTTTTTCTGCCTCAGATGTATCAGAAGCACAGCGGAAAGATTCTGAACATCGCTTCCACGGGTGCCTTCAATCCCGGTCCGTATACCGGTAGCTATTTCGCAAGCAAGTCCTATGTCTTAAGCTATACGAAGGCGCTCAGGTACGAAGCGAAAAGCAGAGGCGTGCAGGTGAGCGCGCTGTGTCCCGGAACGACGCGGACCCGGTTCTTCGAGAAAGAAGGAATGGACACGCCGGTCTGGGCGATGTCTCCGGAAAGCGTCGCCAGAGCCGGATGGAGAGGTCTCAGAGCCGGATGCGGCGTGATTGTACCCGGAATGATGAACAAGCTGATCCGCCTGGTTCCCAGCGGAATCAAGACGTTTTTCACGGCGCAGATGAAGAAATCAGACTGACAGATAATAAGGAGATTTGATATGGAATATAAACGCTTTGGAAATACGATCGTCCAGCGGCTTGATAAAGGCGAAGAGATTCTGGAACAGCTGAAGGCGGTCTCCGTGAAAGAAGGAGTCCGGCTCGCTGCCGTAACCGGTCTCGGAGCAGTCAGTGACTTTACCTGCGGAGTGTTCAATACTCAGACGAAAGAATTTAAGGGGAACAGTTTTACCGGTGTTTATGAGATTGTCTCTCTTGGCGGGACAGTAAGTACGATGGATAATGGCTATTATGCGCATCTGCATCTGGCGGCCGGCGACGAGAACGGCAGTGTTTTCGGGGGTCATCTGAGTGAAGCTTATATCAGCGCGACGGCAGAAATCGTGATCACAGTGATCGAAGGCCGCGTCGACCGGAGCTATTCTGAAGAGATCGGTCTCAATCTGTTTGATTTTGAGAAATAACATCCGGATACTTGCTGAAGCATAAAAAAGACCGCCAGATCAAAATATTACGGACATAAAAAAGCACCCGCGCGGGGTGCTTTACGATGAGAGCATGAGAGGGTGATGCTGTCTGAAAACTGCGGGATCAGTTCAGGATACAGGCGTCGACGCCGGTTCCGGATCCTCAAGGACGGAAATTCCGTTAATAATCATTTTTTCCGCAAGCGTTGCCATTTCTTCCGGTGATTCCTTCATATCGTTGTTGAGCCAGTAGGTGAGAAGACCGATAGCTCCTGAAATGATAAAGTTGTAATACGGAGCGAAATTCACCTGCTTGTCGGTATGATACAGCTTTTCCCAGTCGGAATAGCATTTATCCCGGAGAACGTTCTTGAGCTTGTTTACGAAGGCGATGTCGCCGTTCGGTGATAACAGAGCCGCGCACATGTCCGCGTTGTCTTTAAGGAATGAAAAAATATCATTCAGGATCAGGAACGGCTGTTCTTTAAAATCCTCCGGCGCATGAGAGGTTACGATCTTTTCGAATTCTTCAAACATATCGTTTTCGATTCGGTCAATCATATCGTAAACATCTTTATAATGCAGATAGAACGTTGCACGGTTGATATCCGCACCTTCAGATATCTCCCGGACCGTGATCTCGTTGACTGGTTTCTGATAGATCAGGCGGGTGATGCTGGCTCTCAAATTGCTTCGGGTCCGTTTGACCCGTCTGTCCAAAGGTTTTTTATTCATTACATTACACCTGATTTCAAATTTGTTTCGTTTATCTTCCTCTATTTTAATACAGAATACGCGCCTTTTAAAATACAAAGAGACAAAAAATGTAGTTTTCAGTACAGAATAACAATTAAAATTTACCTGACGGCCATATTTTATAAAAATATAACTAAAGATACGATTCCGAGTTATGCGGCCGATTACAGGCGCTTGCTCTTTTAAAAAAACAGGGTATACTATAAAGTGATATAAAAGGCAGACTGGATTTTAATGACTCTTAATAGACCATAGGCGTCAAGAATGCTCTCGCAGCATGTAGAAAGGCAGCTTAATGTGACGAAAAAAGAAGATACAAGAAAAGACGATACAAATATTTTTGCCGACGAACTATTCGATACCTCCGACTTTGAAGAGATCCATCTCGGACCGGATAATGATTCAGATACGCGGGAAGCGGACGATGAAAGTCTGTTCGATAAAGATGTTCTGGACGGCTTCGCGGCAGAATTCGATTCTGATGAAGAACGAATCAACGAGGATAACCTGAGTGACAGGGAAACTGAATTTTTCCAGTTTCTCGCGGACACAGGAAAGCTTGACGATTCTTATGTAGGATCAAAACAGGAAGAAGACTCTTTGCCCGGAGCGCAGGACACCGCGGAGATTTCCGCATTCGGCGGTATCCTCGCAGATGATGATATAACCGGTATCATTCCCGATATGCCGACAGATGAAACTCAGGTTCTGTCTGCGCTGACTGATATTGACAGCAGCGGGAGCTGGGAAACCGGTCCGGTCTCTGCTCCTGAGTCTGATCTGACTACGCCGATGCCGGAAAATGTCGAATCCATCTTCACGGATGAAGATAAGCCGGAATCTCCGGTACAGGATGAAACCAGATTTGAAACGGCTCCGCTGGACGCGATTTTTATAGACGGACCGGAAGATGATGACACAGAAGAAGCGGACGAAACGGCCGCTGCTTCCGGGAGAAAAGCAAAGACGCCGAAAGCAGCCAGAAAAAAGGGACATCATTCGTTGTCTAAACGCTTTAAAATTCTGCTTGCTGTGATCGCGGTCTGCTGTCTGGCTGTCGTGAGCGTGCTCGGCTACAACGCTTATCAGTCGGCTCAGCGAGACGCGAGTCTTCTTCAGACAGAATCGATCAAGCCTTCGACAGATTCGACTGACTCATCCTCGTCTACGACTGTCGTTCAGCCGACGGATCGTGATACGACTTCAACGAGCAGCTCTTCAAGCTCCAGCTCGTCAGGCAGTACGTCTTCTGATTCGAGCTCATCAAGCAGCTCGACAGACAACGGCTATTACGACAATGAAACTGATTCCGACAATACCGATTATACAGACAGTGAAACAACAGACAGCGGAACCGGTGACAATGCTACGCCAGATACGACCGAATCAAACGGATCTCAGAACGGAGCGGCTGATTCGAACAGCGGCGGTGCTGAAACAGGCGGCGGCGGCCAGGGCGGAGATACTGCTCAAGCTCAATAGAACTTTTAGTGAATCTGATTACGCTTTCAGATTTGCTAACAGTTTTCAACAGGCCTTTACAGGCGTATAATAATAAAGTATGTAATTGCAAGACCCCGAATTCATATCGGGGTTTTTTTAAAGATAAAAATAAACTGTCCTGACGGCAGTAATTTTGGATTATTTGAAAGCAGGTTCTATGTCAGAAAAAAATCAGCAGATCATTAATATTGCGGTTATCGCACACGTCGATGCCGGCAAATCGACGCTAGTCGATGCGTTTCTTGCTCAGAGCGGCGTGTTCAGAGAAAATCAGCAGGTTGTCGACTGCGTCATGGACTCGAACGATCTGGAACGCGAACGCGGAATCACGATCTATTCGAAAAACTGTTCGATCATGCACAACGACATCAAGATAAACATTGTCGACACACCGGGGCACGCGGACTTCTCGTCTGAAGTGGAACGTATACTGAAGACGGTCGATACCGTTATTCTGCTTGTCGACTCTTCCGAAGGCCCGATGCCGCAGACACGTTTCGTACTGAACAAGTCTCTCGAACAGGGCCTCAGACCGATCCTGTTTATCAATAAGATCGACAAGAAGGACCAGCGCGCGGAAGAAGTTGTCGACGAAGTATTCGACCTGTTTGTCGAGCTCGGCGCGAATGACGAACAGCTCGATTTTCCGATCCTGTACGGGGTCGCAAAGCAGGGCATCGCGAAGCGTGAGCTGGACGACGACAGCCAGGATCTGACTCCGCTGTTCGAAACGATTATCGAACATGTCGGAGAAAAGGAAGACCTGTCCCTCGAACCTCTGCAGATGCAGGTCTCTACGCTTGCATACGACGACTATATCGGACGTCTCGGAATCGGCCGTGTATCTTCTGGGACCATCACGGCAGGGGAACATCTCGAAGTCTACAAGCGCAGCGGTGAATACGAAAAGGTCAAGATCGGCCAGGTATTCGTATACCGCGGTCTGTCCCGTGTCGAAGTCAAGGAAGCAAAAGCCGGTGATATCGCCGTCGTATCCGGTATTCCGGATATTATGATCGGGGAAACGATCGGTGAAGTCAACCAGGTTGAACCGATGGAAATGATCGAAATCGAAGAACCGACGCTGTCAATGAACTTCCTGGTCAACACCTCGCCGTTTGCCGGCAAGTCCGGCAAGTTTGTCACGACCCGACATCTGAAGGCGCGTCTTGAAAAGGAACTTGAAGTCAATGTCGGAATGAAGGTAGAACCGCTGCCGGATACGACCGAAGGCTATAAGGTTTCGGGACGAGGCGAACTTCATCTGTCGATTCTGCTTGAAAACATGCGCCGCGAAGGCTATGAAATCGGCGTATCGAAGCCGGAGGTTATCCTTCACAAAGACGAAAACGGCCATAAGCTCGAACCGGTCGAAGAAGTCATCATCAGCGTTCCGGATCAGTATTCGGGAACGGTTATCTCGAAACTGAATATCAGAAAAGGTACGATGGTCGGAATGCATTCGGACCAGGGCTGGACGCGGGTCGAATTCCATGTTCCGACGCGCGGTCTTCTCGGATACCAGAATGAATTCATCAACGATACTCACGGAGAAGGAACGCTGGTCCGCCGCTTTATCGACTTCGAACCCTACTTCGGAGAAATTCCGGGACGTCAGAACGGCGTGCTCGTTTCTTCGTTCTCCGGGGAAACAATGGCATACTCGCTGTACAACCTGTCCGATCGCGGAACGATGCTCGTCAGGGCGGCGACTCCTGTCTACGAAGGGATGATCATCGGGATCAACAACAAATCGGACGATATTCAGGTCAATCCGACTAAGAACAAAAAGATGACCAACGTCCGTGCTTCCGGTTCCGACGATGCGCTCAAGCTGATCGAACCGAGAGTCTTCTCCCTTGAAGAAGCCCTCGAATTTATCGAAGACGACGAGCTCGTCGAAGTCACACCGGACGATATCCGGATCCGTAAAAAGATCCTGTCCGAGCTTGACAGACGCAGAGCCAGAAGAAACTAATTGAATTAACGAACTTTATGAGACTGTCGTTTCAGAGTAATCTGAACGGCAGTTTTTTTTCTGCATTACGTGGAGTAAACAATTTTGAAACAAATCTCAAACACAATAGAAGAATCGTTCTGCTATGCTAAATGCGATAAGACACATTGATGCGAGGGATTTATGAGAGCAGCAATTTATAACGGACAGAAAAGTATCGATTTGACAGAGCTTCCAGCACCGGCAGCAGGAGACAGCGATATCGTCGTAAAAAATATCTATGCCAGCATCTGCGGTACGGATGTCGCGGTTTATATGCACGGTCCGGAAACCGGACATCGTGTGACGCCCGGCGGCGAATTCGGGCATGAAATGGTGTCTGAGGTCGTTCAGGTCGGGAAGGATGTTCAGGATATCAAGATCGGGGACCGGGTCTACCCGTATCCGCGACTTGCAAAGGGAGATCCCGGGAGGGCAGGAACGGTTGGCGGATTTTCGGAATATGTACTGATACCGGATGCAAGGCTTAACTGCCAGGTCTATCCGGTGAGCGAGAAGATCAGCGACCGGGAAGCGGCTCTGATCGAGCCCTTTACTGTCGGCTGCCGAGCTGCCAGACGAGCGGAGCCGAAGGCAGGAGAGAATGCGATTGTATTCGGTGCGGGGACCATCGGAATTGCCGCGGCGATCGCGCTGAAATATTTTGGATGCGGCAGAGTGATGATCTGTGACACGTCCGACTTCAGGCTTGAAAAGGCGGCGGCCCTCGGCTTTGAAGTCTGCAATAACGGAAACGAGGATCTTAAGGAAGCTGCAAGCAGCTTTTTCGGAGAAGCTCCGGGTCTTGCCGGCCTGACTGCGGATGTCGATATCTAAATTGACGCGGCGGGAGCGGAATCGATCCTTGAAACCTATCAGTCGATGGGGAAGATCGTCAGCCGGATGGTGGTCGTTGCGGTTCTTGCGGGAAAGCGGCCTGTGGATATCCTGAATATGACCTTCGCACAGCATGCGCTGATCGGATCGGGCGGCTATTTTCCGGAAGACGTGAAGGATGTGATGACCATCATGGAATCCGGTGTCTGGGATATCGAGAGCATTATCACCCACGAATTTCCATGGGAAGAGCTGCCGCAGGCGATCGAAACCGCGGCGGATACGGAGAATGCACTTAACGTCGTGATTCGATACTGAAGGAAGCAGTTGACCGGTAAAAGTAAAAGTAAATGAGGAAGCTGGAGAGGAAGCAGTCAGACTGAGTACGCGGAACTGTTATTCGAGGGCGCTTCTGCACGGAATGCTGAATATTTTCGAACATTGAATTTCTGATTTGGATCATTAAAAAAAAGACTGCCGCGTAGTTCTGCACGGCAGTCTTTCACTTTTCAGGTTCGTCCTGCTTCGGCTTTTGCGCTCATTTTCATACATGCCGTATAGA
>CALMRA010000263.1 GCA_937872065.1 uncultured Eubacteriaceae bacterium | reverse complement strand
TATTATGGAGCATGCTGATGATCTCCTGGATCGCAGCCCTGACGTCGCTCACTCTGCCGGTGATGACCAGGGAACCCGAGAAACGGTCGAGAAATCCGATTTCGACGGGCGCTGCCTTGGTTCCGACGTCCGATGCGATAATCGCGGCTTCGCTCGGAGTGATGGTCAGGATGCCTATGGCGTCCGCGTCTTCGTCGTCGAGCCCGAGCTTGACGTAAACATCCTGCTTCGGACGGGCGATGATATGGGCGAGGGTGACCTGCTTGCCCGGTACGTATTCCTGTATGGATCTGGGTTTGTTTTCTTCTTTCATTTCTCACCTGCCGGACGGCTCAAACACGATTTCCGGAGGTCCCGGCAGTCGTCCTGTTTAACTGCATTATAGCACGCGGCTCCGGCTCGAAATGGGCCGCGCCGGAATTTGCACGGAGTCCGCAAAAAAGAGTCAGATGCGGCGCTAATTGATTTTTAATGTACATTGCATATAATTAGACTATTGATACAAACTCAGGAGGACTGCCTTGACCTGGCTGGAAGTTCAGATTACTACGACAAATGAAGCGGAAGAAGCTGTCGCGCAGGCGTTTTACGACGCTGGCGCAGGCGGAGTCGCGATTGAATCACAGAGCGACGTCTATTCGGTATGGGACGATCCCGCCGTCAATCTGGTCGACGAATCGCTGTACGAGAGACCGACGGACGTCTCTGTGATCCGGGGTTATTTCCCGGACGGAGACCGCGCGGAAGAAAAAATCAGAGAGATTCTCATTAAGATCTCGAAGCTGCCTGCCTTCGGGCTGGATCCCGGAAGCGGAGAGCTTTCGGTGCAGGAGATCGAGGAAGAGGACTGGGCGAATTCCTGGAAAAAGTATTTCGTTCCGACGAAGGTATCGAAGGATATGATCGTCGTCCCCAGCTGGGAGAACTATACGCCTGAGACGGGCGAAACGGTTATCGACATGGATCCGGGTATGGCCTTCGGTACGGGGACCCACGAGACGACGAAGCTCTGCGTCCAGGCCATCGAGGATTACCTGCGTCCGCAGGACACCGTCATCGACGTCGGCTGCGGAACGGGCATCCTGTCCATCGTCGCGGCCAAGGAAGGCGCGGGAAAGGTGATCGGTGTGGATTTCGATCCGGTTGCCATTAAAACCGCCGGCGAGAATTCCGTCAAGAACGGAACGGACGACGTGATCGAGCTGTACGAGGGCAATCTGCTGGACAGCGTGGATCCGGAGCTCCGGGCGGATATGGTCGTCGCGAATATCCTCGCCCAGGCGATCGTGACGCTTACGCCTGAGGTGACGAACGTGCTTAAGGAAGGGGGGATTTTCATCTCCTCCGGGATTATCACGGAATTCCTTCCGGACGTGCTGGATGCGCTGGAACAGGAAAGCTTCGAGATTCTTGAGGAACGCCCCCTCGGCGAATGGCACGCCGTCATCGCGAAGAAGCTCTGATGCATCGCTTTTTTCTTAATGCGCCGCTGGCGGAGAACGCGAACGAGGCGCTCCTGTCCGGTGAGGAACAGCATCATCTGGTCTCGGTGCTGAGACTGGGTCCCGGCGACCGTGCGGTCCTGACGGATCCTGCGGGAACGGTATGCGAAGCGGAGATCGTTGAAAATACGGACGAAGGAACGCTGTTCAGGATTATCGAACGGATGCCGCCGGAAACGGAAAATACACGCGTCCGTATCACCCTCTTTCAGGGCGTTCCGAAGGGAAGCAAGTCGGATCTCATCGTCCAGAAGGGGACGGAGCTGGGGATTTCCGCGTTCGTACCGTTTTACTCGAAGCGGAGCGTCGTCAGGCCGTCCGGAAGCGATTCGAAAAAACGGCAGCGCCTGCAGCGCATCGCCCGTGAGGCGGCCAAGCAGTCCGGAAGGGTATTCGTACCCGAGGTCTCGGAATTCGTGCCGTTTGCGGCGCTTGAGGAGGCGTTCAGACCCTTCGATGCGGTCCTGCTCGCCTATGAAAATGAAAATAATATCCGTCTGAAGGATCTGCTTCAGGAGATGCCCCGTGACAGAGATCTGTCTGTCGCGGTGATCGTCGGTCCGGAGGGCGGCTTTGAAGACGCGGAGACGGTCCGTCTCGCGCTGTGGGGCGCGAAGCTCTTTACGTTCGGACGCAGGATACTGCGCACGGAGACCGCGGGGATCGCCGCGGCGGCACAGATCAATTACGAATTCGACGAAGGATAATGAACAGCACACCCTTACTCAAACAGCCGTCGGCCGCGTTCTATACGCTTGGCTGCAAGGTCAATACTTACGATACGGAAGCGATACAGGAACTTTTCGAACAGGCGGGCTACGAGATCGTTCCGTTCGAAGAACCTGCGGATATTTACGTCGTCAATACGTGCACAGTCACCCATCTCGGGGACCGGAAGTCGCGTCAGATGCTCAGGCGCGCGAGAAGAAACAATCCCGATGCGCTGATCATTGCGGCGGGCTGCTACGCTCAGACGGCGCCTGAAACGGTTCTGGCGATCGACGAGGTGGACCTCGTGCTGGGCACTGCGGACCGCAGTCACATCGTCGAGATCGCGGAGGAAGCCAGACGGGGTCTCGAACCGGATCAGAACCGTAATCTCGCTCATTCCCTTGCGGGAACAGAGTTCGAGGAACTGGAGATTTCGAAGACAGAGGGTCATACCCGTGCGTTCGTCAAGATTCAGGAGGGCTGCGCGCAGTACTGCAGCTATTGTATCGTGCCCTACGCGAGAGGACCCGTTCGTTCGAGACGGCCTGAGAAGGCGCTTGAGGAGATCGCGAGGCTGTCGAAGGCCGGCTACCGCGAAATCGTGCTGACCGGCATTCATATCGCTTCGTACGGGCGTGATTTTGCGGATTCCCGCAATACGCCTCAGTTTAACGAGGAGCTGGTTTCTCTCGTCGAAAACGCCGCGATGATCCCGGGGATCGAACGCATTCGTTTCTCGTCCATCGAGCCGAGGCTTATGAGCCGTCCGTTTCTGGATCGGCTGAGCAGGATTCCGCAGATCTGTCCGCATTTCCATCTGAGTCTTCAGAGCGGCAGCGCGGGGGTGCTTAAGCGGATGAACCGGCGTTACTCGCCTGACGAGTTTTACAAGATCACTCAGCTGATCCGCGAGTATTATCCGACGGCCGCGCTGACGACGGATATTATCGTCGGCTTTCCCGGCGAGACGGATAAGGAATTTCAGGAGACCCTCGACTTTGTCAAAAAAGTCGGGTTTGCGCAGATTCACATCTTCCGTTATTCCCAGAGAGAAGGAACGCCTGCCGCGGAATTTAAAAAGCAGGTCCCGGATCAGGTGAAGGCTGCGCGGGCGGAGGCTCTCGCGGCGGTCGAACATGATATGCGTCACGATTTCCTGAAGGCTGCGGACGGCAAGACGGCAAGGATCCTGATCGAGCAGCAGGAGGAGGACGGCTCCTACTCGGGCTATACGGAAAGCTACCGGCCGGTGCGCTTTATTCCGCAGCCGGGAACGCACCGCTACAAGGGGCGTATCGTCGAGACCGAGGTCTTCTATACCGGCGACGACAGACTTTCCGCGCATCATGGGTAAGATTTGAAAATCAGAGTCATACGGCTCTATACTATAGTCGGCTGTTTCACAAATTTATCGTGAAAGGAGAAAATATGGCTGAAGACTGCATTTTCTGCAAGATTGCGGCGGGAGAGATTCCCGCGGATGTTGTGTACGAAGACGATCATATCCTGGCGTTCAGAGATATTAACCCTCAGGCGCCGGTCCATATCGTCATCATTCCGAAAACACATTTCCAGTCCATTATGTCGGTGCCCGCGGGAGATCCCGTCATTGGCAGGATCCATCAGGCTGCGAACAGGATCGCGCTGCGCGAAGGCATTGCCGACACAGGTTTCCGTCTCGTCAACAACTGCGGCGAGGACGGAGGACAGACTGTCCCGCACCTGCACTATCATCTGCTGGGCGGACGGTATATGGAGTGGCCGCCGGGCTGATGCTGACGGTTGACACCTGACGCGTTTTTCGATATAATGGCAAACGCACGAAATTCACCATTATTTCCGTTTTTGGAAATGAAAAAAGGGGGTGAAATAATGTCTGAAGTTCGAGTTAAAGAAAATGAAACTCTGGAAAGCGCGCTTCGCCGTTTTAAAAGAAAAACAGCGATGGCGGGTGTAATGTCCGAAATCCGGAAGCGTGAACACTACGAAAAGCCGAGTGTCAAGCGCAAGAAGAAGTCGGAAGCTGCCAGAAAAAGAAAGATGAAAAAGAGATAAGGAAGTTTTGAATGTCTGAACAGAATTCGCTTAAGGATCGGCTTCAGGCGGATCTGAAAGCTTCCATGAAGGCCAAAGACAAGGTCAGAAAGAACACGATCACGATGATCCGCGCGGAAATCCTTCAGCATGAGAAGGACGAGCAGATAAAGCTCGACGACGCGGGCGTGACGGACGTTCTGTCTCACCAGCTCAAGCAGCGGAGAGACTCGCTCGCCGATTTTAAAAAAGGCGGACGCGAGGATCTGATCGAACAGACCGAGGCCGAAATCGCCGTCATCGAAGGCTACCTGCCCAAACAGCTCTCGGAAGAAGAAATTACGGCAATCGTCGACGAGACGATCGCTGAAACGGGCGCTTCCACCAAAAAAGACATGGGCAGACTGATGAAGGTCCTGATGCCTAAAGTCAAGGGTATCGCCGACGGAAAGCTCGTGAGCCGGATCGTCGGAAGTAAACTGAGCTAATTAAAGCTTCGCACACCGAAAGGGATGCGGAGCTTTTTTTATGTCTCAAAACGGAAAATGCGTATAATGATAGCAGAGGCCGGACTGCTGTCAAGGTTCCGGACAAGAAATAAGCAGGGAAAACAGAATCGTTCATAGTGAGGTCAGAATCATGGGAAGATTGAAAGAAGTCAGGAATTATGTGGACGGCGAGCTTCTGAAGATGCCGGACGCGGACAAGCGCAAGGGCGCCTATGTGCATCTGTACGGCGTGTCTCTTGCCGCGACGCTGCTGGCGGAAAAGCGCGGGGAAGATACGGAGCTCGCGGATATTGCGGCGATGCTTCACGATCTGGCCGCGTATGAGAGCGGATCCTATGACGATCACGCGCACAGGGGAGCGGAGCTTGCGAAGGGGATTCTCGACGAGCTCAGGCTTACGACGCCGGAAGAGACAGAGAAAATCTGCTCCGCGATCTATCATCACGACGATAAGCTGGTGATCGACGAGCCTTTTGACGAGCTTCTGAAGGACGCGGACGTTATCCATCACACGATGAACGATCTGTCAAAGCCCGTCAAGGATAAGGAACGACCGCGGTACGAAAGCCTGAGGAAGGAATTCGGACTGAAATAAAAAAACACAAGCTTCCGGCATAGCATCGGAAGTTTGTGTTTTTTTGTGAAGTATTTTTATGGAACAGATTTTGAAATAAATTCCTGAAAGAAATCTCAGAGAATTCCGAGATGCTCGAGGAGAATCTTCGTGCCGATCAATATCAGGATAATTCCGCCTGTGATCTGCGCGGCGGACCTGTACTTGCCTCCGAAGGCGCTGCCTATTTTGACGCCGACGGCGGATAACACGAAGGTGACGATGCCGATCATGCTGACGGCGGGAACGATCTCGACCTTGAGAAAGGCCAGCGAGATGCCGACGGCCAGCGCGTCGATGCTGGTCGCGACGGCCAGCGGCAGCATGGTCTTCGCGGAAAACGAGGTGTCCGCGCTGCAGGAGTCCTTTCGGGCTTCGACGACCATATTGATGCCAATTGCCGCAAGCAGTGCGAAGACGATCCAGTGGTCGATGCTGCTGATCAGGTATTCGAAGCTGCTGCCGAGCCAGTAGCCGATGAGAGGCATCAGCGCCTGAAATCCGCCGAAGTACGCTCCGGCGATGAGCATCTGCTTAAAGCTCGCCTTCCCGGCGGACAGGCCCTTGCAGATCGAAACCGCGAAGGCGTCCATGCTCAGGCCGACGGCGACTAAAAAAAGCTCCACAAAACTCATTTGAGAACCTCCGAAATGAATATGTATTTCTTCGGCATAGAGGCAAAAAAAATCGAGCCCTATCTGCCGCGCAGATAAGTCTCGTCGTTTCAGATAAGGCCAGGAATTCTTCCAGTATGTTGACCTTAACGCACGGAGCGTGCCGACTACTCCCTTATTTGTGTCATTTTATAAGAATTGCGGGATGTTAGTCAATACTAATTAATTGGATCGAATGAAGAAGAAAGATTTTTACTGTGCTTCTTGGGGTTATAGTTAACGTTTTAAAGCATAATCATATTTGATTTACAAAAACGCAGAAAATCATATATTATTTAATTTCCGATTTGATATTTAATCTTACTTTTTTGATGGTTTATCTTTTTTTTGAGGTTCAGTTGGCTGATATCCATATTGAACTTTCTTTACCTTCAAGCAAGAACTCAATTTTGAAGGCAAAGATGAAGCACTATATTATCTTAAAATTCTAGGCTGACTAATTTCCTTTGTTTTAGGATATTTAGGATAGGTAGCTGTTATTTCATAATTTTTATTTTCAATTGTTGCTTTAACCTTAATGGTTTTACCTTTAATAGATACCAAGGTTCTTTCACTAGTTTTAATTTTGCTGTTCACTAATTTCAACCTCATTACTTGTTTTTTGAAGTTCGATGATATCGATTTGACTAATATTTTCGTTTCTTATTAATACAGATTGATTCGGTATTAATTTTGACCAATCTTTATCATAAACCTCTTCAATATACAGATCTAACGAAGTTAGATCATCAGAAGAAAAAGAATTGCTTTTATATATTCCGTAGATTCTATCACCGTTTTTAACATGAGTAATTAATTTATAGAATTTATTTTGATTAAAAACATAATCCCATGAAGTAGGAATTGAAGAAATTTTGGCTTTATCTACAGAACGCCAAAGAATTAAAGCATCAAATATACCTTGACTTTTTAAACGGGCTAAAACACATCCTATCAAATATGATAAGATACCCGAAATAATAATAAGCAATAATATAAAATAATAACCATTAAAGCCAAAGTTTGTAAGGAGTGAAATAGTTGGAAATAAGATTAAGGAATAAAACACACTTAATATTAAACATTTGAGGAAAAAAACAAATTCTTGATATTTTCTTGGAGGATTAACACTATTAATTACTGTCATAATAATAAAACCGGGAAGTAAAAATATACAAGCTGAATATAGATTATTAAATAAATCAAACACTCTATTCTCCATTTCAATTAAGAAAATTAATATAG
>CALMRA010000262.1 GCA_937872065.1 uncultured Eubacteriaceae bacterium | reverse complement strand
GCACAGCCCTTAGAGAGGGGCTCCAATAACTACTACTCTATAATACAAGGAGAATCTGTATGAAGAAGAAGATTGCGGTCATCCTGGCCGCCCTGCTGTGCTGTGTCGCAATGCTGTCGGGGTGCAGCTCGAGCAGCGAACCGGTCGACCTGACTATCTCGGCGGCCGCGAGCCTGAAGAACGTCATGGAAGAACTGACGACGAAGTTTAACGAAAGCGAACCGAATATTACGCTTACGTTTAACTACGGAAGCTCCGGCGACCTGCAGAAGCAGATCGAAAACGGCGCTGAAACGAACGTCTTTATCTCGGCGGCGCAGAAGCAGATGAACGCGCTGGAAGACGAAGACATGATCGACACCTCGAGCCGCAAGGACCTTGTTGAAAACAAGCTTGTCCTGATCGCTCCGAAGGATTCGACAACCGTCACATCGATCGACAGCCTGACCAGCGCTGACGTAGCGATCGTAGCTCTGAGCGAACCCAGCTCTGTTCCGGCCGGACAGTACGCGGAAGAAGCTCTGACAAGCCTCGGTATGCTCGATGCAGTCAAAGCGAAGGCCGTATACGGCAAGGACGTCACGCAGGTTCTGACCTATGTCGCCAACGGCGAAGCGGATGCAGGCATCGTTTATAAAACAGACGCAATCTCCAACGACAACGTCAAGATCGTAGCAGAATTCCCGGCAGACAGCTACACGCCTGTCACCTATCCGATCGCGATTATCAAGGACAGCAAGAATACCGATGCTTCCCAGAAATTCATCGACTTCCTGTTCACCGACGATGCGAAGACCATCTTTGAAAAATACGGCTTCACACCGATGAATGACTAACAGAACTGATACAAAAAAGCAGCGAAAAAAAATCCGCCTCTACCGGGGCGGATTTTTTCATTTCACTAATCGTACCCGCGTCGTCTGAACGGATTCCGACTTTCATCATCTAGCGTTCTGCGGACACTCCTTTAAGCACTCTTTCTCAGGCACTTTTTATGCAGATAGTGGGATTCGAAAATGATCCCGCCCATCAGCAGGGCTATGTAGACCATCCCTTCGATTCCGAAATCCGAATAGCTGACCAGATCCAGCTCGTAGCGCCAGAACTGGCTCAAAAGAAATCCCGTCGCACCTGCGGTATACAGACACCACCAGGCGCAGCTCCTCATGACCGCATCTCTGTCGTACTTTGCCTTTTCTTCAGGCGGAGAAGCGTGATATCCGATCAAAAGCCATACTCCTCTGCCCTTGAACAACAGAAGCGCACAGACGAGAAGGATCGCGATCAAAACAACGCACAGCCAGACTCCCCACATATTCCGCCTCCGGTCTGTGAGCCCCTACGACTCACTCGAATTCTCTTCCGTCCAGTCATTCTGATAAAGTCCCGTGATACGGCCCCGTCCGAGGATATGGCCGTTCATCCAGTGCAGCAGGTCCCGCTCCATCGTATCGATATAGATATCGAGGATCGTATCCAGCGCATAAACCGTAAAAACGTATCGATGCGGCTTTTTCATAAACCTCGGAATTTTCGGGCCGCGGTAGCAGTGCTCCCCGTAAGCCATCCCCTGAACGGCTCCAGTCTCAGGAATTTTCGTTTTACTGGGGATATTTTCCGGTATCGTCGTCTCCGCAGGCAGGTTCCAGATCACCCAGTGAGGAAATATTTTCGACATCGGAACGTCCAGATCGTCCATCGTCACTGCCAGAGACAGCGTTCCGGCCGGCAGCCTGTCTATATTCAGCTCCGGAGAGATATCCTCTCCGCGCCCTGTGTACTTTTTCGGGATATATTCCCCGTCCTTAAACGCCGGACTTGTGATTGCCAGCGTATCTTCCGCCGGAATCTGATCCAGCGGTCCCATCATTTTGTCCGGAAAACCGACATATTTCACCGGCTCACCTTCCGGCTTTCTTTTTTATCGCAAAGTACAGCTCAACCTCCGGAGAATCCAGCATCGTCTTCTGCGTGTGAAATTCATAATCGATATTTCGCGGCTCGTAGTCGCTGTGCGAGAGCCAGAAGCCGTAAAAATGGCACCTCGCCTTACGCAGCGCAGCGCCCCAGAAGTAACCGAACCTCGCCCTTACCGGAAAATGAGCATACAGACCGCCGGGCAGCATGATAGGCCTGAGCCCCGGCGCCTGAATATTCCCCGCGATAAACAGCGTGAAATCTCTGCTGCGGGTATTGTAGTCTTTGGTACCTATATAGAGCGGAACGACTGCGCCTTCTTCGGCGTGAACCGCCGTTTTGTAGCACTGGTACAGATCGCGAACATCCTTCGCCTGTGTACGGTCGTCCGACAGCATTGTCAGGCCGTATAGGTTAGCGGCCGGCTGCTCGGAAAGAACTATCTCCCTGCTGATCATTTTTTCCTCCGTTCTGTATTCAGTGTATGACGTTTTCACAACTTAAACAAGGGTAAAACATAATGTTGATCTTAAATAACACGCCCTACATCGGAGTCTTAAAAGGCTCGCTTAAAAGCTGAATAACTGAAAATTATAATTTAATGACAGCTGTTTTATTATAACCGAACTATCGCAGAAAATATAAAAAGGCACCGCTTAGCGGTGCCCGGATTTTCGGAGCCCTGTCCCGGAATGAGGAGAGGACAGGCTCTTATTATATGACAGCCGGTGGAGAAGCCGGTCAGTCTTCGGTAAAGAATGTGTAGATTTCGTCGGCGCTCATATCCATGAGCTTGTCGACATCTTCAGGTGCTGCAAGTTTCGTCGCTATATTGGCGAGGATGTCGAGATGTTCGTCGCCGACACCCGCGATCCCGATAACGATCTTGACCGGGCCGCCGTCCCAATCTGTTGTCTGGGGGAAGGTTTGAATTGAGATTCCCGAATTATGGACGTTCTTTTTCGCTTCTTCGACACCATGAGGGATTGCGATGCCGTTGCCGATATTCGTCGCAAAGCTGTCTTCTCTGAGAATCATCGCATCGATGTATTCAGGATCGACACAGCCTGAGTCGACGAGCATCTGGCCGGCAGCGCGGATTACGTCGTTTTTCGGTGCGGCCGTCTGGTTAATTTTGATGTTTTTCTTCTGAAGAATACCTGTCTTTTCAGCAGCTTTCGCTTCTGCCGGAGCTTCTTCAGCCGGAGCTGCGTCGGCAGACAGACGCTGTGCGAGCTGCTTGTATTCGGGAGCGTTCATGAAGTTCGTAATGAGGACCAGTTCCGCCTGCGGCGCGCTGTGTGCCGCACGTTCCTTCAGGTCCTGATGCGTTACGACAATCTGCGCGTCAGAAGGTATATCGGATACCGATGCGTGGCCGACCTTGATGTCGCCGCGTCCGGCTTTTTTCAGTTCTTTCTGCAGGACAGTCGCACCCATGGCGCTGGAACCCATACCTGCGTCGCATGCGAATGTGATGTTCTTGATATCCTTCGGATTAGCGATCGCTGCGACCGCCTTGCCCTTGGATTCGTCTTTCATTGCGCTTGTCTTGTCGATGGCGTCCTGGATGTCTTCATCCTTGCCGAAAATTCTGAGCAGCGGTGTTGCAACCAGGAAGGAGACGAGTGCCGCTCCGCCAACGCCTGCCAGTACTGACAGATAGCCGCCTGATTTCGGTACCATTGCGAGGATCGCGATAATTGATCCGGGAGAAGCCGGACCGACAAGGCCTGCGCCGAGGATCGATTCGATGAATACGCCCGTCATACCGCCAGCCATAACAGCAAGGATCAGGACCGGGTTCATCAGTACGTAGGGGAAGTAAATTTCGTGAATACCGCCGAAGAATTCGATGATGATCGCGCCGGGAGCCGTATCTTTAGCGGAGCCCTTTCCTGCGACACAGTATGCGAGCAGGATGCCGAGTCCGGGACCCGGATTGGATTCAAGCAGGAAGAAGATCGACTTCCCTGTTTCCGCGACCTGGTCGAGTCCGAGAGGAGTAAGAATGCCGTGGTTGATCGCGTTGTTCAGGAACAGGATCTTCGCAGGTTCGATCAGCAGGGAAGCTAAAGGCAGGATACCATGGTCGACGAAGAAGTTAACGCCGGCAGCCATCGCAGCTGAGAAGAATTCCATGACCGGAGCAAAGGCCAGATAAGAGACGATCGCGAGAAGCATCCCGAGAATACCCACCGAGAAGTTCGAAACGAGCATTTCGAATCCGGCTTTGATATGGCCTTCAGTCCATTTGTCGAACATCTTCAGGACCCAGCCTGAGAACGGTCCGATAATCATCGCGCCGAGGAACATCGGTACGTCTGTCGCGACAATAACGCCCATCGCGGCGATCGCGCCGGTGACACCGCCGCGGACACCGCCCACCATCTTACCGCCGGTATAGGCGATGAGAAGCGGGAGCAGGTAGGTGCTCATCGGTGAGACGAGCGACGCCAGCTTTTCGTTCGGAATCCATCCTGTTTCAATAAAGAGGGCTGCGATAAGCCCCCATGCGATAAAGGCGCCGATATTGGGCATAACCATTGCGCTTAAAAAGCGTCCGAATGCTTGTACTTTCTCTTTCACTGTGTAACCCCCGTAATCTCCTTAGTTATCCTGTTGTCCTGTGCCGTACTTATGCTTCAACTCCGAAGTGATCGAAAAGGATCGCTTCAGCTTCATCATTCCACAGACCCTTGTGAGCCTTGACAGATGCGTCGAGCTTTGCGAACAGCGGATCTGTTTTTCCGAGTTCTTCAAAGTCTTCAAGCGCGGTGAGCGGCATTTCAAACTGCGTATAGGTCAGTTTCTTTCCGCCCGGGATTTTCGGGAGATTGAGCGTCGTATCTGCGATTGAGTCAATTCCTCCGACGTGTGTGACCATGACCGACGGGTCGATAACGCCCTTCGCGGACAGATCGTTCGCTTCGATGAGATCGTTGTTGTCTCCGCCTGTCGTTCCGAGAATATGAGTAGAGGTGTAGTGGACGTCATACAGGTTGATGTCCGCCGTGAATTCCTTGTTTGTCGGGCCGGCGAAGAAGTTCATGCAGCCGTCGAACGCAAGCAGCTTGTCGCCGAGTTCGGCAACCGATTTGACCGGAGCGTAGACAAAGACGTCGTCGTAGCCGTGACCTTCGGTGATTTCCATCAGCGCAGCCTGGGGATCTTCGAGCTTCGCCGTATTGACGTAAACCAGTTCGACTCCCTTTTCCTGCGCGAATTCCGGCGAGATTACTTCCTTCGCACGTTCGATGCGGGCATCGTCGATATCTGTGACAACGATTCGCTTCGGTTTGTTTTCGAAGTTCAGTCCGTATTCGACAGCGCCCAGACCCATCGGTCCGCATCCGCCCATTACCAGGACATTGCCGTCTTCCTTCGTTCCCATCGCATGATCGCGGTTTTTCTTGTTCGTATGATAGTTCGCGTGGTAGCCGCCGATAATGCAGCTCATCGGTTCTCCGAGAGATCCTTTATAGAAGCTTTTGCCTTCGTAGGGCATCAGGCATCCGAGTTCCATGACTTCGTGAGGCATGATGCAGTAGGTGGCAGCGCCGCCGCAGTTTTCATAGGAGTATCCGGGAGAATCGAGTCTGCCCTTGTAGTTGAGAGCCGGCTGCTGAACGAATTTCTGGCCCGGCTTGAACTGATCCTTCCACTTGTCGCCTACTTCAGCGATAACGCCGCAGAATTCGTGGCCGATGATAACAGGGTTCGTGTCGACATTCTGGGGGCAGCGCTTGTGTGCTTTTCCCTGATCCACGAGCTTGTAGGTGCTCATGCAGATCGAATCGCTCATGATCTTGACGAGGATTTCGTCGTCCTTAATTTCCGGAAGCTCGTATTCTTCGAGTCTCAGATCGTCTTTTCCGTACATTCTGACTGCTTTTGTTTTCATGTTCTTCCCCTTTAATGAATGATCGAATGATTGCTGAACCGCTGCTATCTCTTTTGATTGCTTGTGATTCGTTTGTGTTTCTTAACTTAATTTCATTATAAACTTGTGTTTGCTTGCTGTCAACACTTTTTATCCAAAGAATTTCAAACTTTTCCTAATTTTTCCAAAGTATTCAATTTGCTGTTTATTTGGATTTTCTTCGAAATAAGAGATAGAATAAAACATAACAAAGACGGTCGGCTGATACGGATGAAGTCGGCAGGGTATGACGAGGATATTATGAAGAAATCACTGACAGCAGACAGACGCAACAAAATCGCACGGATCCTGATGAAGGAAGGAAGCATCAAGGTCGGAGATCTGTCCAAAAGATTCGGCGTTTCGACTGAAACGATCCGTAAAGACATCATCTATCTGGATGAAGAAGGAATCGCGGAAAAGAGCTTCGGCGGAGCCGTCGCGAAAAGCGATCTTGTCGAACAGACCATCGACGCCAAGGAAGCCACTCACAGCGGTGAAAAATCGGATCTTGCGGTCAAAGCCGCTTCACTCGTTAAACCCCGCAGCGCCGTGATCCTCGACACCGGCAGTACCACCAAGGCCATCGCCAAGCAGCTGGTCCTTCGGGAAGGTCTGACAATTTTCACGAATTCGCTGAGTATTGCGCTGCTGATGGCGGAATCCGACAACGACGTCTATATGATAGGCGGAAAGATCCGCAAAAGCAGCAAGGCCGCCATCGGAGGCTGGGCGGATCAGGCGCTGGATTCGATCCATGCGGATATTGCTTTCCTCGGATCTGACGGATTTTACGGACTGGCCGGCCCTTCCACCCTTTCCTATTCGGAAGCCGAATTCAAAAAGCGGGTCGCTGAAGCCGCGGACAAGGTCTATACCGCGGCTGATAAAAGTAAATTTCAGGACGCCGGCCTGTTCGCCTACGCGGACTGGAATGAAATCACAGGCCTCATTACGAACGAGGACGCCCCCAGACAGATGGTGGACGAAATCAGAAAGAGCACGGAGGTCATTTTAGCCGAAAAAAGCGGGGAAGCATAAGCTTCCCCGCTTTTTTCATGCTGACTGATCATCAGCTTTATGTCAGTCTGTAATGTTATGAATATCTTGACGACAGAAGGATTCTCTTCCCGGCCCCTGCGAAGCCCGGCGGCAGCATCAGACCGCGATAATCGATTCCTGATGCTTTCTCAGCCACATATAGTAGATCGTACAGACGACGATCTGCAGGACCGTCGCCAGCGGGAGCGCCAGACCGATTCGGAACAGCGAAACCGGCTGGATATGAGAAAAGATGTACGTGAACGGAATCCTG
>CALMRA010000261.1 GCA_937872065.1 uncultured Eubacteriaceae bacterium | reverse complement strand
CAGGCTCTGGTGGAGCAGCTTCGCTCGGACGGCAGTTCTAAACACAGCGCATAAAAAAACCGGCCCCGGGCCGGTTTTTTCAGCTTATTCTATTCACAGGTCCGCTCCAGAAGTCCACAGGTTCGTATTCCTGCAGCTTCGCGAGGTAGCCCTCCTGTTCGAGCTTTTCCTGGATCAGATCCAGCGTCCTGTTGTCGTCCGCCGCCACGGTATGGTAATGATAGCCGGCGGTCACGTTTTTAAGCGGCGTGGATTTTCCTGTCCGGATCTTCTCCATATACTGCGCGACGTCGCGTCTCGATTTGACGTTCATATCGGCCCGGATCACGCCGTATACCTTATGATAGACAAATACGTCGACGATATACCCTCCGAGATCGACGATATCGTTGAGCTCCTGCTCGATCTGATCGTCCTCATGGCGGACTTTGAACACGCGGTTCGGCCGTTCGCCAGGTCCGGATAAATAACCGCGGTTCGTCGCGATCACTTCGTGACCGTTGGCGCGCAGGATCGCGATGTCCTGTACGATCACCTGACGGCTCACATGTGTCTGCTTCGCAAGCTCCATGCCGGAAACAGGCCCGCTTCCCGATCCGAGTATCTCAAGGATCTGCTGTCTGCGTTTTTCTCCGTTCATAGTCCCCCCCTTTACTTCAGATTTTAGCACAGAGACTGGTCGGACGGCGTTATACTGCATGAAGATTCTTCAATGAAAGGTCGAGAATCGGCGCGGAGTGAGTCAGCGCTCCAGACGAGACGTAGTCGATACCGAGATCCGCGAGAGCTGCGATGTTTTCCTTCGTCACGTTTCCGGAGACCTCGATCTCCGCCTGTTCGTCAATGATCTCGACAGCTTCTCTCATCTGTTCATGTGTCATATTGTCGAGCATGATGATGTCGGCGCCCGCTTCGATCGCTTCCGCGGTCATCTCGAGATTTTCGACCTCGACTTCGATCTTCCGGACAAAGGGCGCGTAGTCTCTGGCCATCTGTACGGCTTCCTTAACGCCGCCTGCCGCGCCGATATGGTTGTCCTTTAACATAACGCCGTCAGTCAGATTGTAGCGGTGGTTGTTTCCGCCGCCTGTTCTTACCGCATATTTTTCGAAGAGCCTGTTGTTCGGACTCGTCTTTCTCGTATCGAGGAGCCTGATCCCCGTACCTTCGAGCAGTGACGCGACCTCCCGGGTATAGCTCGCGATCCCGCTCATGCGCTGCAGGTAGTTCAGAGCCGTGCGTTCTCCCGAAAGGAGCGCCCGGATATCGCCGGTAACCTTTGCGATGAGCTGTCCGTTCTTCACCGGCTCTCCGTCCGTGACGAAGCATTCGACCTGTGCGTTTTCATCGAGAAGCTCGAATACACGAGAAAAGATCTGCAGACCGCAGATGATCCCGTCCTCCTTGCAGATCAGGTCCGCTTCGCCTGCCTGGGCATGGGGCATGACGCTGTTTGTCGAGACGTCCTCGCTGGTGATATCTTCGTTGAGAGCCGAACGCAGCAGCGGATCTGCGTTGAGCTTTATCGTAACCGGATCGAACATCTATCTGTTTCCCCTTCTGTTTCTCGCCTGGCTTATGCCGTCTCTGACCTGTCTGTGATACAGGCGGGCCATCGCGTCCATATTTCCGTATTCCTTTAAGTCCGACGTCCTGAGCACTCTGCAGCGCAGCGCGCGTTCGGGCGTCTTCCGTTCTCTGTTCATAGCTTTTGCCGCGCGTTTCGCGAACACGAGGCTTTCCAGCAGTGAGTTGCTTGCAAGCCGGTTGCGTCCGTGGACGCCGTTGCATGCAGTCTCGCCCACCGCGTAAAGTCCGGTCATCGACGTTCTGCTGTCATGGTCCACCTTGACTCCGCCCATAAAGTAGTGCTGAGCCGGAACCACCGGGATGCATTCCTTAGTGACGTCATAGCCCATTTCCCGGCAGTGATTGATGATGTTCGGAAAGTGGGACTTCAGCTCGTCTTCCGGGATAGTCCGCAGATCCTCCCTGACGACTTCCGTCCCGTCCTTGTTCATCTGGGCGTAGATCTTCTCCGTGAGCACGTCTCTCGGCAGGAGCTCGTCGGTGAAGCGGTTTCCGTTCTTGTCGTAGAGCTTCGCGCCTTCGCCCCGGACGGATTCGGAGATCAGGAAGCTGCGTTCTTCATCCGCGAACAGCGTCGTCGGGTGAATCTGGACGTAGTCGATGTTCTCGAGCTCGATTCCGTACTTCATCGCGAGGGCCAGCGCGTCTCCTGTCAGATGACGGTAGTTTGTCGAGTGAGGATAGAGTCCCCCGATGCCGCCTGTCGCGAGTACCGTCGTGTCGGCCGATACCGGTTCGACGCTCTTGTCCGCACGTTCGACGACGGCGCCGCAGCACCCCGCGCCGGTGACCATCAGGTCGATCATCTTCGTATTTTCGAGGATCGTAATATTCGGGCGCTTTCCCGCCTGTTCGAGAAGGCGGCTGGTGATTTCCTTCCCCGTGATATCTTCATGGAACAGGATGCGCTTACTGGAGTGGGCGCCTTCCCGCGTGAAGGAAAGGCTTCCGTCGGGTTCTCTGTGAAAATCGACCCCGTAGGAGGTCAGATCGCTTACGACATCCTGTGACGAGTTGATCATAATCTCGACGGACTTTCTGTCGTTTTCGTAGTGGCCCGCACGCATCGTGTCTTCAAAGTAGCTGTCGTAGTCGGACTCGTCGCGCAGCATGCAGATCCCGCCCTGAGCGAGAAAGGAGTCGCTGTTTTCTACCGTGGACTTCGTGATGATCAGGATCTTCTTCGTGGGCGGCAGCTGCAGTGCACAGTAGAGTCCGGAGCATCCGCTTCCGACGATCAGTATATCTGTTTCGATCATTTTGACATCTCCAGCATCCGTTCAAGCGGGATGAGGGCTTTTTCTCTGATTTCATCCGATACGAAGACTTCGCCGGTTTCGTTTTCAAGGGTATCGAGGATCTTCTCGAGACTCACCTTGTCCATATCCGGACAGGTCTGCCGGCTGATCACCGCGTGGAATTTCTTTCCGGGGTTCTTGCGTTCCAGATCGTGGAAGACGCCGGTGGCGGTACCGATGATAAATTCCTTCGCGTCGCTTTCTGTGGCGTGCTTGATGATCCCTGTGGTGCTGCCGATATAGTCCGCTTCCGCAAGGACTTCGGCAGGGCATTCGGGGTGCGCGAGGAAGGGCGCGTCAGGATATTCGGCTTTGGCTTTCAGCACTTCTTCTCTGGTCAGCTGATGGTGGATCGGACAGAAGCCGTCGTTCAGGATCACTTTCTTGTCGGGCGCCTGCTGCGCGACGAAGCTTCCGAGATGCTGATCCGGCACGAAGAAGATGTTCTTCTGGGGCAGATCCTGTACGATCTTCACCGCGTTTGCGGAAGTGACGCATACGTCGGACAGGGTCTTCGTTTCCGCTGTGGAGTTGATGTAGCAGACGACGGCGAGGTCGTCGTTTTCCGCCCGGACACTGTCGATCTTCCCGGGATCGACCATATGGGCCATCGGGCAGTCTGCCGATGCGTCGGGCATGAAGACACGCTTCTCGGGATTGAGGATCTTTGCGCTCTCTCCCATAAACTGGACGCCCGCAAAGACAATGGCGCTGCAGTCGAGCTCGGTCGCGACCTTGCTCAGGTAAAACGAGTCGCCTACATAATCCGCTATGTCCTGTACCTCGGAGGGTACGTAGTAATGCGCGAGAATCACCGCGTCCTTTTCTTCTTTGAGTCTATTTATCTGATCTGAGATCGTCATATTATTCTCCTTTGTGCCGTTCGCTTCCACACTTATTTTGAGTATTGAGCGTAGTATACACCCTGGGTTGTCAACTGACAAGACAGATAAATGGACAGGTAAATGTCAAACGATATCAAATTTTGATAAATTGCGATCAGCTCCATCAAAACCGGACTGTTTCTTATTTAATAACAAACTGGATGTATTAGTATGACTGCTATAATTATTAATACAGGGCTGTCATTAAATCAGGAAAACAGCCGAACGCAGATATTTGAGGAGGCATTGATATGGAGAAGTCTGAAGCGGACACCGCCAGACCTGCTGTCGCAGGTGAAATAAGGGTCGATCCGGAAACAGTAAAAGAGAAATTTAAACAGCTCCGCGAGGCTGTCTACAGCGAGTTTCAGGGGCAGGAAAAGATCGACAAGCCCGCGAGCCTGGCTGCCGGAAAGGCGCTTCGTAAAGAGGTTCCGAGGAAAGCCCAGGCGGAATGGACTGTGGAAAAGGGACGCAGCAGAGGTGTCGATCTGCTGAAGCAGCAGGAAAGCGACCGTGTTCAGGAGCTCCTGTCGATCCGCCACGAGCGGATGGCCGTCTCTCCGTTTACGTTCTATCGGGGTGCCGCGATCATCATGGCGGACGATCTGTCTAAAACGCCGTCCACCGGCATCAGGGTGCAGGACTGCGGTGATGCGCATATCGCGAACTTCGGAATTTTCGGCAGCGCGGAAGGAAGACTGGTCTTCGATCTGAACGACTTTGACGAAACGCTTCCGGCTCCATGGGAATGGGATGTCAAACGCTTCCTGACCAGCGTCGAAATCTGCGGACGAGACCGCGGCTTCTCCGAAAAGGAGCGCCGGAAGATTGTCCGGAATACCGCGAAGTATTATCGGGAAAGCATGCAGACTTTTTCTGAACTGGGAAACCTTGAAGTCTGGTATGCCCATATCGATATCGAAAATCTGCTGGAATCGGATTCGATCGAACTCAAATCTGAGTCGAGCCGGCAGATCAGAAAGACGATCAGCAAGGCGATGAACAAGAACAGCGCCGCCGCGGCCGCCAAACTCACCGAAACAGTGGACGGGAAGCAGCAGATTATCAGCGATCCCCCGCTTATCGTGCCGATGAGGGAGCTGGCAGGCGACGAGGGTGAAAAAGCCCTGCAGTATCTTGGGCTCGTTCTGAAAAAGTACCGGATGAGCCTGCCCAGAGAACGCAGATCTCTGATCGACCAGTATTCGATTGTCGACATGGCGAGAAAGGTCGTCGGCGTGGGTTCTGTCGGAACGCGAGCGTGGATTGTCGTTCTTGAAGGCGCGGATCCGACTGATACGCTGGTCCTTCAGGTCAAGGAGGCTTCCGAATCCGTTCTCGAACCCTATTCGCAGAAGAGTGAATTTTCGAACCACGGCAGACGGGTCGTCGAAGGTCTGCGCGCGACGCAGACAGCCGGCGACATCTTTACAGGCTGGGTCACTATCGCCGATATGGACGGGACGCCCAAGGACTATTATGTCCGGCAGCTGTGGAACGCGAAGGGCTCCATCGACCTGACGGACATCACCCGCGACAATCTGAAGGGACTCGCTAAAATGTGCGCCTGGACTCTCGCCCACGAACACGCGAAGACCGGCAACCGTCATGAAATCGCGGGATACCTCGGAAAGGGCGAAGCCTTCGACGAAGCGATGGCGGAATTCGCGTCGAAATATGCGGATCAGAACGAAGCGGACTATCAGATGTTTCTGAAAGCTCAGGAATAAAACAGTAAAAGAAAAACCGGCTTCCGCTCAATCGGGTAGAAGCCGGTTTTTAGATTCACAAAGAAGTTAACATCATTTTCAGATTCTCTCTAAATCTTTATGCAGTCTTATCAAACTCATATCTGATTTTCAGATCATTCAGCTGATCATGCCGTATTTTCTCATCGTTCTGAAGTCTGCCTGCAACGATTCCCGGCTGCAGATCGATCGTTTCCGCAAACTCAACAACGGATTCTTTTGAAAAATCATTTGCACTGACAAATTCGGCGTATGCCTGAGGCGGTATCAGAATATTTGCCGCTGAAATATCCATATCTCTTTCTGACCTGGCTTTATCTCCAAACAGATCTCCGTTAATTATATGGCTGATTTCATGAAATAATGAAAACCAGAATCTGTCTGCATCTTTCCCCCTGAGGGTCATTGCAAGCACAATCCTGTCCCCGCTCATCATAGATGCGCCCTGCAGTTTTGTCCCTTTAAGATGAGGAAGAAAAACCAGCGCTATTCCGCTTTCAGCCAGCAGCTTTGTCAACTGCGGGATAAATTCTTCAGGATCTGTCCGATTCATTTTACGGATCGACTCGATAGAGTCCTGCAGATTATTAAGATCTATACGTTCAGTATCGAGCGAAGAAGCAGCAATCCTGGCCTGCTGTTCCCAGCAGAGCTGGGCATAACCATGGGAAGAGTTGTCTCCCATTTTTCGATAGGCAATCTGGAACGCAGGAAGATGATCAACCAGTGAAAGACTTGCAACACTGAAGTATCTTCTTAAATTCTTAACCCGCTCTTTTCGATTCGATTCTTTCTCAATCCATCTAAGATCGGCCATTTCTTTATAAGGAAACTGATTAAGAAGGCTCAGGTCTTCATCCATTTCATTTTCTGACTTAACCAGAGCCAGTTTTTCTCTATACCGATTCTCAAGATTATTCCAGAATTCCGCTTTGATACCTAAAACAGATTCAAGTTTAAGAGCCGTATCATGAGTCAATCCGACTTTTCCGTTAAGCAGACGGGACACATGCTTTTCAGAAAGATCCATCCGCTGTGCGAATTCTTTCTGAGACATATCTCTGTCTTCAAGCTGTTCTTTTATGGTTTCACCCGGCGGAATAGCAATGTAAGTCTTACTATTTTCAAACATCTCAGTCTCCTTTCTTATATTAATGGTAATCTTCTATAGTGATAATTCTAACAGTGCAAATTGAATCCGCAGTCTTTTCAAATTCAAGCCTGTATGGATGAACAAGATCCATCGCATATATTTTTTGAAGATTTCCTGTCAGTGGATGACATCTGCCGATCCGGCCAGCAATCAGCATCTCGACGCTGTCCGCTGCACTGATTTGATCCAGCCGCATATTAATTTTTACGGCCATCTCAGGCCCGTAAGTCTTAACAGAATAGGCGTACTCTGAACAGATTTTTTCCAATTTCTTCGTTCTAAATTTTATCTGCACGGGATCCTCGATTTACCTGTTTGTATAATTATCTTAATTCTTATTTACCCTATAGTCAATAATTATTAACCTAATAGGTTAATTTCTAAATCCATCTAATTCTGTTTACAATCAGCTTACAATCAGATTTTTCGAGACCATTTATAACATAATATTTTCTATAAACCAAGATAAAGATCCTG
>CALMRA010000260.1 GCA_937872065.1 uncultured Eubacteriaceae bacterium | reverse complement strand
ATCACCGCGATGCCGGACGGCCTGCAGGAATGGACCTGGGCTTATGATAAGAAAACCGGTAAAATCTACAGGCTCGTCTATATCGGCTGCGCCTGCACGGACAAGGAAAATACGACTGTCAGTCTCACACCGGAAGAACTGAAGAAAGAAATGGACGAATACGGAAAAGATCATCCGTATATGATTAAAGATTATGAGCGGTATCTGGAAGGGCAGAAATCGGAATGAATCGATGATTTATTTGATAAAAAAACCATTTGACCATTTATATATAAACGGCCAAATGGTTTTTATTCGTTATTCCTGCTCATGCTTTTCTAGCGGCCTCTGTTTCCGGCGCTTTCTTGACTTTCATATCGCTGCAGATTTCCGCGTATTCCTGTTCCGCTCTGCGGATTTCATCCATGGTTTCGTAGGTCTGGAACGGCTGATCCGCGTATTCGAGGTAATCCTTCAAAACAGCCTGGATCCTCAGGAGAAACGGACGGCTTTTCGTATTATTGACGATCCCGCTTCCCAGCAGACTGACGATCAAGCGGCTTTCCGCCAGATCATCCATAAATTCGTTTGATGCCGCGGCCTGCTTCGTCTGCTGAACACGGTCTATCAGATCGAGGATTTCTTCCGTCGTGATCTTGATCACCGGAGCTTTTTTCGGAATCTTGATTTCGAAGCTTCCCGACTGCTCGGTGGCGGAATAATTT
Source organism: uncultured Eubacteriaceae bacterium (assembly GCA_937872065.1). Lineage (GTDB taxonomy): Bacteria > Bacillota > Clostridia > Eubacteriales > Eubacteriaceae > UBA7485. The sequence goes on along the minus strand of CALMRA010000260.1, from coordinate 1,846 downwards.
TCGAGGACACGGTCTTTATCTGCCGAATCTTCAGTATCGCCCTTCCTGACATCCCGTCCGGTAAGCGAAGTGATCCCGCACGCGATGATCATCAGACCTATCCCGATGAGTACCCACTGGGAAGAAAATGCCTGACTGCTTTCGGTAAAGGCCGATACAATGAAAAGGGCGCCTGCCATGATCAGCGACCATCCCATATTGGGGCCATTGTTCTTTTTCCTGTCGGTCTGTTTCACTTCGCACCTCCCTTGTCGTCTGGTCCGCGCATTGTTTAACTATCTTTTGATTACTACTTTATCATATGCTTTTAGATATAAAAGTATTTACCTGAAAACAAGACGTACAAACATATTACAGCGTTTCTGAAAAATCAAAAAACGCCGGTCCGTTCCCGGTTCCGGCGATTCAGATTATTCGCTTATTTCAGGTCTTCCCCGTTGGTCGCAATCACCTTCTTATACCAGTCGAAGGACTTCTTTTTGCTCCGGTTGAGGGTCCCCTTTCCGTTATCATCCTTGTCGACGTAGATAAATCCGTAGCGCTTGGACATTTCTCCGGTGGATGCGGAAACCAGGTCGATAGGCGCCCAGGTCGTGTAGCCCAGCAGATTGACGCCGTCTTCTTCTACGGCTTTCTTCATTTCCGCGATATGATCCCGCAGATAGTCGATCCGGTATTCGTCGAAGATCTCACCGTTTTCGTCCGGCGTATCCTTCGCTCCCAGACCGTTTTCGACGACGAACAGCGGTTTGTGGTAGCGGTCGTACAGGACGTTAAGCGTGATGCGAAGACCCAGCGGGTCAATCTGCCAGCCCCATTCGCTGGACGGCAGATAGGGATTCTTGATCGACGCGAACACATTGCCCGCCGTCTTGTCCACGCGGTCAGGATCGGCGGAGCTGACTCTCGACATATAGTAAGAGAAGCTGATGAAGTCCACGGTGCCGTCTTCGAGTATCTTCTGATCCCCCGGCTGTTCCGGCAGGGTCACGCCTTCCCGTTCGAAGGACTTTAATGCGTATTCCGGGAAGTAGCCCCGGGCCTGCACGTCGATAAACATGTAGCCCTCGCGGTCGTCCTGAACGCTCTTCCAGACATCGTCCGGCCTGCAGGTATCCGGATAGCTCTGTCCTCCTGCGAGCATGCAGCCCACCTTCATGTCAGGGTCGATGGCGTGGGCGTCCGTCACGGCGCGTGCGCTGGCGATAAGCTCGTTATAGGCGCCGTCCATCGTGATCTGGCGTCTGTTGTCACCTTCCTTAAAGATAATTCCGGCCGCCATAAACGGCGCGTGGAGGATCATATTGATTTCATTAAAGGTGATCCAGTATTTCACGAGTCCTTTATAGCGTTCGAACAGTGTTCGTGCGTATCGGTTGTAGCAGTCCGCGACCTCACGGCTGCGCCATCCGCCGTATTTCGTGACCAGGTGCATCGGAATATCGAAATGATCGATGGTCACGAGAGGTTCGATGCCGTGCTTCTGACATTCGGTAAAGATATCTTCGTAGAACTTAAGGCCCGCTTCATCCGGCTGCGCGTCGTCTCCGTTCGGGTAGATCCTCGACCAGGCGATAGACATCCGGTAGGTCTTGAAGCCCAGCTCCGCGAACAGCTCGATATCGCCTTTCCACCGGTGGTACATGTCGATGGCTTCCTTGGCCGGATAGAAATGATCGTCGTCGAAGTTTTCCATCTTCATATCGCCCGCCGCGACCTTCCAGCGGTCCGGACCCGCCGGAACCACATCGACGTTGGCAAGACCCCGTCCGCCCTGATCGTATCCGCCTTCACACTGATTCGCAGCCGTCGCGCCGCCCCATAAAAAATCCTTCGGAAATCCCAT
>CALMRA010000259.1 GCA_937872065.1 uncultured Eubacteriaceae bacterium | reverse complement strand
GAGCCCTGAATAAACGCGCCCGCCGCCATGATCACCTGATCCTCGTAGCCCGGCATCTCCCATGGCTCCGGCGTGACGAAGCTGTCCACAGGCGCCGCTTCCTGAACCGCGCGGCAGAACACCTTGACGGCTTCCGGATCTCCGAGTCGTATGCTTTCGATAATATCGCTGCGGTAGGCTTCGGGTTCCGGACAGACGTCATAGCCGAGACTTCGGTAGACCTCCGCCGCAAGCACCGCGCTCTTCAGCGCGGAAGCGGTGACAGTCGGAGCCATAAAGAAGCCCTGGAGCAGGATCCGGTTAAAATCCAGAGTCGCGCCGGTTTCTCCGGCCACCCCCGGCGCCGCCAGTCTGCAGGCCGTAAGCATGACGAGATCTTTCCGTCCGGCCACGTAGCCGCCTGTCGGAGCGAAGCCGCCGCCGGGATTCTTGATCAGCGAGCCTGCGATCAGGTCTGCGCCGACTGTCGTCGGTTCTCCCGTATCGAGGAATTCGCCGTAGCAGTTGTCGACGAAAACGACGATGTCCGGCCGTACCTGGTGGACTGCGTCCGCCGCTTCCCCGATCTGATCCAGCGTCAGCGCGGGACGCCAGGAATAGCCTGTCGAGCGCTGAAAGTAGACCATCCGGGTGGCCGGCGTGATTTCATCAAGCATCCTGCCGATATCGATGGTCCCGTCGGAACGCAGCTCAGTCTGTTTATAAGTTACCCCGAAATCAGACAGGGTACCAGAGCCGGCTTCCTGGCCCTGGGCGCCGATAAATGTCCGGATCGTATCGTAGGGCGCCCCTGCCGGGCAGTACAGCTCGTCGCCCGGGCGCAGCACGCCGTACAGCGCGAGGCTGATCGCATGGGTTCCCGAAGAGATATGAGGCCTGACCAGCGCTGCCTGGGCGCCGAACACCTCGGCGAAAATCTTTTCGCTCGCTTCGCGGCCGGCGTCGTCGTATCCGTATCCGGTCGCCGGGAGAAAGTGCCGTTCCGAAAGTCCCGCGTGCTGCATCGCGCGGATTACTCTGTACTGATGGGTTTCCGCATTTCTGTCTATCTGCGCGAAACGTTCGGAACAGCGCTTTTCAGCCTGTTCAAACAGATCTCTGACATTACGGGAGATCCCGTATTCTTCATAAATATCTTTCATAAGCTCCTATATTTCAAATGCATCCAGTTCTTCAGCCGGACGGATTCTGTCGTCTCTGCGGAACCAGGTCAGCTGCCGTTTGGCGAAGCGGCGCGTATCGCGCTTCAGAATCCTGACCGATTCTTCAAGGCTCTGTTCTCCGTCAAGATACGGATACAGCTCCTTATAGCCGATGGCCTGCATGCTGATCAGATCGCGCGGATATTTTCCGAGAAGCCGCTCCGCTTCATCGAGCAGTCCCTCCTCGAGCATCTGATCCACTCTCCGGTCGATGCGTTCGTACAGCAGCGTACGATCCATCTGCGGCGCGTACAGCCGGAAGTCGTAGGCCGGTTCCCTTGAACGGCCTTCCCTGTCCAGCTCCGACTTGGGCCGTCCCGTCACATCGTATACCTCCAGGGCCCTGACGATGCGCTTCAGATTGTTGGGGTGGATGGCTTTCGCGCTTTCAGGATCCGCTTCCCGCAGCCGCTCGTACAGACGTACAGGATCGGTGCGGGACAGCTCCTCGAGGGCCGCCCGTATCTTCGGATCTGTGTTCTCCGTCTCGAGATCGAAGGGCAGCGTCAGCGCGTTGATATAGAGCCCCGTTCCGCCGCAGACGACGGGCAGCCTTGCCCGTCCGAGAATATCGTCGATCGCAAGGACGGCGTCGCTCCTGAAGCGGGACACCGAGTACGGCTCGTCCGGACTGACAATGTCGATCAGGTGGTGGGGCACCAGCCTCTGCTCCTCTTCCGACGGCTTGGCCGTACCGATATCCATCTCTTTATAGATCTGCATCGAGTCAGCGGATACGATCTCTCCGTTATGCTCACGGGCGAATCGCAGCGCTGCGGAGGACTTGCCCGACGCTGTCGGGCCTGTGATGACCGCCACAGCCGGCTTGTAATCCGGACTCTCAGACGATCCGTTTGAAAAGTTTTCTAAGTTCATGTTCGTTCAGTTTCATAATCACGGGACGACCGTGGGGGCAGGTATACGGATTATCCAGCTCCATGAGCCCTTCCGTGAGCCGTCTGATCTCCGCGTCCGTCAGGTTCTGTCCGCCTTTGACGGCGGCCTTGCAGGACATCGTGATAATCCGGTCGAGCCCCTGTTCGGCATCTGTGCCGGAGTCAAACAGCGCGATCACAGGAAGGATCATCCCGGCATCCTGGGGTTCTCCGAGGATAACCGGAACCGCCCGTACCGCTACTCTGTCCTCACCGAACAGCTCCGCGTCGAAGCCGAAGCTTCTGATCCGGCCGCTGTGCTTCTCGAAGGCTTCCGCCTCCTGCTTCGAGACCGCGATCTGCCTCGGGATCATCAGCGACTGCATCGGAAAGCCGGTACGCTTCGAGAAAATCTGCCGGAATTCCTCGAAAAGCATCGCTTCGTGAGCGGCGTGCTGATCGATCATCAGCAGCGTATCCCGGTCTTCAAGCAGGATATACGTGTTGAACAGCCTGCCCGCTACCTTCAGCTTCGTCAGATCGGGTCTGTCGAGACGTCTGCGCTGCGGTCCGTATGCGGCGAGAATTCGTTCGTATGCTTCTTCCGCCGATTCGGTCTCACGCCTGTCAGCTTCTTCTGTTTCGGAGACAGCCCCGCCGTCAGCCGCAGCCGAAGAGATCGGCGCCGTTCCGTTTTCCTGTGTTCTATGACCTGTGTCCGGGCTGCCGGATGAAGCCGCAGCCGGTGTCCGGACGACAGCCTCTCCGGAAGGCTTCTGTCCGCCGGCTCCGCCATGATATTCGCTCTGCGTCTCCGCAGCCTTTTCCTCCGGAAAATATTTCGAGATCCAGGGCGCGTCAGGTTCCGGCTCCGACAGCAGCGCTTCAAGATCGACGGGCTTTGCGAAGGCCGCGGCAGTCTGTTCCTCTGTCGCTTCACGCTTCGGAGAAGCTTCGGTTTCCTCGCCTTTTGAATACGCATTCTCGTGTTCCGCCGATGACAAATCTGAACCCTGCGGGACCATAACGCTGCTGCCGCTTTGAACCGCAGTATTATTCCGGGAACCTTCCGATTCCGGATGATTCCGCAGCTCCGAGGGCGAATTTTCCGCGTCTCCTGTGGTCAGATCAAGGTCCTTCAGCGCGCTGCGGATCCCCTGCCTGAACAGCAGGACGGCCAGCGTCTCGTTCAGAATCCGGATCTCCGTTTTCTGAGGATGGATGTTGACGTCGAGCATCTTCGGCGGAAGATCGAGGCAGATAATTCCCGCAGGATACTGATGCTTCATCAGCAGACCCTCCCAGGCCTGCTCGTAGGCTCTCGTCAGAACCGGACTTTTGACACAGCGTCCGTTGACGAAGAAGATCTGAAGCCCTCTGTGGCTGCGGCGCAGCTCCAGGTCCCCGATCAGACCGTACAGCTTCATCGGCTCGTTGTCTGCCCGGAACGGATGGAGATTCTTCGCGATGCTTCGTCCCAGGACCGCGCCTGCGGCGGCATGAAGATCCCCCGTTCCCGGCGTCCTGAATATCTTCTTCCCGTCGCTGATATACGTGATCGCGACCTCGGGATGGGACAGGGCGAGCCGCTCTGCCGTCCTTCGGATCTGCGTCTCTTCCTCGTCGTCCTTTCTCAGATACTTCGAGCGTACCGGAACGTCCGCGAACAGATCGCTGACCCGAACCTCGGTCCCCCGGTCATAGGCGGCCACCGCGTGATTCAGGCAGACGCCGCCCGAAAAAATGGTCCGGCTTCCGATTTCTTCATCTCTGAAGCGGGTCGTCAGCTCGACCTCGGCGACTGCGGCGATGCTCGAGAGCGCTTCTCCGCGGAAGCCCAGAGTCGTCAGAACGTCCAGATCGTCTGGAAACGAAATCTTCGACGTCGCGTGGCGCTGGAAGGCCAGCGGGACCTCGTTGTAACGGATCCCGATCCCGTCGTCCGCGATCCGGATCAGACGCTTTCCGCCCTTCTCGACCTCGATCTCGACATGAGAGGCCCCCGCGTCGAAGGCGTTCTCGCACAGCTCCTTGACGACGGAGACGGGGCGCAGAATCACCTCACCCGCCGCGATTTTGTCCACCGTCGCGGGGCTGAGCATCTTGATCCGGCCGCCGATCTGACTGTCACCGGATTTCACAGGCTGAACCGGTTCCGTTTCCTGAACCGGCGTCTCCCGACGTTCCGGATTCCGGACAGCCTCATCCTTCGGATCCGTGCCGGCTTCGGAATTTTTGTTCATTTTATTCGTCTTGTCCGTCATTCTTCCTCCTGAACGAGTCTGACCAGCTCGTAGACGAAATCGTGCGCCTCCCGGGGTGTCATGTCGTCCGGTGAAGCCGAGGCGAGCATCTTCAGAGCCGTTCTCGAGGTGTCTTTCTGAGGCTCCTGAGGCGCCAGAAAGCTGATCTGAGCGGGCTCAGGCGGAACGATGCCCCGGGGATTCTCGACAGGGTTCTCTTCAAGACCCGCGAGGATCTGCTCCGCGCGGTCCGTGACCTTCTTCGGAAAGCCCGCGAGCTTGGCGACCTCGATGCCGTAGCTCTGGTCCGCCGCGCCTCTCCTGATCTTTCTGAGAAAGA
>CALMRA010000258.1 GCA_937872065.1 uncultured Eubacteriaceae bacterium | reverse complement strand
GGTCAAAGTCTCACCGAACGCAAAGCCGCCGGTCTGCAAGATCCTCGATTACGGGAAGTTCCGTTACGAGGAAATGCGCCGTGCAAAGGATGCGAAAAAGAATCAGAAGGCCGTCATCATCAAGGAAGTCAGGATGTCTGTACGTGTCGAAGAGCATGACTTTGCCGTCAAAGCGAAAAACTGCATCAAGTTCCTTGAACAGGGAAACCGCGTCAAGGTTTCCGTACGCTTCCGCGGACGTGAAATGGCCTATACCGACAGAGGCAGACAGGTTCTGATGGATTTCGCAGACCGTGTATCGGACTACGGAACCATCGACAAGAATCCGAAGCTCGAAGGCCGGAACATGAGCATCTTCATTACACCGCGCAAGGATATCGAGAAACAGAAAGAAAAGAACAAGGAAGCCGACCGGCAGGCAGATGCCTCCGCAGAACAGGCTTAATTCCTAATAGAAAGAGAGAATCACCATGCCTAAGATGAAATCCCACAGAGGGGCTGCAAAGCGTTTTAAAGTAAAGAAATCCGGAACGATCAAGCGAGCTAAAGCCTTCAAGAGTCATATCCTCAATAAGAAGAGCGCAAAGAGAAAGAGAAATCTCAGAAAAGCGACATCCACTGCGCCCGCTAACGCTAAAGTCGTTAAGAAAATGCTGATGAAATAAGTGAGGAGATAGAAATGGCTAGAATTAAAAAAGGCGTCGCCGCTAACGCAAGACATAAAAAAGTATTAAAGCAGGCTAAGGGATATTACGGTGCGAAGAGCAAGCTCTACCGCTCCGCGAACGAAGCCGTTATGCGCGCACTGCGTTCCTCTTACAGAGGCCGCAAGGAAAAGAAGCGCGAATTCAGAAAACTCTGGATCACAAGGATCAATGCCGGAACGAGAATGTACGGAATGAGCTACTCGCAGTTCATGCACGGCCTCAAGCTGGCCGATGTCAATATCGACAGAAAGATCCTTGCGGACCTCGCTATGAACGATACACCTGCTTTCGAAAAGCTGGTTGAGCTTTCGAAGTCAAAAATCGCCTAAGCGAATACAAACCGCGGAAATCCGCGGTTTTTTTATGTTTTCAGGCAGGTTTCAGAGTAGGTCTGTCTTATTTTTGACGCTCCTGCTAAACCTGACATAAAAAGGTTATAATCACGTATATGCAGCAGGTCTGTATGATCGGCTGTGAGAATACATTAAAAGGAGCCGGCCGAGCCGGTTGGTTGTTTTAATGAATCGAAATAGAGATTTTTCCGATTACAGCTCGAGGATCAGGCAGGGTTTTTCCTTCGGCAAATTCTGGAGAAGGCTCACGCCGGGGCAGATCGTTCTGACAGGCTTTGTCCTGATCGCGATTATCGGAATGTTCCTGCTCATGCTGCCCGTATCCAACGTCCACGGCTGGTGGACCAACTGGCTCGACGCGCTGTTCACGTCGACCTCGGCAGTATGCGTGACGGGACTTGTCGTACTGGATACAGGCACCTACTGGAGCCTGTTCGGACAGATCGTCATTATCCTGCTTATACAGATAGGCGGACTGGGCTTCATGACCATGATGACCTTCTTCTTTCTGGCACTGGGCAAGCGCGTGACCTTTCACGACCGCCTGCTGCTTCAGTCCTCTGTCAACTCGAGCCACGTTCAGGGAATTATCCAGTTTGTAAAATATATTCTCGGCTCCGCCTTCGCAATCGAAGCGGTAGGCGGTATTCTGCTCTCAACCGTCTTTATTCCCCAGTACGGCTGGGGGAAGGGGATCTGGTTCGGCTTCTGGCACTCCATCTCGATGTACTGCAACGCCGGATTCGATCTGATCGGCGGCTTCCAGAGCTTTACCGGATACGTCGACAACTGGACGCTGAGTCTGACCGTATGCGCGCTGATCGTCATCGGCGGTCTCGGCTTCTCGGTTTATGTTGACCTCATCGAGTATTTCGGCAGCAAGCTGTCGATGAAAAAAATCGACGACAGGAAAGTCTATTCGAAGCCGGTTCATGCGCTGTCCGTTCATTCCAAAATCGTGCTCGTCACAACAGGGGTTCTGATTGTCGGAGGCGCGTTCACCTTCTATATGCTCGAACGCAGCAATCCGGCTACGATGGGAAATCTGAGCGGCTCAGGCAAGTTCCTCGCTTCACTGTTCCAGTCTGTTACGCCGCGTACTGCCGGCGCCAATACTATCGATCAGGCTGCGATGACGTCTCCCAGCAGACTCGTGACAAACGTCCTGATGTTTATCGGAGGCTCTCCCGGATCGACGGCCGGCGGGATCAAGACCACCTGTATCGCGACCATATTTATCACCGTATGGTCGGTTCTGATGGGCAAGAAGCGGGCGAACTGCTTCCACAGGGAAATCCCGTCCATGACCATCCGTCGCGCGATGTGCGTCTTTACCATCGGTATGGCCGTCGTCATCCTGACCTTCTTTATCGTTATGGTCAACAATCCGGATCTCAATTCGGACTTTCTGCTGTTCGAAGTTTTTTCGGCATTCGATACCGTCGGACTTACCTGCGGCGTAACGACTCATCTGAGCAGCGTAAGCCGTATGGCGATTATCATCGCGATGATGATCGGCCGTGTCGGACCTCTGACCATCGCGTCGGTTCTGACCTCTACCGAAAAGCGCGAACGCAAAAACGAAGGCCAGTTCAAGCTGCCTGACGGAAATATCTTAATCGGCTGATCTATATTTCATACGACCGCTGAGGTCGTGAATTCAAGGTGCGCAGGCACCGGACAGGTACATTAAAGTGAATGATAAGCAGTTCGGCGTTTTAGGACTCGGACGTTTCGGAGAATCTCTGGCTGTCACGCTCAGCGAGCTCGGTGCGGAAGTTATCGTCGTCGACAAAAGCGAAGAGAAAATCCAGAATATCGCAAATCAGGTGACCTATGCGGTTCAGGCCGATGTTTCTGACCTGAACGCGCTCAAGTCGATCGGACTTAAAAACGTCGACGTCGCCGTCATCAGCATTACGTCCGACATCAACAGCAATATCATGGCCGTCATCAACTGTCAGGAGCTCGGGATCAAGGAGATCTACTCGAAGGCGAATAACCGCCAGCACGAAAAGGTTCTCCTGAAGCTCGGCGTCGAAAATGTCTTTTCTCCTGAAAAGGATATGGGCATCAACGTGGCGCACCGCCTGTATCAGGGCGATTTCCTGCAGGCTCTCGAGCTGGACTCGAACTATTCGATTGTCGAAGTCGAATCGCTCAAATCCTGGTACGGGAAGTCCCTGGACGAGCTGGACCTCAGGAGCCGCTACGGCATCAATGTCGTCGCGATACTCCACGGAGACGATATCAATATCGCGCCGCTGCCCTCAGATAAGATCACCGAAGGCAGCAAGCTGATCGTTCTCGGAAGCAATTCCGATATCAACGAAATCAAGCGGCTCAAAAACCGCGGACGCGGTTGACCCGCGAAGTGATCCGCTCGCGTTCCAACAGGGAAATACGCGAATACGCGAAGCTCCGGCAGAAAAAGTACCGGGACCGCGAAGGCCTGTTCCTCGCGGACGGTACGAAGCTGCTGCGGGAAGCGCTGACTTCCGGTATCGAGCCCGAGCGGATCTGCTTTACCGAAAGCTGGCTTGAAGGAGCGGAACCGGAGCTGCGGACACAGGTCGAAAGGCTCGAGACCGAACGAAAGGCATCGGCCGTAACGCCGGAGGTCCTCGAGCTGATCTCCTCAGTCAAATCTCCTGAAGGCGTCGTCTCCATTCTGCATCTGCCGAAGGAACCGGATACGGAACAGCTGCTTTCGGGGCGCTTAAATGGTGAAAGCGGACTGACCGGAACCGCGTCTTATGTTATATTAGAAGATGTTCAGGATCCCGGGAATCTCGGGACCATAATCCGGACCGCCGACGCGGCCGGATACGACGCTGTGATCCTGACAGATCAGACGGCGGATGCGTTCGGCGACAAGGCGCTGCGGGCTTCAATGGGCTCCGCGTTTCATCTGCCGATCCTCAGAACGGACAGGCTTGCCGATATTCTTGACAGCCTTGCCGGAAACGGCTTCGATGTGATCGGAGCGTCTCTTGAGGGCGAACCGCTGGATCTGTGCAGGGCGACACCCCCGGAGCGTCTCGCGCTGGTACTCGGAAACGAGTCCAGAGGAATGACCGGGACTGCGTCCGGACTGTGTACGAGACTTGTAAAAATTCCGATTTACGGCAGGGCCGAATCGCTGAACGTAGCGGTCGCTTCCGGAATTCTGCTTTATGCATTCGCTCAAAAATAGTCCGGCCGGACTATTTTTTTATTGTGAAATCAATTTGAATAACAGAGGAGTTATATGAAAGAAGAACTGCTGGCCATCAGAGCCTCGTTCGAAGAGGAGCTGAGTCAGGCGAAAAGTCTCAGAGACCTCGAAGATCTCAGAGTCCGTTTCCTCGGTAAAAAAGGGTCGATGACCAAGGTTATGAAGGGAATGGGCAGGCTGTCGAAGGAAGAACGTCCGGTTATGGGCGCGCTTGCCAACGAAGTTCGTGAAACCATCACGAAGGGCATTTCCGATAAGAAAGAACAGATCGAAAACGAACAGCTCGAAGCGCGTCTTGCGACTGAAAAGCTCGACGTTACGCTTCCGGGAGCTGAAATTCCGCGGGGCGGACGCCATCCGCTGCAGATCGTCATCGACGAGCTCGAAGACATCTTCCTCGGAATGGGCTTCTCAATTGTCGACGGCCCTGAAATCGAATGGTCCAAATTCAATTTCGACTATCTGAACATGCCGCCGGAGCATTCGGCGCGCGATCTGTCGGAAACCTTCTATACAGATACGACGGACGGAGAAGAAATCGTACTGCGTACCCAGACCTCTCCGGTACAGGTCCGTACGATGTTCAAGCAGAAGCCTCCGCTGAAGATTATTTCGCCCGGACGCGTATACCGCGCGGATGAAATCGACGCGACCCACTCGCCGGTATTCCATCAGATCGAAGGACTCGTTATCGACAAGAACATCACGATGTCCGACCTGAAGGGAACGCTGTCCCTGTTCGCGAAGAGACTCTACGGGGAAGACGTGAAGACTCGTTTCCGTCCCCATCAGTTCTATTTCACCGAACCTTCGGCGGAAATGGACGTTACCTGCGCCCAGTGCGGCGGCAAGGGCTGCCGTGTCTGCGGAAACACAGGCTGGATCGAAGTTCTGGGCTGCGGCATGGTGCATCCGAACGTCCTGCGCGAATGCGGGATCGACCCGGAAATCTATTCGGGCTTCGCCTTCGGCGCCGGCCTGGACAGAATCGCGACGCTTAAATACGGGATCCCGGATCTGCGTCTGCTGTTCGAAAACGACCTGCGCTTCCTGACGCAGTTTCAGTAAACAAAAGGAGTACGAATGCTCACCTCGCTTAACTGGCTTAACGAATATGTCAACATCGATGAAGATCCGGTAGAGATCGAAAAAGTCCTGACGATGTCGGGAACGAAGGTCGAAACCATCTCTCCCGTCAACGATACCGCGGAGGGGATTATCAGCGGTGTTATTACGAAAATAGAAAAGCATCCCGACGCCGACAGACTTCAGGTCTGCACGGTGGATATCGGAAAAGACGAACCGCTGACCATAATCACCAGCGCGACCAACGTCTTTGAAGGCGCCCATATTCCGGTCGCAGTCTCGGGCTCGACCATCGCGGACGGTACGAAAATGCAGGACACCGAATTCCGAGGCGTAAACTCCCAGGGGATGTTCTGTTCAGTCGAAGAACTGGGCATGAACACGGATCTGTTCCCGAAGGAAGTCACGGACGGGATCTATATCCTGCCTGAAACCGTCGAACCCGGAGAAGACATGAAGTCTCTGCTGTGGATCGACGATCAGATTATCGATATCGAGCTTACCGCAAACCGTGGCGACTGCCAGAGTGTCTACGGGATCGCCCGGGAAGCCGCGGCCGCCTTTGACCGCGAATTAAAGCCGATGGACCTGTCTGTTCCGGAAGGAACGGAACAGATCTCGGATTATCTGAACGTCACCGTCGAAACGCCGCTGTGTCCGCGCTATACCGCACGCATGTTCAAGGTTAACAAGATCGAACCGTCGCCGCTGTGGATGCAGCTCAAGCTGCTCAATTCCGGCGTACGCCCGATCAACAATATCGTCGACATCACCAACTATGTCATGCTCGAAACGGGCCAGCCGCTGCACGCCTTCGACTACAGAGGCATCGGCACGAATACCATCGCGGTCCGTACGGATAATCCGGAAAAGACCGTCGTGACTCTCGACGAAAAGGAACGGCCGATCACACCCGACATGATGATGATCACCAACGGCGAGAAGCCGATTGCGGTCGCAGGCGTTATGGGCGGCATGAATTCTGAAATCGCCGATGATACCGAGCTTGTCGTCCTCGAATCCGCATGCTTCGACAAGACCTCGATCCGCCTGACCTCGAAAGGCCTCGGACTGCGTACGGAAGCCTCCTCACGCTACGAAAAGGGGGTCAATCCGGAGCTGGCCGGCATCGCATCGGACCGTGCGGCCCATCTGTTCGATCAGATCGGCGCTGCGATGATGATCGACGGCTTTATCGATATCGGAGAAGAAAAAGCGGAACCCGTCCAGATCGTCCTCGATACGGACTGGCTTAACCGTTTTATCGGCATCGACATTTCCGTTGAAGAAATCGCGGCTTATCTGAAGCAGCTGTACATGGATGTCGAACAGACCGGAAGCACCCAGCTTCTTGTCACTGTTCCCGATTACCGTCTTGACCTGCGTCTTCGCGAAGACCTCGCGGAAGAGGTGGCCAGACTCTACGGCTACAACAATATCCCGAATACGATTATGAGCGGCGAAACGACGGTGGGCGAACGTACGCCGGACCAGAAATTCCGTCACGAGCTCACAAACGCGCTGATCGGCGCAGGCGCGAGACAGACGCTGACAAGCTCCTTCATCAGCGAAAACCGCCTCGGACCGCTTGCTCAGAGCTTCCCGGACGCGGTCCGCATCATCAACCCGCTGGGTGAAGAAAACGCCCTGATGCGCCCGACGCTGCTGGGCCATCAGCTTGAGCTGATCGGTCTGAACATGAACCGCGGAAACGACGCGGGAACCTTCTTCGAATTCGCGAAAACCTATTCGAAAGCGCAGAAAGCCGGACAGCTGCCGGCGGAAACCAATACCCTCGCGATTTCGTCAATCGGACAGACCGATTTCTTCGGCATGAAGGGGATTATCGAAATGATCCTGAATAGTGCCGGGATCGAACGTCCGGTATTTGAAGCCGGCGGAGAAGCCTGGATGCATCCGGGACGCAGCGCTGTGGTCTCAAAGGACGGCGTCAGAATCGGAGCCTTCGGAGAACTGCATCCGGCTGCGGCGAAGAAGATGGATCTTCCGGAGCATATCCTGCTGGCGGAGCTGTCGATGGACGCTCTCAATTCACTCCGCGCAGAGGATACGCGCTTCGAAGCGCTTCCGAAATTCCCCGGTTCGGAACGAGATCTGGCCCTCGTACTTGACGACGCTGTCACTGCGGGCTCAGTGGAAGACGTGATCCGCTCCCACGGTGAGGGAATTCTTCAGGATGTCAGACTCTTCGACGTCTACACCGGCGAACAGGTACCGGAAGGGAAGAAGTCGCTGGCTTACAACCTGAGCTTCCGTCTGCCGGACCGTACGCTCACCGACGAAGATATCGAACCTGTCGTCACTGAAATTCTTGCCGAACTCAAATCAGAATTCGGTGCAGAACTACGTGCTTAAGGGTATGTTATAATTTAATATAAGAGTTTTCTGTCCTTATCAGAATCGGCGCTTTTAATCGATTTCCGAACGCAAGAGGATCGCATGAACAACGAAGAATTAACGAGGAGCATTATTTCACTGAATCAGCTTACGGGGCTTAACAGAAATCAGGCCCGGACTGTATTCGACGGAGTGCCCGATTTTTCTAAAATCGGTTATTTCGATCTGCTCACCGAGGCCGTCAGAAACAATCAGCTCAGACGCAGCCAGCCCATCGGAGATTTTGTCGATGCGGGGGAATATGCGGATTCCGTACTGTTCAGGTGCGGAAACGAGCAGATCAGCATCGTCAACTGTTATTCAGACGAATATCCGGAGGCGATGCGCTTCGAGGATCATCCGCTGGTCATCTACTGCCGGGGAGATCTGTCTATTCTGAGCAATCCGAAACGGGCGGCGGTGATCGGCACGCGCAATCCGGACAAGAACGGGGTGGATTTCGCCTATAAATCCGGTATGACGCTTGCAGAAAACGGCTATACCGTAATCAGCGGACTTGCCCAGGGATGTGACACAGCGGCTCATAACGGGTGTCTGGCTGCAGGCGGAAAGACCGTCGCGTTCGTTCCGTCCAATATCAGCAAAATCGTACCGAAGCAGAATATCGGTCTTGCCCAGCGCATTGTCGATAGCGGCGGGCTTCTTGTCAGCGAGTTTTCGCCGTTCCAGATTCCGAACGCGGAGATGTATATCGCCAGAGACCGTCTTCAGGCAGGATGCTCGAATTTCGTGATCACGTCCGAATTTGACGCCAACAGCGGGACGATACAGACGCTGACATACGCGTCGGGATTCGGAAAACCGATTTACACACTTGAAGCCCTGACAGCCGGAACGGATTTTAACGGACTGCAGGCCGCCAGGAAGGAAAAGATTCGAATTAAACCGGTTACGTGGGAACAACTGAATGAAATCATCGTGTCCGGACGGACAGAATGACTATATGAAAGCGGAGGAAACTCGATTGGCTGAAAACAAAAATACGCTCTCTTTGACAATCCTTGATACGGACTTTACGGTCAAAGCTGAAACCGACAGCGAAAAGGACGCTCTGATTCGTATCGAAGATTATGTGAATGAGGAACTCGCGAAGATCAAGGAACATAACCAGTTCATCAATCATATTCGAATCGCGATCCTCGGCTGCATGAATATTACAGAACAGCTCTTCAAGCTTCAGGACCGGCTGCAGGAGCTGGACGACGAACGCAGCCAGGAAAGCGCGCGTTACCAGACTCTAGAAGATCAGGTCAAGGAGCTGGACGAATCCAGAACCGAACAGAGCCGCGAATATGAAACCCGCATCTCGGCGCTTAAAAAGCAGCTCGCGGATCTTCAGGAGAATCAGACCCAGCTGGACAGACAGATCAACGAAAAGAACGAGCTGCTGAACCAGTACCGTGAAAAGCTGAAGCAGTCCAAGGACGAAAACGACGCGAACCGGAAATCGATTCTCGACCTTCAGAACCAGCTGTTTGAAAATCAGATTGAGCTGGCCAAGGTAACTCGCGGTGACGCCGAAGAAAGCGACGCAGCGGAAGAAGTCGACATTGACGATCAGGAAGAGCTTTCCGACGTTCTGAAAGCGCTCAAATCGCAGCAGACAACAGAAAACTGACATACAGCCGGGGAAATCCCGGCTTTTTTGTTTAAGAGCGAAGCGCTGCGAACTATTGATGTAGAAAAGTAGTACGCAGCGTACTAAACTTTTTTTGAATAGTATACATTTACAATACTTGATTTTTAGTATATTTGCTGTATGATAGATTGTTGTACGACACATAAAACAATACCGAGAATCGAGGAATATGCTACACTCTGCGCCGAACCAGGGAAGGAACGACGCTGTCAGCATCAAAAAATATGAAATTCAGAGAATTTGGAGATGCGGATAAACCCGCGGTTGTTTTTCTGCACGGAGGCGGCCTGTCATGGTGGTCGCTGCGCGACGTAATACAGTACTTCAAGAAAGATTATCATATTATCACGCCTATCATCGAAGGTCACGGAGAAGCGGGCAACGAATGCTTTACATGCATTGAAGACTCCGCCGCCCATCTCATCAAATTTATCGATGAACGCTGCGACGGTCACGTCTACGCGATAGCCGGTCTTTCCATCGGTGCGCAGATTGCGGCCGAAGTCCTTGCCCAGAAGCCGGGAATCACGAAATACGCGGTACTCGAGAGCGGACTGGCCTGTCCGGCCAGCACGATGGTGCGCCGGATGCTTCCGCTTGTCGGACTCTCACACGGACTGATCCAGAAAAAGTGGTTCGCGAGGATGCAGGCAAAGGCGCTGAATCTTCCGCAGGAAATGTTCGACCGTTACTTCGACGACAGCCGCTGCATTACTGAAAAATCCCTGCGCAACATGACTGAATCCAACCTGAGCTACCATCCTGAATCCAGACTCTCAAAGACGCATGCACGTGTCCTGATTATCGCCGGGAAGAAGGAAAACAGCGCGGTGATCCACTCCGCGTATATACTCAAGAATACGATCCCTCACAGCAGCCTGTATATCGCCGAGGGGCTCAGGCACGGCGAACTGTCGCTGAAGTATCCGGAACGCTATGCGAAGCTTCTGAAGCTGTTTTTCGCCGGCGGTCTCAGGGAAGAGCAGTTCGGAAACGCAGAGCTGGAACTGACCGAGCTTGCAAGAGCCATCTAATTCCTGACTGTAGAGAATATCAGATTAAAATACAGCGTAAATAAAAAGACGTTCCGCCTATATCAGCGGGACGTCTTTTTTCATTTACTTTTCGGGATCGCCGGATGATAGAAATGATTTCAGAAACCGTATAAGTCCGAGATCCGCAGGAAGCCAGCCCACCGAGTCGAGCTCTTCAGGGCCGAGCCATCTGGCTTCGGTATGCTCGGTCAGCACAGGTACGCCCGATACGGGTCTGCAGAGAACGCAGTCCATATCCAGTATAAAATCGGGATATTCCCAGTGCACGGATGGAAGAGAGCCTGTCGGACAGATCGTAATTCGAAGCTCTTCCCGCACCTCGCGAACAGCCGCTTCCTCCGGTGATTCGCCGGGTTCGATTTTGCCCCCGGGAAATTCCCAGCCGCCTGCCATCGCGCCTTTTCCTCTGCGAGTCGCATAAACCCTGTCTCCGTCACGGATCACCGCGGCCGCGACTCTCACCGTTTTCTTCATTCCGCTTCCAGCTTCCGTTTCCGGTAATATTCGTTCCGTCCGTAGTTGAACAGATACTGCTGTATGACGCCCGCGGAGCCTTCATACTCTTCCTTCGGAAAATGTCCTCCGTACAGATCCTTTTCGATCCGTTCGATCCAGACATCGACAGGGAATGAGTCGAAGCGGTGCAGGCCAAACAGCAGAACACAGTCCGCGATCTTGCTTCCGACACCGTTAAGACTTCGGAGCATCTCAGAAGCAGTGCGGTTGTCGACATTTCTGAGTCTGTCGAAGTCAATTTCACCGGCAGCCGCTGCTTCGGCCGCAGCTTTAACGTAGGCAGTACGGTAACCGAGTCCGCAGGATGCAAGCTGCTCCTCCGAAAGCGAAGCCAGCTGCTCAGGCGTCGGAAACGCATAAAAGCTGCCTGCGCAGTCGGTTATCTCTGTTCCGGCAAGGGCGCACAGCTTATCGATCGAATGACTGATGGATATCAGACTCTTTCGCTGCGCCAGAAGAAACGTGACGAGCATCTCCCAGGTGTCCT
>CALMRA010000257.1 GCA_937872065.1 uncultured Eubacteriaceae bacterium | reverse complement strand
TTCAGATACCGCAAGCCCCGTCCGGCACAGCGCGGCGCCTACTATTATGCCGCGAAGTTTAACGTGCCGATCGTTCCGTGCTTCGTGGAAATCAGAGACCGCAGAAAGCTCGAAACTCCTGAGTTTCATCGTCTGAATTATGTTCTCCATGTGCTCGATCCGATCTATCCGGATCCGACTAAGACGATCCGTCAGAACAGCTACGATATGAAGGAACAGGATTATCTGGCCAAGAAGGCGGCGTATGAAAAAGCGTACGGAAAGCCTCTTAAGGAAGGCTTTGAAGCCGACGATATCGCAGGCTGGGTCGGCGCGGAAGAGCCCGAACAGGAAGCGGTCGGCTGACAGCACAGCAGTATAAATAATATTGACATAAATAATATTGAATAATAAAAGAAATCCCGCCATAAAATCACATAAACCCGTTTGGCGGGATTTTTGCTGTCTTGAAACTGCGCGGTTACAGAAATCACCGGTATCTGGAACTTTCCGGCTCATTCTGCGGAAATCCGGAGGATGAACGACCTTTTTCGGTACAGGCTTAGACGTTATAATTAAAATGAATTATCAGCCACGGAGGCAATTATGAAACTAGTTCATCTGTCTGATCTGCATCTCGGAAAGAAGGTAAACGGCTTTTCGATGCTGGAGGATCAGAGATATATATTGAAGGAGATCCTTCAGATCATCGACCGGGAGAAGCCGGACGCGGTGATCGTCGCGGGAGACGTATACGACAAATCGGTTCCGCCGGCGGAAGCCGTGACGCTTTTTGACGAATTCCTGTACCGGCTGTCGCTGTTTGAAACTCCGCTGTTTATCATCAGCGGGAATCACGATTCGGCGGAGAGACTGGCTTTCGGATCCCGTCTTGTGGAGGATAAGGGGATCCACCTGTCCCAGGTCTACCGCAGCGGAATCGGTCCGGTCACTCTCGAGGATGAGTACGGTTCTGTGGACGTGTTCATGCTGCCCTTTGTCAAGCCGTCGACCGTTCGGGCAGGGATGCCGGAGGAAGCCGGGGACGAACGTGATGCGGTGAAGAGCTATACCGACGCTGTCCGCGCGGCTGTCGACGATATGAAGGTGAACGCAGGCAGACGCTGCGTTCTCGTGACACATCAGTTTGTGACGGGCGCTTCAACCTGCGAATCGGAAGAAATCTCTGTGGGCGGCACGGACAATGTGGACGCATCGGTGTTCGAGCCTTTCGACTATGTCGCCCTGGGCCATCTGCACGGACCTCAGAATGTCGGGAGTCAGCGGATACGCTACTGCGGTACGCCGCTCAAATATTCGTTTTCCGAAGCCCGGCAGGAAAAATCTGTGACGATCGCGGAGCTCGGACCGGACGGCGAGCTTGAAATCCGGACGGAAGCGCTCGTTCCGATGAGAGAGATGCGTGAGGTCAGAGGCGCGTATACGGAAGTGACCGATAAACGGAACTGGGACACCGGCGGCCGGGAGGACTACATCAAGGTTACCCTGACGGATGAGGACGATATCCCCGATGCTCTTGCGAAGCTGCGCTATTTTTACCCGAATATTATGAAGCTGGAATATGACAATCTCCGGACGAGGTCCAATGCGCAGATCGGCGCAGCCGAAGCGGTGGAGAGCAAATCGCCGGTAGAGCTGTTCTCGGAATTCTTCGAGCTGCAGAACAACCGGCCCATGAGTGAGGAGCAGCGGGAAATCGCATCCGGGATAATCGAAAAGATCTGGGAGGAACAGCAGTGAGACCGGTAAAACTGAGAATGTCCGCCTTCGGGCCTTACGCGGGCAATATCGAGCTTGATATGAACCGGCTCGGGACGGAAGGCCTTTATCTGATCACCGGTGATACCGGGGCGGGAAAGACAACCATTTTCGATGCAGTCACCTTCGCGCTGTACGGAGAGACCAGCGGCGGAATCCGGGACGCGGAGATGCTGCGTTCGAAATACGCGGAACCGGAGACGCGGACTGAGATCGAGCTTACATTCGAATACGGCGGCAGGGAATATACGGTCCGCCGCAATCCGAAATACGAGCGGCCGAAGCTTCGCGGAATCGGCGGGATGACCCGTCAGAACGCGGATGCGGAGCTGACAGGTCCGGATATCGCGCCGGTGTCAGGGACGACGAAGGTCACGAAAAAAATCACCGAGCTGCTGGGGATCGACAAGGATCAGTTTTCTCAGATCGCGATGATCGCCCAGGGCGATTTCATGAAGCTGCTGCTGGCCTCCACTGACGAACGGATCAGGATCTTTCGAAAGATTTTCAATACCGATCGTTATCAGAAGCTGCAGGACAGGCTCAAGTTTGATGCAAAACAGCTCGATTCGAAATGCAGAGGGCTGCGCAGCGGAATCGGCCAGTATCTGGACGGGTTTGCGTATGAGACTGAGGATACGGACGGCGCCGCGCTGAAAGAAGCCGGACAGAGAGTCGATACGGCGGAGATCATCGAAATCGCGGACCGGATCATCAGCCGGGACAGCTCTCGCAGGAAGAAACAGGAAGCCGATAAAGCGGCGCTGCAGTCTCAGATCAAAGAACTCGACCTAGAGATCGAACGCGCTCAGAGGGACGATGGGATCAGAAAAGATATCGCAGCGTCAAAACAGAAGCTTGCAGATGCGGCTCCGGTCCTGGCGCGCCTGCAGCAGGACGCCGTGGCGCAGGAAGGCAGACAGCCGGAGAGAGATAAGCTTTCAGGGCAGATCGTCACCTCCCGCAGCCGGCTGTCTCAGTACGACGAGCTTGACGCTCAGAAGCTTGAAATCCGTAATAAACAGAAAGAGCAGAGTACGGCGGAAAATTCGCTGACATCCGCTAATAAAAAACTCGAACAAATTCAGCAGAGACTTGCTCTCTGGAAGAAGGAACTAGAGCAGGCAAAAAACGCTCCCGCGGAGCAGGTAAAGCTGCAGGCGGATCAGAAGCAGCTGGCAGAACGCAGAGGACAGCTGGATATCCTCAGCAGGCAGATGGCTGCATATAATATTGAGCAGAAAGACCTGAAAAAACTGCAGGAGGCCTATCAGAAGGACCAGCGGGAGTCCGACCGGCTTTCAAAAAAATATCAGCAGATGAACGGAGCTTTCCTGAGCGAGCAGGCCGGTATTCTTGCGGAAACGCTGGAGCCGGGAAGTCCGTGTCCCGTCTGCGGTTCACGCGATCATCCGGCTCCGGCGCGGAAATCGATGCAGGCGCCATCTGAAGCGCAGCTTGAGAAAGCGCAGAAGGATTCTGAAGCAGCGGCTGAAAAAGCGAAGGAAGCGAGTGATAAAGCTGCGACGCTCCTCGGACAGCATAAGTCCGCATTTACGGAAATCATGAACCGCTGCGAAGAGCTGTTCGGAAAGGTTGAACATGCGGAAATCAGACCGAGAACGGAAGCGGAACTGAAGGAAGTCTCGAAGCAGCTCGAGGATCTGAAAGCCCGGCTGACGGCTGTGAACAGGCAGATTGTCAGGAAAGGAGATCTGGAAGCGCAGATCCCGGTCGAAGAGCGTAATGAAAAGACCGGAAAGGATCAGGCGGCAGTTCTGGATAAGAGGATCGCCGCTCTGAAGGCAGAAATCGACGAGAAACAGAAAACCGCCGATAAGCTCGGAACATCTCTCGATTTTAACAGCCGCGCAGAGGCAGAAAAGGGTCTGAAGGATCTGGAATACAGAAAACAAAAGATGGAGAAGGAGCTGAACGACGCGAGGGATGCGCTGGAAAAGCACCAGAAAGACATTGACAGTATCCGCGTTCACGTCGCGACGCTCGAAGAACAGATCAAAAACAGCCTGCCTCAGGATCTCCCGGCGCTGCAGGCGGAATACGGTAAACTGACTGCCGATGAAAAGACGCTGGAATCCGCGTTGAGCGGGCTTTCGATCCGGATCGGAAAGAACACCGATGCGAGAAACGGAATCGCGGAAAAAGGCGGCGAGCTTCAGAAATCGGAAGCCGGACTTACGTTGATGAGGTCGCTGTCCGATACCGCGTCGGGCGCCTTAAGCGGCAAGGCGAAGGTGCAGCTGGAGACTTACGTTCAGATGGCCTTTTTCGATCGGATCATCGCCCGTGCAAATCTGCGGCTGCTGAAGATGTCCGACGGGCAGTACGAGCTTATCAGGCGTCAGGAGGCGAGCAGCAACGCCAGCCAGAGCGGACTCGATCTGGATGTCATTGATCACTACAACGGATCGGAACGGGATGTGCGGACGCTCTCGGGCGGCGAATCGTTCAAGGCTTCGCTGTCGCTGGCGCTGGGACTTGCAGACGAGATCCAGTCCTCCGCGGGCGGGATCAGTCTGGATACGATGTTTGTCGACGAGGGCTTCGGCACTCTCGATGAAGAATCGCTGCGTCAGGCCATCCGGACACTGACGGAGCTGGGGCGCGGAAACCGCCTTGTCGGGATTATCTCCCACGTTCCGGAGCTTAAGGAAAAGATCGACAGGCAGATCGTCGTCACGAAGGAGCCTGCAGGCGGAAGCAGCGTCAGGATCGAAAGCTGAACGGAGAGCGGAAATTCGCGCCGAAAGCGATCACCCGGATCCGGCGGTGATATGAAAACGTTTCGTTAAATTTCAGTTTCACAATGACAATCCCACAAGTGAAAGTTATAATGTAAAAGAAAAGAACTTATTTCATGATGAGGGACAAGACGTGAAACAGAAATTTAAAAATGTTGTTTACGATACGGATGCTGCCGAGGAAATCGGAAGCAGGTACCTCGGATCAAACAGAAAAACGGATGATGACCGTTCGACTGACACTCTGTTCGTCATGCCGACAGGGGAGTACTTTCTGTACTGTCAGGGTGGTCCCGATTCAGTCTGGGCCAGTTTTCTGAAAACGGACGGAGGCGTAGAGCTCATCGTTCCGCTTACGCCGCGCCAGGCAGACAAATGGAGCGACGGAATTGCTTACGGGATCGGACTGTACTGCGACTACCATCATTTATATTAATCACATTACAGATTAATATAGTGATCCTTCCAATATTTAATGGTTGAACACAAATCAAAAAAGTCAATAAAGCAGGACCTGAAGGATTACGGAAGCTCCGAACCGGAGCTTCCGGCATCAGTAAGGTTCTGCTTTTTGTGATGGCAGGCGGTCAGTATATGCTTTATGGTAAAATGAAAGATAAGATGGGTGTTCTGCATAATGCAAAGGACACCTGCGCGACATGTAAGGAGCAGGCATGAGAAAAAAATGCGAACGCTGCGGGCGAGAGCTCAAGTTTTTCGAACAGGCGCTGAAATCGGAAAATGAAAAGCTCGGTCTGTCTTTTACCAATATCTGCGGAGACTGTCACAGAACGGTCTCGGCTGCCGTCAGGGGCGCGGAAAAGCTGAGCGCAGAGATCGAAAACAATATCGAGAAAGTATACGGCGTCAATGCTGCGGAAGCGGAGCCGGATCAGCTGGTGCTGCTTGCGGCTGACGCGCTGTTCAGGCTCGTGCCCGACTGGCACAATCCGAACTCTCCCATTGCGAGCATTCTCGTGATGCAGGAATCGGTGCTGCCCAATAAAAAAGAATACCTCGATATTTTAATCTACAAAATTCTCAGGATAGACTTTACCGGCGCCCTCGGACGTTATGGAATCGATTCGCTCGACGCTTTTCTGCTCTATATGGCCAAGTTCAGCCGGTATTTCGAACAGATCGGCGCGAACTGCGGAGAACGCGGCCGCAAGCGCTATTCGGATCTGTTCGTGACCCGCGCGGGTCTGGTGTGCCTCGGAGGCGGAACGGAAGTAAGCGTGGTTCCGCTGCACAGAGACGATCTGTTCGGCTGCGAGGAAGACGATACAGGCGTGACCTACGACATTACGCTCAAAAGTCTGCTCTGGCCGGGAACCCATAGAAGGATCCGCTTCTTCTTCACCCGTGAAGAAAACGAGCATAAGCTTGCGGAATTCCTTAACGAAGCGGATGCTGTCAAGGAAGCGCGGGTCCGTAAAAAAACGGATCTGCTCCTTGAGAAAATCAATATGCAGGCGGAACGCGACATTACAGTGTTCGTGCCGGGGAAAAATATCGGCGAGATCGAAATTGATCACGTGCTGCTGGGGCTGATGCGGGCGCTGCTCGAACAGGACAACAGCACGATGTTTGACGGTAAAGAACCGGAAGGGCTTCTGAAGCTTCTGATCGACCGTTACTATACGCCTAATCTGCATCGTTCCGGCTACGCGGATTACGAAGCGCTCCAGCAGCATATCGGACGCGAATGCCTCCTCAGCGACGGGCTTGTCGTTTCCGACAGCGGCGGTCCTGAAAGCTCCGCATGGGGACTGTTCACGCCTCACGGATACATTATCAGCCGTTATACGGTGCCCGTTCCCTTCGTCGCCGTCTCCGACAGCGCAGTGAACGATCTCTACGCGAACACACGGGATATCGTACTGAACGGGAAAAAGATGTTCTTTATCGATTACGGCGGAATCGATACGGGTATCGGAACGCTCAAGGGCGTGACGATCCGTACCGAAAAGCCGGGAATGATCCGGAAGGTCAAAACTTATTTTGACAATCAGGCCCGCCTCTATCTGGAAGAAGAAAATGACAAGCTTATCGCTCAGGAACAGAAAGACGCGAGAATATCGAGAGCCGCGCAGGCAAGTGCGGAACAGTTTTTCGTCGATTTCGGTCTCCTGCCGTTCTGTCTGAGAAACGAACGGCTCCGAATCGAAACGCTGCTCAGATCGAGCGATCTGCTCCTGAGTGAAACGATTCCGGAACCTGCGCAGGCACCGGACGGCACATCGACAAGAGCCGGAAAGATCGCTCACGAATTCAGAAAAGCCGCAGACGCGCTTGCGCAGGAATTAGGAACTGCGGTGGTCTCGCCGGCCAGGGTCCTTCTGTGGAAGGAACTTGAAAAATGCGTGAACCGCGAAGCAGTCACAGAATGGAAACGACTGGGCGGAGATATCGTCAACGGCCATACTGACAATCTGATCAGCGCGGTCGAAAAATATGCGGACATTTCGGAAATTGATACGGGAAGCGCTTATACCCTCGGGCTGTTCACAGCCTATCTGATGGATAAGGGGATCTTCAGGGATCTGTCTTTCGTTCAGGCTTATGACAGCGCGGTTCAGGCATATCGGGCAGTGTGTCCGGAAGCTTCTGAACCTGTCGTTCCGGCGGAAGCAGAACCGGCGGCTTCCTTCGATACGGGCGAGTCGCCCGACTCTTTAGAAAAAAACGCAGGTCCGGAAACGGCGGAGGCTTCAGATGCAGCCGATGCAGATACGGAATCGGGCGGCGAAGAACAGCCTGAACCGGAAAATTCAAAAGATGAATCGGATTCGAAGCGGAAGTCTGCGGACACGACGGATACGAATACGTTTCTGTTCAGCATCCGCAGAAATAAAGAAGACAGAGATGAGATAGACGGTATTATAGACGCTCTGAACAAAGGTCGTCAAAAGGACAGCGGGGGAGCCGGACAGGAACCGACAGAAACTGATGCTTCGGCAGACAATACTGCCGGGGAAAACCGGGACGAACCGGATGTGATGTCGGAAGACAAACCGGACTGACAGGAGAAGGATCATGAGAGTACTGCTTGTTGAAGATGAAAAACTCCTTGCGGAAGCTCTGAAGAATCTGTTCGAAAAAAACGGGATCGGAGCCGAGACCGCTTACGACGGCGAGGAAGGGCTTGAGAAAGCGCTTACTGAAAATTTCGATGTCATCGTACTTGACGTCATGCTGCCTAAAATGGACGGGCTTACCGTTCTCAGGACGCTGCGCAGAAAGGGCAGGAAAGTTCCCGTGCTCCTGCTCACTGCGCGCGATACGCTTGAGGACAAGGTGAACGGTCTGAATTCCGGAGCGGACGACTATCTGGTCAAGCCTTTCGAAACAGACGAGCTGCTGGCGCGGGTACACGCCCTCGGGCGCAGACCGTGGGAGCTGTTCGAAGAGGACAGTGTCAGTTTCAAGGATCTGACACTGAGTCTGAACACCTCGGAGCTCCATATCGGCGGCCAGATCGTACCTCTGACTCAGAAGGAAGCGGCGCTGCTGGAGCTTTTGATGAAGAATGCAGGACATCCGCTGTCCAAGGAACAGATTCTGGAAAAGGTCTGGGGGAGCAGGTCGGGAGCGACAGAGAACTCAGTCGAGCTGTATATCCATTATCTGAGAAAAAAGCTTAAGGGCTCCTCATCGGCGATAAAGACAAGACGCGGTACGGGATATCAGCTTGTGGAAGTAAGTCCCTGATATGCAGTCATTCTCTAAACTCAGGAATAATCTGACTATTATTTACACGCTTGTCACGGCGGGGATCACGATCATTATCGCGGTCCTGCTGTGGCTTTCGATGTCTATCAGTATCGAGAGCAATGCCGGAAGCACCCTTGAGGTTACCGCTCAGCAGCTTGCCGGGACCTACGATCTGATAAACAATCTTTCTAATTCGGAGTCCGGAGCGGAAGCGAAAAATACATACAACGAACTGAAGGCGACACTGGCTGAAAGCCAAATGACATTTGTTATCTGGAACGATGACCTGGAGATCGCGGACAACTCCGACAGTCAGCCCATCGGCAAGGATATCCTTTTTTCGTTTATCCAGAAGTATTTCAGCGAGAGACGAAACGGTGCGCTCCAGGTCAGCTACACTGAGAACAATCTCGATTTGAAGGTCTGTACGTATGCCTATGTCTCCCAGTCCGGTACGCTTACCATCGTGCAGGTGACGAAGGATCTGGAAGCGGAACGATCAGTTCTGCTGGCTTCTGTTCCGTATATCGTCTGCGTGATTATCGCAGGCCTCTGTCTGTCTGCCATCGGCGGATTTTTCCTTGCCGGGAGATCGCTCAAGCCGATCCGGAAGAGCTTCGAGATGCAGCGGGATTTCCTTGCCGACGCATCCCATGAGCTCAGAACGCCGGTAACGGTGATCCAGACCAATCTCGAGGTGCTCAGGGACAACAAAGAAGAATCCGTCGAGTCGCAGATCGAGTGGATCGACAACGCGTATAACGAGACGAAGCGGATGAAGGACATTGTCGAGAATCTGCTGTTTCTTGCGAAGGCGGATGCAGGCGAGAGAATCAGAAAATTCGAACCTGTAGACCTGTCGTATCTGATTATGGGGATCACGGAGCGTCTTCAGGGACTGGCGGACAAAAAGGATATCGTGCTCAGCGCCGAGATTGAGGCTGCGGAGCTTTTTGTCAACGGAGATGAAAAGCGTCTGACCGAACTTATTACGATCCTCATCGACAATGCGGTCAAATATACGAATCCGGGCGGCAGCGTGACAGTCATCGCGCAGGAGGAACCGGATAAGGTGAAAGTAACGGTGGCGGATACGGGAATAGGAATTCCCGCCGACCAGATCGATAAGATATTTCAGCGCTTCTACCGGGTGGACAAAGCTCACTCGAGGGAAGTAGGCGGAACGGGACTCGGGCTCTCGATCGCCAGGTGGATCGTCGAAGAACACCGGGCGGAGATCGCTGTGACCAGCGTGCTCGGAGAAGGAACAAAATTCATTCTGACCTTCCCCGCATTCAAGCCGGGAGACCCCGAATTCAAATCAGAGGAATAGGAAATCAACTTTATGGGTATTTTAGACGGACTGAATCCGATGCAGCGCCAGGCTGCGGAAACGACCGAAGGGCCGCTGCTGATACTGGCGGGCGCCGGATCCGGGAAAACACGGACGATCATTCACAGGATCGCGTACATCCTGGATCAGCAGAAGGCATGGCCTTCGCAGATCCTTGCGATCACCTTTACGAACAAGGCCGCCGGAGAAATGCGCGAACGAATCGCGGCGATGGATATTCCGGAAACGAACAGGATCTGGATGTACACCTTCCATGCGATGTGCGCGCGCATCATGCGCATGTACGCGGACAGACTCGGCTACTCGAAGCAGTTTTCGATTTACGATACGGACGATCAGAAACGGCTGTACCGGCAGATCGTCAGGGATCTCGAGCTGAGCGAGAAGGTCTATTCGTTCGGATTCCTCGCGAGCGTCGTCAGCGATGCGAAGAATGCCGGCCAGTCGGCTCAGGCTTTCGCGGAAGCGCATCACAGCGATTTCCGGAAAATCCATGAAGTCAATTATTACAGAGAATATCAGAAACGGCTCAAAGCCAACGACGCGATGGATTTTGACGATCTGATCTTCAATACGGGCGAGCTGTTCAGGCAGAATCCGGATGTGCTCAAGCTGTTCCAGGACCGATTCAAGTACATCCTCGTCGACGAATATCAGGATACGAACCATTCGCAGTACGAGCTCGTCAATATGCTGGCGGCGGGAAGCCGCAATCTGTGTGTCTGCGGCGACGACGACCAGAGCATCTACGGATGGCGCGGCGCGGATATCCACAATATCCTTGATTTTGAAAAGGACTATCCGGACGCGAAGGTGGTCAAGCTCGAAGAAAATTACCGCTCTACGCCTGTGATCCTCAAATGCGCCAACACCGTGATCTCACGCAATTCCGGACGCAAGGAAAAGAATCTTTGGACGGCAAATCCGGAAGCGGAGGACGCCGATAAGATCATTATCGCGAACTTCGATCAGGGTCAGGCGGAAGCGAAGTGGACGGCGGATACGATTCGCCAGCTCAAGGTTCAGAAGGGCTATTCCTACGACGATTTCGCGGTGCTGTACAGGACAAACGCCCAGTCGCGTCTGTTTGAAGAAGCGATGATGCGCGAGGGCATGCCGTACAAGCTTATCGGAGGGACAGGATTCTATACCCGCGCTGAAATTCGCGACATCGTCGCCTATCTGCATGTGCTGAGCAATCCGAAGGACGATATCGCGTTCCAGCGGATCATCAATACGCCGAAGCGCGGCATCGGGGCCGCAACCATCGACAAGATCCGCGAATACGCACAGTTCAAGGATTTCGGACTGGCAGACGCGGCGCGCGAAGCTGACAGGATTCCGACGCTGTCGGGAGCTGCGAGAAAGAAAGTGGAAAATTTCGGCGCGTTCATCAACGAACTCATGGAGGTTTCGGGACATATTCCTGTCGCAGAACTCATTGAAAAAATCGTCGTCGAATCGGGTTATCAGACGATGCTTGAGAACGGGAAGGTTGACAACGCCGAAACGCGTCTTGAAAATATCCGTGAGCTGATTTCCGCTGCGGCGGAATTTGACGAAAACTCGGAGGATCCGAGCCTGACTGCGTTCCTCGAAACCATCGCGCTGTCCTCGGATACCGACAAGTACGACCCGAGCGACGGACAGGTCCTGCTGATGACGCTTCACAACGCCAAGGGTCTGGAATTTCCGGTAGTCTTTATGGCCGGAATGGAAGAAGGCCTGTTCCCGAACTCACGCTCCTATGATTCTCCCGAACAGATGGAGGAGGAACGCAGGATCTGCTACGTCGGAATCACCCGCGCCCAGGAACGGCTGTATATGACGTATGCCAACGCGCGTACGATATTCGGCAAGCCCCAGCAGCAGGCGCCCTCGCAGTTTCTGCGGGAGCTTCCCCAGGACAGCGTCGATTTCGAAGAACACGCCGCGGTTAGACGGCCCAGAGCGACGGCTGCAGAATCGAAGGCGAGAAGCTTTTCCGGAAACCTGCGCGCGTCCAACGAGGTCATGCACGCGGGCGTATCCTCCGGCGAATCGACAGACAGTTATACGCCGGGAGAAAAAGTTCGTCATAAGAAATTCGGCGTCGGTACCATCATTGAAGTGAAGAAGAATCAGCTGTCGATTGCGTTTCCGGGACTCGGAATCAAGAAACTCGACCCGGCTTTCGTCAAGCCTGAATAAATATTGCCCGGGAAATCCCGGAATCGGAGGAGAGTATGGCGCAGGACAAAACGCCCGGAGAACAGCGCGCATTTGACGAAGCGCGGGAAAAAGTTCTCGAACTGACAAAGAAGCTCAGGGAAGCGAATCTTCATTATTATGTCGAAGACGCTCCGCAGATCTCTGACTACGACTACGACGAAATGATGCGCGAGCTGATCAGTCTGGAGACCCGCTGGCCGGAGCTGCTTTTTCCGGATTCTCCGTCACAGAGAGTAGGAGGGGCTCCGGTCACGGGCTTCGAGAAGGTCAGCTACGATGTTCCGAAGCTCTCGCTGTCGAATGCATTCGACGCGAAAGAGCTCAGAGAATTTGACGAACGCGTCCGAAGGGCGCTGCCGGGCGAGAAGGTCGAGTACTGCCTCGAAAACAAATTTGACGGACTTACCGTCGTGCTCGACTATCGGGACGGTCTGTTTGTCAGAGGCTCGACCCGCGGCGACGGTGTCGTCGGTGAAAATGTTACATCCAATCTGAAGACTGTCAAAACGATCCCGCTGCGGCTCACTGAGAACGTAAGCCTCGAGGTCAGAGGGGAGGTGCTGATCTATAAGCAGCCCTTCGAAGCTCTCAACGAACAGCGGGATAGTGACGGCGAAGCGCTGTTTGCGAATCCGAGAAACGCGGCGGCAGGATCGGTGCGCCAGCTCGATCCGAAGCTGGCGGCTTCCCGGCCCCTCGATATTTTCGTCTTCAATCTGGAGAGTATGAGCGGTACCGGTCATCCGGAAATTACGACTCACACCCAGTCGCTGGACTGGCTCAGAACGCTGGGCTTCAAGGTTTCGCCCGTCAGGCTGTACGAGAATATCGAAAAGCTTATCCTGGAGATCGACAGTATGGAGCACGGCGGACGCCAGGCGCTTCCGTACGAGATCGACGGGATGGTCATTAAAGTGAACAGCTTCGCTCAGCGCGAACGGCTCGGAAACACGGTGAAGAGCCCGCGCTGGGCTGTCGCCTATAAATTTGCGCCTGAAGAAGCGAGCACGAAGCTTAACGGAATCACGGTTCAGGTTGGCCGGACCGGTACGCTCACACCGGTCGCCGAGCTTACGCCGACGCCGCTGGCCGGCTCCGTCATCAGCAGGGCGACGCTTCATAATGAAGACTACATCAACGAAAAAGATATCAGAATCGGCGATACGGTTCTGATCCGCAAGGCAGGAGACGTGATTCCCGAGGTGGTCGGGCCCGTCACAGCACAGCGGAACGGCGGAGAGCAGATTTTCAAAATGCCGGAATCCTGTCCGGTATGCGGCTCCGAGGTTTTCCGGATTCCGGGAGAAGCCGCGACCAAGTGCCTGAATATGGACTGTCCCGCCCAGGTGTTCGGACGCATCGTGCATTTCGCATCGAGAGACGCGATGGATATCGACGGGCTCGGACCGGCGATTATCCGCCAGCTGCTGGACAGGAACATGATTACGGCCGTGACGGATATCTACCATCTGAGAGAGCAGCGCGACGCCCTGGTCAGTCTTGACAAGCTCGGAGAAAAATCGGTGGCAAAGCTTCTCGACGCCATCGACGCCTCGAAGGACAGACCCTTCAGCAAGCTGCTGTACGCCCTCGGGATTCCCCTTATCGGAGAACGCGCAGCGAGGATCCTCGCCCAGCGCTTCGGCTCGATGGACGCGCTGGAAGCGGCGAGTGCGGAAGAGATTGCGGATACCTACGATATCGGCGGCAAGATGGCCGCGTCTCTGCGGGATTTCTTCGAAACACCCGCCAATCAGGCTATCGTCGAAATGCTCGAAAAGGACGGACTGAATACGCGGGAAGAGCAGGCTGCATCGCAGTCGGAAAGTCCCTTTACGGGAAAGACTGTTGTGCTGACCGGGACGCTGCCGAATATGGGCCGCAGGGAAGCGAAGGAGCTTCTCGAGAAATACGGCGCGAAGGTAACGAACTCCGTTTCGAAGAAAACGGACTACGTTCTGGCCGGCGCAGCGCCCGGATCGAAGGCCGAAAAGGCGCAGTCTCTGGGAATTCCGCTTCTGTCTGAAGAAGAAATGCTGAAAATGATCGGCCGATAAGGTATAATATTTAATCAGTAAAAATTTCCAGCGTTTTCATCTCACTGCAGCCGAATTACACATGAATGAAAGTGTTCAGCGTGTTGAAATTCGATGAAATATGATGAAAACCCTTTAAACTGGATCAAAAGGATCAGAATATGAAAATATCCAAGGAAGAAGTCGGCTACGTTGCCGATCTGGCCCGCCTGTCGTTTGACGAGGCTCAGACGGAAAAGCTGCAGGGAGATCTCTCCGCAGTTCTCGACTATGTAGCCGCGCTTGAAAAGCTCGATACAACGGATGTCAAGCCGACGGAACATGTGCTTGAGCTCGTCAATGTCCTGCGTCCCGACGTCGTCGGAGAAACGCTGCCCATCGACAAGGTCCTCGCGAACGCCCCGGAAGCTGAAAACAACGCGTTCAGAGTTCCGCGGGTCGTCGAATAAGCGGGGAATGGTGAAGAATGAAAGATTTAGCAAATAAGACCGTAACCGAACTGCATGCACTGATGGCTGCAGGCGATACGACACCGTCGGAGATCACGAAAGCGGTCGCCGTACGGATCGCCGAAGAGGAACCTGTCGTCGAAGCCTACGTGACGACGCTCGTCGATCAGGCGGAGGAAGAAGCCTCCGCGTGTGACGCGCGCGTCAAGGAACACGGGCTTGCCGGGACCCTCGATGCGATCCCGTACGCCCTCAAGGACAATATGTGCACGGACGGAATTCTGACGACCTGTTCGTCGAAGATTCTGAGCAACTTCAAGCCGCCGTACAACTGCACGGTTTACAACCGGCTCGAAGATAAAGGCGGGATCCTTATCGGGAAAACCAATATGGACGAATTCGCGATGGGATCCTCCTGCGAAACCTCCGCGCTGCGCAGAACGACCAATCCGTGGAACCCGGAATACGTTCCGGGCGGCTCCTCCGGCGGTTCTGCCGCGGCTGTAGCTTCCGGCATGGCCCCTTACGCCCTGGGCTCCGATACGGGCGGATCGATCCGCCAGCCTGCCGCGCTGTGCGGCGTGGTCGGAATGAAGCCCACCTACGGCCTCGTCTCCCGCTACGGTCTCGTCGCGTTCGCATCCTCGCTGGACCAGATCGGAACGTTCACAAAGGATGTCGAAGACTGCGCGGTCGTCATGGATGCGATCGTCGGTCACGACGCGAAGGACTCGACATCCGTTCCCGAACAGCATATCGATATGCTCACCGGACTGAAGTCCGGCGTCAAGGGCATGAAGATCGGGATCTCTCAGGCGTTTATGGGAGAAGGTCTGCAGGATGAAATCAGAAAGAGCCTTGACGAAGCGATCCGTGTTTATACGGAGCTCGGCGCTGAAATCGTCGACGTCGACTTCACGATGCTCGACTATGCGCTGCCCGCTTACTACCTGATTGCTTCCGCGGAAGCCTCTTCGAATCTGGCCCGCTACGACGGCGTCCGCTACGGCGTCCGCGCCGAGGATTATGACGGCCTCGTCGATATGTATGTCAAGAGCCGCAGCGAAGGCTTCGGCGACGAAGTCAAGCGCCGCATCATGCTCGGAACCTACGCGCTGTCCGCAGGCTATTACGATGCCTACTACAAGAAGGCGATGAAGGTGCGTACGCTCATCATCCAGGAATACAAGAAGGTCTACCAGAGCTGCGATCTGCTTCTCACGCCGACCACGGCGACGACATCGTTCAAGTTCGGCGAACGTACCGCGAATCCGCTGGAAATGTATCTGTCCGACCTCTACACGGTTCCGGTGAACATCGCCGGAATCCCGGCTGTTTCGATTCCCGCAGGACTCGACGCGAAGGGACTTCCGATCGGTCTGCAGCTTGCAGGGCCGGCGTTTTCGGAAGACACGATCCTCAAGGCCGCATGGGCTTACGAAGATCAGACCCGGTATACGGATCTGAGAGCCCCGCTTCAGAAGAAATAGAAACAGAGGTCAACATGGAATACGATATCGTGATCGGGATGGAAATCCATGCCGAACTCGCTACGAAATCAAAAATTTTCTGCTCCTGTCCGACGGAATTCGGAGCGGATGAAAATACACACGCCTGCCCGGTATGTCTCGGCATGCCCGGAGTCCTTCCGGTGCTCAACGAAAAGGTCGTCGAATATGCGGCGATGGCGGGGCTTGCGCTCAACTGCAAAATCGCCAATTTCTCGAAGATGGACAGAAAGAACTATTTCTATCCCGACCTTCCGAAGGCCTACCAGACGTCTCAGTTCGATCTGCCCATCTGCACGGGCGGAACGGTAACCATCGATACACCGGACGGAAAGAAAGATGTCGGTATCACCCGTATTCATATCGAAGAAGACGCGGGAAAGCTCATTCATGAAGGCGGCGGCGGAACCCTCGTCGACGTCAACCGATGCGGCGTACCGCTTATTGAAATCGTCACTGAGCCGGACCTGACCAATGCGGAGGATGCGCGTATCTTTGCTGAAAAGATCCGCGACACCCTGGAATATACCGGGGTTTCCGACTGCAAGATGCAGGAAGGCTCGATCCGTTTCGACGTGAACCTGTCTGTCAAGCCCAAGGGATCGACAGAGCTGGGAACCCGGACCGAAATGAAGAATCTGAACTCCTTCCGTGCGCTGATGCGCGCCGTCCAGTACGAAAGCAAGCGTCAGATCATCGAGCTTAAAAAGGGCAACCGGATTATCCAGGAAACGCGCAAATGGGATGACGCCAAGGGCGTCTCGTCGTCGATGAGAAGCAAGGAAGAAGCTCACGACTACCGTTATTTCCCGGAACCGGATCTTGTTCCGATCGTTCTGTCTGACGAGCGCATCGAAGAGATCAGAAGCACGCTGCCGGAGCTTCCGGAAGCGAAGCGTCTGCGCTACGTCAATGATTTCGGTCTGCCGGAATACGACGCGGAGGTACTGACAGCAAAGAAAGCGCTGTCCGACTTCTTCGAGGAATCGGTCGCGCTGATTGACGAACCGAAAATGATCTCCAACTGGCTGATGGTCGAAATTCCGCCGCTGCTCAAGGAACACGAGCTGACTGCGGAAGAAATTCCGTTTACGCCTGCCTCGCTGGCGGAGCTGATCGGGTTGATCCAGGACGGTACGATCTCCGGAAAGATCGCGAAAAGCGTTCTGGCCGATATGTTCGAAGCGCCTGAAAAAGCGCCGAAAACGATCGTCGATGAAAAGGGACTGGCTCAGATGAACGACTCAGGCGAGCTGGAAGCGATTATCGAAAAGATCGTCGATGAAAACCCGAAATCGGTCGAAGATATCGCGGGCGGCAACAAAAAGGCTTACGGTTTCCTGACCGGACAGGTCATGAAAGCGACGAAGGGAAAAGCGAATCCCCAGGAAGCTAATAAAATTATCCGCGAAAAGGTCCAGGCTAAGATCGATTCGTAATCAAAAATGCTGTTTACCGGGACGGAATCTCCGTCCCGTTTTTTATTTCACAAAAAAACAGGTATAATACAATCGACGCGGAGCATTCATCCGCATATGGAGAAATAATATGAGCGACAATCAGACAGTCGATACGGCGGCAGTACAGGCGCGTCCCGACGGACGGGCGGAAGACGAGCTGAGGCCGATCAAGGTTACGAAAAATTTCACGAAATTTGCTCCCGGCTCGGTGCTTATCGAATCGGGCGACACGAAGGTCCTGTGCACGGCGATGGTCGAAGAAAAGGTTCCGCCGTTTCTGCGCGGACAGGGGAAGGGATGGGTTTCTGCGGAATACTCGATGCTTCCCTCGTCGACTCAGCCGCGGAAGATCCGGGACCGCAGCAAGGGGAAAATAGACGGAAGAAGCAACGAAATTCAGCGTCTGATCGGACGCAGCCTGCGTTCTGCGGTGGATCTGGAAAAACTCGGCGAACGGACTGTCTGGGTCGACTGCGATGTCATTCAGGCGGACGGAGGTACGAGGACCGCATCAATAACCGGCGCGTGGATCGCACTGCGGGATGCGATAACGGATCTGATGAATCAGGGGCTGATCGACGAGGACCCGCTGCAGGATAACGTCGCGGCGGTTTCAGTCGGAGTGCGCGACGGCAGACCGATCCTCGACCTGTGCTATCTTGAGGACTCAGGCGCCGAGGTTGACATGAACGTCGTGATGAACAGCCGCGGAGAGATTATCGAGATTCAGGGGACCGGCGAAGAACGCCCGTTTACGAAGGATGAATTCAGCGAGCTGATGCGTCTGGCGGAAATCGGGATAGACCGGCTCGCTCAGATCCAGAACGAATACGCAGAAAAGCCGGCAGATACAGAGCAGAATAATTAGAATAAAGAGGAGAGAAAATGAAACTCGATCAGTTGACGATCGTTCTGGCGACGCAGAACCCGAACAAGGCAAGAGAGATCCAGGAAATGCTTGACGGCGCTTATAACGTCGTCAGCATGGAAGAAATGGGCATCCATGACGAGCTTGTCGAAAACGGAAAGACCATCGAAGAAAACTCGGAGCTGAAGGCCCGTCAGCTCAGAAATCTGCTGCACGATCCGAATGCAGTCGTTATGGCGGATGATACAGGCCTGTATGTCGACGCCCTTGACGGTGCACCGGGTGTTTTCTCCGCACGTTACGCGGGAGACGATGTCAGCTATGAACAGAACAATGAAAAGCTGCTCAAGGAGCTCAAGGATGTAAAACCGGAAGACCGAACCGCGGAATTTAAGACATGCATTACGCTTCTGACGCCCGAATCGGATCTGATCACGGTAACGGGAACTGTACCCGGCAGTATTACAGAAAGCCGGAAGGGCGCTTCGGGATTCGGATACGACCCGCTGTTCATTGAAAAGTCGACGGGCAGGACCTATGCGGAAATGACCGAGGATGAAAAGAATCAAGTTTCACATAGAAAAGAAGCGATCAGCCGGATCGTTCCGCTGCTTGAACAGTACAGCCGCCATAAGACGAACAAGATCCTGGCGAGCTATACGATTGCTGACAACAAATGATGAGGATCGGCCTGGTCAGCGATTCCCATGGGAGCCGTGAAGCGCTGGAACGGGCGCTCAAGGCGCTCGGCAGCTGCGACCTGATTATTCATGCCGGCGATTATGCATCGGACGCAGATTTTATCCGCGAACAGGTGGGTGTTCCGGTTATGGTGGTGCGCGGAAACTGTGATTTCTATGATGAACGATATCCGGACTTTATCGACACGAAGCTCGGAGGACATCATTTCTTTATCACTCACGGAAACCGTCAGTATGTTAAAATGGACCTTGACGATCTTCTGATTGAGGCGAAGGCCAGGGAAGCGGATATCGCCGTATTCGGGCATACGCATATTCCGACGATTCAGGAAGAAGACGGCGTTCTGATGGTGAACCCGGGTTCCGTCTACCTGCCCCACAGCGGACAGTATCCGACCTGCGCTGTTCTTACACTCGACGGCGGGAAACGGAGTGCCGAGATTATCCAGCTCGGTGCTAAGAAAGGGATCTATTAACGGACTGAAACAGCAGGCCGGTAAATGATTAAAAAAAACTTCGGCAGAGTGTTGACAGCTCTGCCGGATTCCTTTATACTAAATATTGTTGCTGAAACAACAGCGACGCATGCGGGTGTAGCTCAGTGGTAGAGCCCTGGCCTTCCAAGCCAGTCGCGAGGGTCCGATTCCCTTCACCCGCTCCATTTTATTTAAGCGCCAATAGCTCAGTTGGATAGAGCAACGGCCTTCTAAGCCGTGTGCCCGGGGTTCGAATCCCTGTTGGCGCGCCATTATATTACATACTTGGTGGACGTAGTTCAGTTGGTAGAGCGCCAGATTGTGGTTCTGGTTGTCGAGGGTTCGAGTCCCTTCGTCCACCCCATCTTTTCATACAGGGGTATAGCCAAGTCGGTAAGGCACCAGATTTTGATTCTGGCATTTCGTAGGTTCGAGTCCTGCTACCCCTGCCACTATCAAACAATATGGAAGACAACGTTCGCCGGAAGGCGACTTTTTTATTTTTTGAAATTTGACTGACTTTGAAATCTTTTACTTACTTTTAACAGGAGTTGACAGGTTTCTTTCATTTTGATATGCTTATTAAGCACGTTGTTCGAGTCGATCAGATCACTTGAACGACGCTGTATGCGGATATGGCGGAATTGGCAGACGCGCCAGATTTAGGATCTGGTATCGAACGATGTGAAGGTTCAAGTCCTTTTATCCGCACCATTTAAATAAAAACGGCCGGGTCCCAGCTGCAGGGATCCGGCTTTTTTATTGATCAGAAATTGTTCTTGTTTCTACTGCGGCATTTCTTTTCCCGGGAACAGACTCGGATAGGGCTCTATTCAGACAGTTTTAACTGATCTGCTTACTGGTTGTTCCATCCGAGGATATGAACCAGTGTCTGATCGGAATAATGGTAGGCGCTTGCCGGGTAATTGCGAAGGTTCGCGGTATTCGAATCCAGAAGATAATCCGTCGTATTGCCCTCGCTGTCTGTCATAACCTGAGCGATAACGGTCGTATGCTGCCAGTTGTCATCACTTTTCATCAGAAGCAGATCACCCTTTTCTCCTGAATAGTACGGTGCGCCGACAACCGCGCTCAGCCCGTAACCGGTATTGCTGGAAGCATAATCTACAAAATCAGAAACACCGGTCCAGGCTGCGGAACGTCCGTAGTCATAGGCGCCCTGGTCGGGGTCGTCATTATACCATTTCCAGATTTCAGCACCGACTGTATCCAGCGGAATTCCGCCGGCGGCGAGAACCTGGGAGCCGAAATTCTGACAATTGCCATCGTAATCCGTATAATCGCCCCATTCTCCGTTACGTCCGTCCGCCCATTCGTCAGCATAAGCGACTGCTGCGTCGCGGTTATATGCAACATCCACTCCGGTTTCTTCAGACGAGGAGCCTCCCGTTCTTGACGCTATATTTGACTTTGCAGTTTCAAGCAGAGCTGCCGCCCTGAGCGCATAGTAAGCTTCCGCGTCCTGTCCGTCGGGAAGCTCGCCCATCGTAATCGAATACTGGGAGTCTTCGGAATCCATCGAAGCAAGTGTCCAGCCGCTTCCGTCATTTCTCAATGTAAAGATTCGTTCAGCATCCCAGCCTTCAGAATCGACATCGGGATAAGCTGCAAAATTGACGACGAAGTCTTCATAGCCTGTCACGATCAATGTCTGATCATCGATCTGTTCCGTTTCGGTCAGCGTCAGTTCATAATGATACTCATTCAGCTTCAGATCGATGGACTGATTCGACCGTTCCGCGCATAGGTAGTCGAGCAAAGACTGATTAAGCGACGCAGACGTCGTGTCTGTGAGCAGGCTGCGTATATCACCGCTTTGGAGTGTACTCAGCGAGTCGTACCATGTATCCTCAAAGGTCTTGAGGAGATCTTTCTGAGTACTGTCAAGCGTTCC
>CALMRA010000256.1 GCA_937872065.1 uncultured Eubacteriaceae bacterium | reverse complement strand
GAAGTTCAGGTCGATATCAGGTTCCTTGTCTCCTTCGAAGCCGAGGAAGGTTTCGAAGGGAATATCGTAGCCGTCCTTGCGCATTTTCGCGCCGCAGTCCGGACAGACCTTGTCGGGAAGGTCCGGACCTACGATGCTGGAACCGTCGAAAAACTCGGAATAGCTGCATTCCGGGCAGACGTAATGGGGCGGCAGCGAATTGACCTCGGTTATTCCGCACAGCATCGCGACGAAGCTCGAGCCGACCGATCCTCTCGAACCGACGAGATAGCCGTCCTTCTCCGAGTTTTCGACCAGCTTCTGGGCGATCAGGTACAGTACGGCGTAGCCGTTGCCGATAATCGAATTGAGCTCCTTGTCCATCCGATCACGGACGATTGACGGAAGATTTTCCCCGTACAGCTCGTGGGCCCGTTTCTCGCAGGTATTTCGGATATCGTCCTCCGCGCCTTCGATGACAGGCGGATACGTTTCGTCCGGAACCGGCTTGACCTCGTCGAACATCGCCGCAATCTTTCTCGGATTGTCGATGACGATCTCCCGGGCCGTTTTATCAGGCAGGTACTTGAACTCGTCAAGCATCTCCTGGGTGTTCCGGTAATACAGCGGAGGCTGCAGGTCCGCATCCTCGTCCGTCATGTTCGATGTCAGGACCGCACGGAACTGCGCGTCCTCCCTGTCGACGAAATGAACGTCGCCCGTCGCGCAGACAGGCTTGCCCAGTCTGTGCCCGAGGTCGATGATTTCTTCATTGTAGCGCTGGAGATCCGCGACCGTTTTCGGATTCCGCTGATCCCGCGTCATGAACATATTGTTGCCCAGGGGCTGAACCTCGAGGTAGTCGTAGAACGACGCGATCTTTTCGATCTCCTCGTCATCTTCGCCTTCGACCACCGCCTGGAACAGCTCTCCTGCGACACAGGCCGATCCGATGATCAGGTTCTTTCTGAATTTTTTCAGAAGGCTTCTCGGGATGCGCGGCTTCGTATGAAAATACTGCAGATGGGCGATAGAGACCATTTCATACAGGTCTCTGAGCCCGTCCTGATTCTTCGCGTAGATCACGACGTGCCAGGGTCTGCGCTGTTTTTTCGCCAGCAGCTCTTCATCCCGGATACTCTCGAGCTCCGACAGCTTCGTCACGCCTTTTTCAGCCGCCAGATCGAACAGGCGCAGCAGTACCTTTGCGGAGGCCGCGGCATCCTCGAGCGCCCGGTGTGCGTGCTCGTTCTTGATCTTGAAGTAACTGCACAGTCTTCCGAGATTGTATTTCGAGATATCCGGAATCAGGATCTGGGCCAGCGGCAGGGTATCGACGACAGTATTGGGAAAGCGTACATCGCTTCCCTGCTTCTTTCTCATCCTGTCCTTGAGAAAGCCGATATCGAAGGGCGCGTTATGAGCCGCAAGAACCGCATCTCCCGCGAATTCGTAAAACTCCGCGATCGCGTCTTCCTCTTCCGCCTGCCCCTGAAGCATCGCGTCGGTCAGGCCCGTAAGCTTCGTGATGACCGGCGGCAGATGTCTGTGAGGATCGATGAGTCTTCGGAACGAGTCGACGATGCGGCCTTCGCGGATCCGGACGGCGGCGATTTCGATAATTTCGTCTGTCCGGCAGGAAAGCCCGGTGGTTTCCAAATCGAAAAAGACGAATTCGCCGTCAAAATCCTGATCCGTCCCGAGGGTACCGAAGGTGACGACCGGCTTTCCGCCGTCGACGAGATAGCCTTCGACGCCGTACAGCGCCTTGATACCGTATTTTTTAGCGAGGATCTGCACTTCGGGGAATGCCTGAAGCACGCCGTGGTCAGTGATTCCGACCGAATCGTGTCCGAAATCCTTCGCCCGCTTCATGATCTCAGAAGCCCTGCTCACCGCATCCATTGCGGAATACTGGGTATGCATATGAAGCTCGACACGCTTTTCCGGCGCGTCGTCAGACCGGACCGTTCCCTTCGCGCAGACCATATCCAGAACATCCATCATTTTCTGACGTTCGTAACTGTCATAGACAAGCTTTCCCTTAAGCGTGAACCATGCGCCCGGAACGATCGCCTGCTGCATACGTTCGGCAAGATCGTCCTTGCTCTTCTGCACAAATTTCTTGCAGCTGATGCTGTTGGTTTTGTCTGTGATATCGAACTTGAAAAGCAGCGTCTTGTCCGAAATATCCACCGTTTCCGCTCTGAGGATCTCACCGCAGACGACGACATCGTTAACCTGAGTCTCCGAAAGCATATCAAGCTCCCGCATCGGAATGACGGCTGTCTTGATCGTACGTCCGCACAGAACGGAGCCCGGCCGGTGTTCGAATTCCGGCGTCTCCTTTCCCGGCGGATTTGCCTGATATTCAAGCGTCTGCTTTTCGATACGGCCCATCATCTCGCGCATCCGGTTTTTCTGCCACTCGGGTACTTCTACTCCGCCCGCAGGGCTGCCGGTAACGTTACGGGATGATGATGCTGCTTCGGCAGAATCGTCCGGTTCCGATGCGGGAACATCGGTATTTCCCCCGGTATCCTCATGAACCGACATCGTCTGCTCCGGAATATCAGGTACCGGCGCGTCGTACAGATCCGCTTCCGGCTCCGGCATCGAATCGAAGCCCTCGAAGCTCGGAAGCCCCGGATCCTCCGGCAGGTCGTCTGGAGGCGGCTGCTGAGGCGGCGCAGAATACTCCGCTTTCTGTGTCCGGTCCGGCACGTCCTCCGAAAAGTCGGGTTCGGGAAATTCGGGCTGCGCAGGATTTCGTTCTGCAGCAGTCTGTTTCGGAATATCCGGCTTCGTGTGTTTCGTCTCGAAGACGACGTCGATACCGGACGCGAACGGAAATACCGCGGGCAGCTCCATTTCCAGCAGATCGCGCACCGGTCCCCGGACAGGCGAATCGCTTCCGAACATAAGTTCGAGCCGGCCGGAATCGGCGTATTCGCTTACCGACTCCAGGACCAGCCCGTTGTTTTCAATAATGTATTTAAATTTTTCCGATGCCGTCATGCTTTCTCTTCCTGCATCCGTTCATATTCTTCAAGCAGCGCGTCGGCGATCTCCGCCTCCGGCACCGTCCTGAAAATTTCTCCTTTTTTAAACAGAACGCCCCGGCCGTTTCCGCCGGCGACACCCAGATCCGCTTCCCGGCCTTCTCCCGGACCGTTGACGATACATCCCATAACGGCGACCGTCATATCCTTCTTCGGCTTCGTTTCCCGGATTCTCCGGTCCACTTCCTCCGCGATCCCGATCAGATCGATCTGGGTACGTCCGCATGTCGGACAGGATACCAGCTCGACGGAAGGCATTCCGTCGCTGCGTCCCGCCGCTCTGAGTATCTCTTTCGCAAGCGGAACTTCCTCTGACGGGTCTCCCGTGACGGAAACCCGGATCGTATCTCCGATCCCGTCGAGGAGCAGCGTTCCGATCCCCATCGCGGACTTGACGGCCGAGCTTCTCGGAAGCCCCGCCTCGGTGACGCCCAGATGCAGCGGATAGTCCGTCTGTGACGCGAACAGGCGGGCCGCCTGAACCGTAAGTCCGACATCCGAAGCCTTCATCGAGACGACGATATCTGAAAAGCCGAAGCTTTCAAGCAGCTCCGCCTGCCTGAGTGCGGACTCGGTCATCGCTTCCGCCGTCGGATGGCCGTACTTTTCCAGCAGACTCTTTTCGAGAGAGCCTGCGTTTACGCCGATTCGGATCGGAATTCCCGCGTCCTTCGCGGCTCGGGCGACCTCTCTGACCTTATCGTCGGAGCCGATATTACCCGGATTGATCCGCAGCTTGTCGATCCCGGCGTCCACTGCCGCCAGAGCCAGCTTATAATCGAAATGGATGTCGGCGGAGAGAGGTACCGGAGAATTTTTTCTGATTTCCCGCAGCGCTTCCGCCGCTTCCATATCGGGAACGGCGCAGCGTACGAGGCCGCAGCCGGCCGCAGCCAGCCGTTCGATCTGAGCAAGCGTGGACTGAACGTCCCGCGTGTCCGTATTCGTCATCGACTGGATCAGAATCGGAGCATCTCCCCCGATCTTTCTGTTTCCTGTCGTGACCTGTCTTGTTTTTCGTCTGTCAGTAATCATCGTCCATTCTCCGTCCGGCTTATCAGCCGACGATTCGCATCACGTCGTTCACCGCGACGAACAGCATCAGACCGATCAGAAATACAAAGCTCGCCCCGATCAGGATCCCCTTCACCTTGTCGGAAAGATTCTTACCGTAGATCGCTTCGCAGAGGATGATCAGCATCTGACCGCCGTCAAGAGCCGGGATCGGAAGCAGATTCATCAGTCCCAGGTTGATGGACAGGAACGCGGCAAAGGACAGCAGCGTGACAAAGCCGTATGCGTACACTTCGCCGACCATTGAAACCATGCCGATGGGACCCGCCAGGTCGTTGACTCCGACTTCTCCCGTAAACAGC
>CALMRA010000255.1 GCA_937872065.1 uncultured Eubacteriaceae bacterium | reverse complement strand
CGTGAGGGAATTGGAATCAGAAGAATTAGATGAGGCGTTTGTCAGATCTGGCAGAGATTTGCAGGAACAGAAGATTTTCGAGGAATATCCGGTCCATAAGGCAGTAGCGTCGATGGTCCTGCCGACCATCGCAAGTCAGATCATCTTTGTGATCTACAATCTGGCGGATACCTGGTATGTGGGACTGACCGGAGACGCAAACGCGGTCGCGGCAGTCTCACTGTGTCTGCCTGTCTACACGATATTGTCAGCGATCAGCAATCTTTTCGGTATAGGCGGGGCAGCTGCGATTTCGAGAGCGCTCGGAAGAAACAGCAGAGAAGACGCGAAAAACATATTCGCGTTGTCGCTCTGGGGCGCACTGATCGGAGCTGCAATCTATTCGATTCTGATACTCAGCACAATGCGTCCCCTGCTCGCTCTGATCGGAGGAATCCCGACAATACTAGCTCCGACCATCGGTCACCTGATCCGCGCGGGAGGCTTTTCGAAAACGGCGAGCTTCTATATGATTCTCGGAGCAGTAATCAATATCGGCTTCGATCCGCTGTTCATGTTTGTGATCCTGCCTGCCGGAAACGAAGTAACGGGCGCGGCTGTCGCGACAGCGCTGGCCAATCTGATCGCGCTGGCAGGATTTGTGATCTATCTGGTCCGCACGAGGCACGGAAGCTAATACACGATGACCGTCTCAGACAGAGAAGAGCTGAAGCGGTTCGTCCCGGTTATCCTGAGCGGCGGACTTCCGGGATTTCTGATGGTCGCGATGGCGATGCTGTCCAACTGCTTTCTGAACGCGATGCTCTCATCACTGGGAAGCGCGGCGATTG
Source organism: uncultured Eubacteriaceae bacterium (assembly GCA_937872065.1). Lineage (GTDB taxonomy): Bacteria > Bacillota > Clostridia > Eubacteriales > Eubacteriaceae > UBA7485. The sequence continues at coordinate 7,403 of CALMRA010000255.1, read as the reverse complement.
CAGGAGTCGGACTCGTCAGAAAGGTGGATCAGCTGCTCTACGCGGTCAATCAGGGCATCACCCAGGGGATGCTTCCTCTTGTCGCTTACTGCTATACATCGGGCAGGCGCGGCAGGATGATTGCCGTTATCCGTTTTTCGGCTGTCTGTTCCGAAGTCTTCTCGCTGATCTGCATGTCGATCTCACTGCTATTCGCCCCACAGCTGATCTGGCTGTTTATCCGGAATGCGGAGACGATCCGGTTCGGCAGCGAATTTCTCAGAGTGATCTGCCTGGCTATTCCCGTCTACACGCTTACATTCGTGATCATCGCGGTCTTTCAGGCGGTGGGCCGATGGAAAGAGGCCTTTGTGATCTCGATTCTTCACAAAGGAACGCTGGATATCCTGCTGATGCTGCTGATCTTCCGCTGGCGGGGTGCTGGAGAGATCGTCTGGGCGACACCGATATCGGAGGTTCTCGCACTTGTGATCGCCGCGATCTTCCTCTATCGTTTTCTCAAGAAGGATAAATTTAAGGACGATATTGGCGATATTATAGAAAAAGAAAGTCTGACGGACTGAAGGAAATTAATGAAAAAAGCATTAGTTGTCTATTATACATGGTCAAACGGAAATACTGAAGGAATTGCAAAGCAGCTGCAGGCTCAGTTTGATTCGAACGGCGGCGACGAGGTGATAACCCCCCAGTCAAAGAACGATAAATGGACGGGCGACGTTAAAAAGCTCTGCAGCAAGTAAAAACAGAGGATCGGCTGCATATACAGCTGATCCTCTGTTTATTCTCAAAATTACGCCCACTTAAAATTGTCTTTGCCTGCTCCGAGTTCGAAATGAGCCTTGGCTATTCCCAGATCTACCTTCGAATAGAAGCCTATTCCCGGCTTTGCGCTAACCTTATCTCCGTTCAGAGCGAAACTGAATTTCTGCTGATTCATTGCGGTCGGGGCCAGCATCGCGGCTTCCATTCCCTTCTTAAACCAGTCCGGCGCTTCTCCGTCAACCTTGCTCAGAGCTTCCATCGTCTTGCTCTTGTGAGGTACGCCCTGGTTTTCACCGTAGCCCAGTGCGATAACCGCCTGAATTTTATATCCGGGTTCCAGTTTAACCGGGACCTTCCCTTTGCTGTACGACATTTCCACCCAGCATGAATTGAGACCGAGGGCCTGCGCGGCGAGAACGGCTTTTTCACCATAGTAACCGGTTTTTTCATTGCTGCCGTTTTTTCCGCCGATTACGATGTAGTTCCGGCAGTTTTTAAATCCGCGGGATGACCGGCCCCCGAATGCTTCCGGTTCGTCAAGAACCAGCTTCATGTCCAGTCCGCTGGCCGCGTTTATCTTTTCGATGATGGACTGAAGATCGGACAGAGTCTTCCCTTCAATCTTTCTGTCTGTAAAGCTGCGTACGGCATGACGTGCTTTCATTGTTTCCATATAATCCATTTTTCTTATCTCCTGAGAATTGAATTGGCTGCTCCGCTGCTCCCCGGAAGTGACCCGGGCGGCAGTCCGGTGTTTCTTAATTATCCGGCGAGCTTCTGTCGGGAAGACGGGCCATGATATCCTGGGCGTGGACGAGCATGTGAATCAGAGCATCCATCGCTTCAGTATCCGCATCGAAATAATAATAATTCTTCGTGCCCTCGCGCCGCATCTTCACCAGACCCGCTTCCTTGAGTATTTTCAGATGATGGGATACCGCGGGCCTGGAGAGATGGGTCCGTTCCGTAATACTGCCGACCCGCGCTCCGCCGCATTCTTCCATCTGCATCATCTGCAGAATCAGATTCTGACGATTCTCGTCGCCGAGGGCGAGCAGGATCTGCCGGACCGCTTTTATCTCATCTGCCAGTTCGGTGATTTCTTTTCGCTCATCCATAACATCGTCCTTTCGTTCATTGGTTTAAACCGTTATACCACGAAACCTCCTGAATAATTCAATGGGAAAGAAAATCGAGATGATCATCGTGAGCCGCGAAAGAATAGATACCGGGGATGCTCATTGTTAAAATAGACAGAGTTAATACAGAAAAGATTATGGAGACAAAAATGACCGATAACATATCAATCCGTTTTGCCGCACCGGAAGATGCGGAAGCTTTAGTCGAAATTTACGCGCCTTACGTGCTGGATACGGCGATCTCATTCGAATATGATGTTCCGTCTGTCGAAGAGTTTCTGACACGCATGAATGATATTCAGCGGCGATATCCGTATCTCGTGATCGAGGATTTGGGAGAGATAATCGGATACGCTTACGCTCACCCGTTCGTCGGTCGTGAAGCCTACGATCATTCGGCTGAAACCACCATCTATATGAAACAGAATGCCGGAAAGAAGGGCTGCGGACGCAGGCTGTACGAAGCGCTTGAGAACGCTCTGCGGGAGATGAACATCATCAATCTGAACGCCTGCATCGGTGTTCCGGAAGCGGACGACGAGCATCTGACGAGCAACAGCGTCGACTTTCATCGGCATATCGGCTATGAAACTGTCGGAAAGTTTCATAAATGCGGATATAAATTCGGACGCTGGTACGATATGGTCTGGATGGAAAAAATGCTCGGAGAGCATCCGGAGGAACCGGAGCCGGTGAAAAACGTCAGCGAGATACGGGAGCTGCTGAATAGAAAATATGATATAGGCTGATCCTGCCTCTGTGCAGCCTGCTGAGAGAAACATCATTTTTATCAGTTACAGTTGATGAAATAAAAAAGACACGGAATTTTCCGTGTCTGATTTTTATATTCAGATTTCTACTTTATCCAGCCCCTGCTTCAGGTCTTCGAGGATATCGTCTATATTTTCAAGTCCTACAGACAGGCGGACCATTCCGGGTTCGATGCCTGCCGCCACCAGCTGTTCGTCTGTTAGCTGGCGATGGGTTTCGCTCGCGGGATTGAGTACGCATGTCCGGATATCCGCGACATGGACTTCGTTTGACGCAAGCTTGAGCGAATCCATAAACCGGACCGCATTGTCGCGTCCGCCCTTGATGACGAATGAAATGACACCGCTGGCACCCTTCAGATACTTCTGCGCCAGTTCGTAATTCGCGTCCCCGGGAAGACCCGGATACGTGATCGATTCGATCTTGTCACTCCCTGCGAGAAATTCAGCGACAGTCTGGGCGTTTTCGCAGTACTGCTTCATGCGTACCGCCAGCGTTTCGAGCCCCAGATTTAAAAGAAATGCCGAGTGCGCCGCCGGATAGCATCCGAAATCGCGCATCAGCTGCATTCTCGCCTTTAGAATATACGCGGCTTTCCCGTAATCCTCCGTATAAACGAGCCCGTGATACGATTCGTCGGGTTCAGTCAGTTCAGGAAAATTACCGTTGGTCCAGTCGAAACTGCCGCTGTCGACGATCACTCCCCCTACCTGGACAGCGTGGCCGTCCATATATTTGCTCGTCGAGTGAATGACGATATCCGCGCCGAATTCGAAAGGCTTGCATAATATCGGCGTCGCGAAGGTATTGTCGACGATAAGCGGTACGCCGTGCTTATGGGCGATATTCGCGAAACGTTCGATATCGAATACGGCAAGCGCAGGATTCGCGATCGTTTCCCCGAACACGGCCTTCGTATTGGGCTTGAAGGCGGCGTCGATTTCCTCGTCCGTCGCGTCTTCTGGTATGAAAATCACCTCGATCCCGAGCTTCTTAAGCGTGAAAGCGAACAGGTTGATCGTTCCGCCGTAGATCTGGGGCGTGCTGATGATCGAATCCCCCGCACTGCAGATGTTCAGAACCGACAGCAGCGAGGCCGCCTGTCCCGACGTCGTACACATCGCGCCGACTCCGCCTTCAAGATCCGCGATCTTGTCTTCGACGGCCATGACCGTCGGATTCGCAAAACGCGAATAGATCAGCGATTTGGTCGGATCGTCAAAAACCGCCGCGACGTCATCGGTGGAGTCGTACACATAGGTCGTACTCTGTACGATGGGAACGACTCTTGGTTCAGAATTCTTCGGCGTATATCCAGAATGCAGACATTTTGTTTCGTCTTTCATGCTTTCCTCGTTTCGGTGATGATTTTCGTATTATTTTATCATAACGATCGGCAGGAAGATCAGATATAGACGATCTGCGCTCCGAAGGGCATCAGCGCGAGCTTCGCGATCTTGAAATACTGCATCCCGAACGGGATTCCGATAATCGTGATACAGCACACCACGCCGAAAACAGCCGATTCAATTGCCAGCACGATCCCGCCCAGCAGCAGCCACAGGATATTCATGATCAGAGATACGCCTCCGCCGCCGTACACGACATCCTTGCCGAAGGGCATGAACGCGAGACTCGCGAACTTGAAGCACTGCTTCCCGATCGGGATTCCGACAATCGTAATACACCACAGTACGCCGATCGCACACCATGAAAGTCCCGATATGAGACCACCGAAGATGAACCACAGAATATTTCCGAGACAGCCCATCAGGATGTACCTTCAGCGGAATCCGGCTCATTTTCGAGACACAGGCGTTTCCTGTGGACGATCATCTCGAAGCCGGTTTTGTAGTAGCCGATGCTGTCGAGGAAGGCTGTGATAATTACCTCGGGGCGGATCAGCGAGCTTTCGACCGCGTTCACCGTAAAATCGAAGGCGGTTCCGTTATCTTCATTGACTGCCGTCAGATTCGTGAAGCTGGGCCGGATATTGCGTTCGACCATCTTGCCCCGTTTGTTCCGTTTTTCGACGAGAACCTCTTTCTTCTGATTGAAGTAGTCGATCTCGGCGAGAAATTCGTTAAAGTCCGGCCTGTTCAGATCCGGACAGTAGATTTCATAGTCCGCAGCCGTGACCATACGGGTCAGGCTCTTGGCGCCCTGGGGCAGAATTTCTGCCGCCGTGATGACAATGCCGTCGGGCATCGCGCTGTCGAGACGGCTGCGCATTTCTTCCGCAAACGCCTCGTCCGCCTGTTCGACAGGCAGCTCGAGGCCGATATCCGCGTACTCGCAGTCGGATGTCATACCCACCGACATCGCGTTGGCGAACGCGAGAATCGGATGCGGGTTGAATCCCTGGGAATACGCGAGAGGAAGCTGCGCGCGGCGCAGCGCCCGCTGAAAGAGCCTCTGCTGATCCAGATGCGACAGGAAACGCAGCTCTTCCGTGCGTTTAAACGTAAAACGGATCTTAATCATCAGCCTGCTCCTTCCCTGCCGCCGCGCCGATCGGATAAGCCTTATCTGCAGCGTGACATTTCCAGCCCGGCATAAATTCCATGATCCCGCAGTTTTCGCAGCCGTCGATGCAGTTTCTGCTCACCGAGGCTTTCTGGGATTTCAGATATTCCATAATCAGGAAATCCTTCGAAACGCCGACATCGATAAAATCCCACGGCAGCACTTCGTCGAAGCTGCGTTCTCTGAGCGCATACCATTCCGGATCGACGCCCGTTTCGTCAAAGGCTCTGCGCCAGTTGTCGAGATTCAGACAGTCGTCCCACGAGTCGAAGCGGCAGCCCAGTTCATGTGCCTTTAGCAGAACCGGACCCAGCCTGCGGTCTCCCCTTGCGAAAACCGCTTCGAGGAAGGACAGCGTACTGTCGTGCCAGTTGTAACGGATTTTCCGATTTCTGATCTCGTCCTTGAGCTGAGTCTGCTTTTCGCGGAACTGCTCGGGCGAGTTCTGTCCGAACCACTGGAACGCGGTGAAGGGCTTCGGTACGAAGCACGAGGTGCTGAGCGTGACCTGGACGCTGCGGTCTCTCTGTTCCTTCGGGACCGAGAAATACGCGTCGACGACCTTTTCGCCCAGCTGCGCTATGCCGGAGATATCCTCCTGCGTTTCTGTCGGAAGTCCGATCATAAAATAAAGCTTGATCCGTCCCCAGCCCTTTTCGAAGGCGGGGGTTACCGTATCGATCAGGTCCTGTTCGGACACGCCTTTGTTGATGACGTCACGCATGCGCTGCGTTCCGGCCTCCGGCGCCAGGGTGATCCCGCCCTTATGGACCTTCTGCATCTGTTCGAGCATATCGATGGACACCGAGTCGATGCGAAGAGAGGGCAGATTGACCGAGATCCGGTCTTCCTCGTACTTTTCGGTCAGATCGGTGATCAGCGGTTCAATCTTCGGATAATCACCGGAGCTCAGGGAGCTCAGGCTTATTTCTTCAAATCCGGTATTTCCGAGCAGGCAGTCGATTCCGTTTTTAATGGTTTCTTCCGACTTGATTCGGACCGGTCTGTAGATCTGCCCCGCCTGACAGAAACGGCAGCCGCGGGGGCAGCCTCTGAAAATTTCGTAGGAGAGTCTGTCATGGACGGTTTCCGCGTAGGGCACGACCATCTTGTCCGGATAATAGGTCGAATCGAGATCCTCGACGAGTCTGCGTCTGACCGTTGAAGGCACGTCAGGCGCGACGGGTCTGAATTCCCTGATCGTTTTGTCTTCATTATAGGAGACGGTATACAGCGACGGTACGTAGAAGCCCGGGATCTGTGAAACCTGATGGAGAAAGGTCTCTCTCGAACGTCCTGACGCTTTCCATTCGCGGTAGACATCGAGCAGCTCGGGAAGGGCTTCTTCCGCTTCTCCGATGAAGAAGATATCGATAAAGTCGGTCAGCGGCTCCGGATTGACTGCGCAGGGACCTCCCGCAATGATAAACGGATCGTCCTGGTCGCGCTCCGCGGAAAGCAGCGGAATATGCGCGAGCTCAAGCATATTCAGGATATTCGTATAGCTCATTTCATACTGAAGCGAAAAGCCGAGAAAATCGAAGTTTTTGACAGGATCCATCGATTCGAGACCATACAGCGGAATCCCGTTTTCGGTCATCAGATCTTCCATGTCTGTCCACGGCGCGAAAACGCGTTCGCACCAGACATCTTCCATCTCGTTGAGCAGTCCGTACAGGATTTTCATGCCGAGATGCGACATCCCGACCTCATAGGTATCGGGAAACGCGAAGCCGAAGCGAATCAGGCTGCTGTCGGTGCTGTCCTTGTGAACAGCATTGATCTCATTGCCCGTATACGTGATCGGCTTTTTGACACGGCTCAGGATTGAGTTGATTTCTTTTTTGTAATTCTTTAATTTCATATTCTGTTTACTTTTGTGATGGTTCCGATTCGGAACATAAGAAAAGGCTCCGCCGCGGCGAAGCCCCGTTCTCCGCTTGCAGCGAAGATTTCAGACGCTTTCCTGAACCTGCCCGTATTTTATTCCGCTTCAGCTGCTTCTTCCGTTTCGGATCCCGGCAGCTTTTCGTCGCTGTGACGTTCGTCGATCGGTTCATATTCCCGTCGCGGCTGAACGTTCATGTAGGCAGGACGGATTATCTTTCCGGCGTTTTTGAGCTCTTCAAGACGGTGAGCGCTCCAGCCTGCGATTCTCGCGATCGCAAAGATCGGAGTGTACAGTTCCTCAGGCAGGTCGAGCAT
>CALMRA010000254.1 GCA_937872065.1 uncultured Eubacteriaceae bacterium | reverse complement strand
ATTTACGGCTTTGTTATTCTTGCCATCGCCCTGAAGAACCTGCTGGTGAAGAAAGAGACCGATCTTCCACAGGCGGCTCTGTATCTCGTCCTCCTCGCTGCAGGCGTCATTCACGGCATGTTCGTTTCAGGCGGCGCGCTTCTCGTTATTTATGCGGTTCAGGTGCTCAAAGATAAGAACGAATTCCGCGCCACCGTCGCCCCGGTCTGGGTCGTGCTCAACACGTTTATGATGATCACCCAGTACCGGAGCGGACTGTTTACGACGGAAAACGTACAGCTCATCGCCGTCAGCATCCTTCCGCTTTTCCTCGCAACCTGGCTTGGCGGTAAACTGGCTCAGAGGCTGAATCAGAACGTGTTTTTGAATCTGACGTATATTCTCCTGATTATTTCCGGAGTCTCGCTTGTTTTCTAAGTACAGCTGCGAATCATGCTTAAGCTGTCACATTCAAGGAAGAGAGGAGAAAAATGGCGGTAATACTGCGCAGACTTTATCAGAAGGTCAGCTATCTGAACATGCAGCTGATCGCCGGCGAAAACGGATTGGATAATCTCGTCAGATGGATCCACCCGGTTGAAAGCCGGGAGGTCGTTCCCTTCGTCGAGGAAGGGGAGGTGGTCTTCACCACCGGTCTGGGTCTGACAGAAGACTTCGATCTGCTCAAGCTCGTCAAAGGAGTGGAAAAGCGCGGAGCTGCCGGCATCGTCCTCAACACAGGTCCCTATATCGGGACAATCGACAGCGAGATCACGGAATTTGCAGATCAGAAGAAATTTCCCGTATTTCAGGTACCCTGGCAGGTCCATATGCCGGAAATCATCAAGATCTTCAGCTTCGATATTTTAAGAGAAGAACAGAATAATATGGAGCTCGTCTCCGCCGTCAAGAATGCCGTATTCTGCCACGATCGGGAAGAAAGTTACGTCGGAACCTTCATGCAGTACAGCTATATGCCCGAGTGGAACTACTGCACCGCGCTGCTGGAAATCCTCCAGAATAATATGGACGTCACCGCACAGCGCCTCGAGCAGCTCTTCTTCAAGCTGGAGCGCCACGTCCTTCATCTCTACAAGAATACGATCCTGTTTATCCAGGACAAACGAATCTTTCTGCTGATGTGCAATTACACCGCGGAGATGGAAGACGCGCTGTTTGACGAGCTCGGCGCCTATATCCAGACCATCCTCTCCAGACAGGAGCAGTGCTTCTTCAGCGCCGGAAAGACCACCCGGAGCGTCCGCTGCATTTATAAAAGCTACGAGCAGGCGGAAAAAATCGCGGCCCTCATCAGGCACGGAAGCCTCGATATCGTCCGGAATACCGGAAATTGCCGGATGCTGCAGTATCAAAAGCTCGGAATTTACAAGCTTCTGCTGGCAGTCCACGACCGCGAGATCATCGAGGATTATATCCGCGATACCGTCGGACCCCTTTACGATTACGACAGCGCGAACGATTCAGACATCGCAGTCACCCTCAGGTGCTACATCAGCCACAGCGGAAGCGTCAAGGACACAGCGGAGGAGCTCTACATTCACAGAAACACCGTCAATTACAAGATCAAGAAGGCGGAGGAAATACTGGGCTGCAGCCTTCAGAGCCTGGATTCCAGGACCAAGATCAACATCGGCTTCATGCTGTACAATATCCATACCGTCTACGATTCATATCACAAGGGGTTGGAGAGTTCTGAATTGTAACAACGCATGTGCTCCAGCACAAATTGATTTAGGCTTCGGAATATTGAAACTTTTCACAGAGGATTGTAAACTGTAAACAAGTTAAACAAAGGCGTTTGATACTCAAAGAGTGTCAGGCGCTTTTTTTATGACCAAAATACTTTTCCGGGCCCCTTCATCAAACAGCGGCGGACCGAAAATCATAAACCGGAGGACAATCGTATGAATTATACAGGAACAGAAATCGCTCAGATGCACAAGGATTATATCCTTCAGTCCTGGTCCAGAGCAGGCGTCGACGCGCTTCCCATCGAAAGAGCGGAAGGCATCTATTTCTGGGATTACGACGGAAAGAAATACGCGGACATGGCATCCCTGCTCGTCTGCTCCAATCTCGGACATCAGCTCCCCGAAATCGTCGAAGCCATCAAGACCCAGGCGGACAAAATGTGTTTTATGGCCCCGGCCTACGCTTCGGAACCCAAAAGCGTGCTGGCGAAGATGCTCGTCGAAGCAGCCGGCGCCGATACCTATAAGCGAGTCTTCTTTACAAACGGCGGCGCGGAATCCAACGAAAATGCCATCAAGATGGCCCGTATGGTCACCGGCAGAACGAAAATCTTCTCCTGCTACAGAAGCTACCACGGCGCAACCCTCGCAGCCTCCAACGCATCCGGAGATTGGAGACGCTTCGCCGCTGAAATAGGCGGGGCCAACGGCTTCGTCAAGTTTATGAACCCCCAGATGTATCGGGACGGATATACCTACGGCATCGATGATGAAGCGGTGACGAAGAAAGCCCTCGCAGATCTCGATCTTCAGCTGCGTTACGAAGGGCCCCAGAATGTCGCGGCGATCCTGATGGAATCCATCGTCGGTGCCAACGGCGTGATCCTTCCTCCCGAAGGCTATATGGAAGGCGTCCGGAAGCTGTGCGATAAGTACGGGATCCTGATGATCTGCGACGAAGTCATGGCCGGCTTCTTCAGAACAGGCAAATGGTTCGCCTGGCAGAACTTCGACATGAAGCCGGATCTGATCACCTTCGCGAAGGGCGTAACCTGCGGCTACGTTCAGCTGGGCGGGGTTATCGTTAACGAAAAAGTCGCGAATTACTTCGAAGAAAATGTCCTCCAGTGCGGACTGACCTATTCCGGCCATACACTGGCATGCGCGGCAGGCGTCGCCTCATTGACCTATTATAAAGAACACGACATCGAAAGACACGTCGCAGAAATGCATGAGATTGTCGCTTCCTTCATGGATGACATGGTCGAAAAGCATAAATGCGTCGGAGAAGCGCGCTGCATCGGGCTCTTCGGAGCGCTGGAAATGGTAAAGGACAAGGAAACAAGAGAACCACTCCAGGAATACGGCGTTCCTGGAACGGCGATGCCCTGGATTTTCGCAGAGCTTAAAAAACGAGGCTACGCAACCTTCGGACGTGAGAATTTTATCGAAATCTGTCCGCCGCTTATCATCACCGCAGAAGAGCTTCACGAATACCTGCCGATTTTAGACGAGGTTCTGACACTCGCGGATGAAAAATTCTGCGCATAATGCAGATCGGCTTTAGAAGGACATTGATAAGGAGAACAGAGATGAACTGGGACTATATCCAGCCTGTAAAAATAAGCTTCGGAAAGGGCAGAGTATCTGAAGTGAAGGACATCGCGGCGTCAATCGGCTGCGAAAACGGACTTCTCGTTGCGGACCCCTTTTTCTTCACCAACGGTCTGGCCGAAAGGATCGTAAAGGAAAGCGGCGGCGCTATCACCGCCACCTTCGGGAAAGTATCACCGAATCCCGATGTGACCGAGGTAGACGAATGCGCGGATCTGATCCGGCAGAATCAGATCGGTTTTGTCGTGGCTCTCGGCGGAGGCAGCTCGATTGACTGCGCGAAGGCGGCAGCGAGCATCTGCCTGACAGGCGACTCGATCCGGAAATATCATGGGACAGGCGTCCCGATGCCCGTCGCACATCTGCCGCTGATTGCCGTTCCGACTACGGCCGGTACCGGCAGCGAGGTCACCTGCGTATCCGTGCTGACCGACCATGCCAGCGGCAGGAAGTCACCCGTCGTATCCGACGGATTCTATCCGAGTTATGCGATCATTGATCCCGAGCTTACCTATTCCATGCCCCCGAAGGTGACGGCAGGGACGGGGATCGACGTACTGTCTCATGCCCTGGAGGGCTACTGGAGCAGAGGCCATCAGCCGATCTGCGACGCCTGCGCTCTCCACGCGGCGGATCTGGTTTTCAAATATCTGTACAGAGCCTATGAGAATCCGATGGATGAAGAGGCGCGAGAGAAAATGTGCGAGGCATCCCTGATCGCAGGTCTTGCCTTCACGCTGCCGAAGACCACATCCTCTCATGCCTGCTCCTTTCCGCTCACCAATCTCCACCATATTCCCCACGGCGAAGCCTGCGGCATGACCCTGGACTATTTTGCCAGGATCAACGCGAAGGGCGAGGAAGGCTGGCGGATTGACCGGCTGGCCGAAGCCCTGGGCTTTCAGGATACCGGCGATATGGCGGATGCCATTCATGACTTAAAAGAGAAGATGGGACTGCGCAACGACATCAAGGATCTGGAGCTTTCAGAGGATCAGATCGCGGACCTGGTCAGGATCAGCAGACATCCCAATCTCTACAATAACCCTATGGAAATTACAGACGAGCAGCTGAAAGAAATGTATCAGAAGCTTGCTTAAAACATAAAGGAGACGTTATGTATAGTACGGTTATCGCATTCGGGCTGGCCAGTCTGATGCTGTGCATCGGTCTGGCGCTGCGCGGAAAAATAAAGTTTTTTCAGAAGACACTGATGCCGGTCAGCGTGATCGGCGGCGTGATCGGATTTATCTTCGTCAATCTGGTTATCGCCAATTTCGATCTCGGCGGCGTGACCACCGGAGATTTCAGCAGCATCGTCGACGTATTCTTCGTCATGTCGTTTATATCGATCGGCCTTACCGGCGGCAGGAAAAAGAAGCAGCCGAAAACCGACGAAGAGAAAAAAGCGGCTAAAAGCAACGGTCCGGTCAAAGGCGCCATGGGCATGGGGCTCATCTGGTGTATGCTCTACGCGATCACCCCGGTTATCGGCATCGCGATAATCGCGCTGATCGGCGGAGCCTTTAATATGGATCCGATTTACGGGATGCTCATTCCCTTCGCCTTCTGCCAGGGACCCGGACAGGCCTCCACCTACGGCAGACTGTTCGAATCCACCTACGGCTTCCCGAACGCGGAAATGGTCGCTCTGACCTTCGCAGTGGTAGGCTTCCTGGCGGCTTTCCTGATCGGTGTTCCGCTGGCGAAGCTGGGACTGAAGAAGAATCTGGCGAAAACGAAGGGAAAGCTCAACGATTCCGTCGAACGCGGATATTATTACCCGGACGAACAGCGCGAATCCATCGGCAAATCGACGACACACAGTGCCAATGTCGAATCGGTCGCGGTCCATTTCGCGATTATGGGCGTAAGCTACCTGATCGCCTTGCTTCTGGCACAGGCCGTCTCGTATATTCCGGTTCTCGGCTCCACCTTCAGCGCGATGCTGTTCTTCTGGGGCATGCTCGCAGCCTACATCGTTAAATTTGTCATGCAGAAGCTCAACATCGATTACCTGATCAACAATACGTTCCAGAGCAGGCTTACAGGCTTCCTGTCTGATTTTCTGGTAGTCTGCGCTTTCATGGCGATCCAGCTAACGGTGATCGGCAGCTGGCTTATCCCGATCCTCATCGTAAGCGTAGTATGCGCGGCGGTCACAGCGGTCGTCTGCATCTATTTCGGCTCGAGACTCGGAAGCGACCACGATTTCGAACGGGTTCTCGGCGTATTCGGCACCTGCACGGGGACCACTCCCAGCGGAATATCGCTGCTTCGAATGGTGGATCCGAAGCTTCAGACATCCACCGGCAGCGAGCTTGGGATGATGAACATCGCGATGCTGCTGTCGACCCCGACGATGATCTTCATTACGTTCGCAGGTCTGCAGACAATGTCGCTGACGACAGCCGCCATCGGCATGGCAGTCACGATCGTTCTGTACGCGGTTCTGCTGAAGGTACTGCGCTTATGGAAAAAACCGACGTTTTCCCTCACAAAAGGACGGCTCAACAACGGAGAAGCTGGCGACGAGGAAATGCCGTTCCTGCAGGGCTTCCTGAACCAGGATATTACGGTAAACAGCGCAGAGGATTATGACAGGCTGCTTAACGCGGCGATCAAATAACAGGAATTCAATAACAATAACGGAGAACAAAGATGAAAATGATATTTGCGATCGTACGACCGAAGAATGTATACGAAGTGAACAACGCCCTGGCGGAAGCCGGATTTGCGGCATCCAGCAAATGGACAGTCACAGGCAGAGGCAGACAGCAGGGCATCCAGGTGGGAGAGGTTGTCTATGAAGAGATGACGAAAAACCTGCTGATGATCGCTGCGGACGATGAGGATAAAAACGAGATTATCGATATTATCATGGACGCAGCTCAGACAGGAGAGACCGGAAATTCCGGAGACGGTAAAATATTCGTGCTTCCTATCGAAGAAAGCTATACAATCTCTTCACAGAGCAAGGATGACTGAGCGGAGACGGATTTAAACCCGGGCTCACAGATCAGGCAGAAGGAGACGAAAGCTTATGACGAAAATCTATTACGGCGGCGATATCATTACGATGGAGAACGAGGAAGACAGCCCGGAAGCTCTCGTCGAACAGGACGGGGTGATCCGATACGTCGGCAGTCTGAACGAAGCCAGAGAATGCGCCGGAAATCTCGAAGTGGAGATCACCGAAAGGGATCTTAACGGAAAAACGCTGATGCCGGCCTTCATCGATCCTCACAGCCATATTTCGATGACCGCCCAGTTCGCGGCGTTTGCGCAGCTGAATAAATGCGAAAGCTTCGGGGACATCGCGGACGTACTGGAAAAATATAAAAACGACAATGGGATCAAACAGGACGGAATCATCATGGGGTGCGGCTACGATCATAATTTCCTGATAGAACAGACTCATCCGGATATTTCGCTGCTGGATCGTGTTTCTGATGAAATACCGATCTTTATTTTCCATACCTCCGGGCATATGGGAGTCGCTAACAGCGCGCTGCTCAAATTCGCCGGAATCACGGACGATACACCGGATCCCGAGGGCGGCCGATACGGCAGAGATGAAGACGGCAGACTCAACGGCTACGTGGAAGAGACACCTGCGCTGACCGTCGTACTGCAGGCCGCGTATCCGAGACTAAAGATGGATTTTGTCAGGCAGATGGTCGACGCACAGGATCTGTATCTGAAGCATGGAATCACGACAGTACAGGACGGAGCGGCGGGGCTTCAGACCGTGGACGGAATCGCAGCGCTGGCAGCGAACAGGCTGCTGAAGCTGGATGTGATTTCCTACGTCATGACCGACGATTACCGGAAAGCCGCGGAGAAGTACCCGGAGCTGACGGAAGGATACAGCGGAAATTTTCGGATCGGCGGCGCGAAGATCGTCCTGGACGGCTCTCCTCAGGGCAAATCGGCATGGCTCTCCAGGCCGTACGAGGGAGAAGAAAGCTGCCGCGGCTATCCGACCCATAAGGATGACGAAGTGAAGGCCGCGATGGTCGATTCGATCAGGGACCGTCATCAGATCCTCGTTCACTGCAACGGAGACGCAGCCTCCGAGCAGTTCCTCGATGCTTATGAAAATGCCCTGAACGAATGCGGCGTCTCAGCCGGCGAGCTGGATCTGCGGCCGACGATGATCCACTGTCAGACGGTCCGGGACGATCAGCTGGACAGGATGGCGGAGATGAAGATGATTCCGTCTATCTATGTCGCCCATACCTACTTCTGGGGAGACGTTCACCTGAAAAATCTCGGTGAGGACCGCGGGAATCATATCAGCCCCGCGAAGGAAGCGCTCAAGCGCGGACTCGTCTATAATTTCCATCAGGATACCCCGGTTCTTGATCCGGATATGTTCAGGACAATCTGGTGCGCGGTGAACCGTGAGACCAGAACGGGTACGCCCATCGGAAAGGATCAGGCGATCGGCGTGTACGATGCGTTAAAGGGCGTGACGATCAACGCAGCCTACGCTTACCATGAGGAAGCGTCGAAGGGCTCCCTTGCTCCCGGCAAGCAGGCGAATTTTGTCATCGCAGACGCCAGTCCGCTGAAGACGGAGAAAGAGAAGCTGTGCGACATAAAGGTTCTGGAGACCATCAGGAAAGGCGAAACGCTGTATAAGCGCAGCTGAAAGTTATCGGACAGATAATAAACGAATACGAATAAGTGACACCCAGAATCGGCGGAGATAGAAAAATCTATCGACGCCGATTTTTTGTAGCGGAAAAATCTCTGATCAGTCTGAAAGTCGTCAATATAAGTCTTCTACTGAAGCTTAAGTTAAAACAGAGCGGATGTGAATGATATAATAAATAATAACGATTAAGAAGCGGCTGAAAACAGTCTGATATGGATAGCGTACAATTAAGTTCGCAATTTCCAAGATGAAATACAAAAGCCATCAAAG
>CALMRA010000253.1 GCA_937872065.1 uncultured Eubacteriaceae bacterium | reverse complement strand
CCTTCTGGTTCCGTCTAGCACCAGATCTCCGTTTTATACTGCATCATCCGCAAACGCTCTGCCGAGACCTCTGTTTGATCCCGTTATCAGACATACTTTATTCATTAATTCCTCTTATTGAAGGTGCTTGAAAACAATGAGGCGTCCTGACTGTCTTCAATGCGGACAGCTCCCCGATCTACCTCAATTCTACGCCGCCGCGCAGATTTAGTACAATATCGATCCTGCAAGCCTGTATTCATATTTCGAATAGTGTATTTCATGTATTTCTCCTCCATCAAAAAGACCGTCCAAAATTGAACGGTCAAAAACCGAGAAGCTTATATACATTCTGTCAGGATTTCATAAATTTCGTCCCGATCCAGCTCTCTCGAACCGGTCTTCATGATGAGACAGGAATCCGCGACCTTTCGGAGAACATCCGGCGTGATTTCCACTGTCGATTTGAGCTGATTCATCCTGGTCGGAAGTCCGCATTCATCAATGAAACTCTCAAGAGCGTCCAGTCCCGCTTCTGCCGTCTCTTCTCCGAAAACGACCTTTGCGAAACGGGTGAATTTATCCTCCGCGTCCTTCAGGATATGCCGATAGTAAACAGGCTGAATCACCGCAAGTCCCTGTCCGTGATTGCAGTCCGTGAAGGCCCCGAGCTGATGCTCGATCATGTGTGCCTGAAAATCGGTGAGCCGCCCGACTTTGAGTATGCCGTTTTCCGCCATTGCGGAATCCCACATCAGATTGCTTCTGGCTTCAATATCTCCCATATCGGCCAGCTACCGACGCATATTGACCACCGTATTGCGCATGACGGCCAGAGCGACATCGTCCGATACGTTATCCATATCCGAGGTGCCGAGATAGGTTTCCATCGCGTGACTGAGTGTATCGAAGGCTCCGGACAACACCTGCATCGGCGGTACCGACAGTGTGTAAGAAGGATCGAGAACTACAAACGCAGCAGAGCTGCCCAAAAACGGTCCTTTCCAGTTCTTTTCGTTATACGTAATGACCGCGCCGTTGTTCATTTCCGCTCCGGTACCGGAAGCGGTCACGACCGCGCCCATCGGAATGCCATCCGTCGGAGCACCGTTCTGCTCGTATTCGAGCTCCCAGATATCTGCGTCGGTCTCTGCCTGAGCCGAGATGACTTTGCAGCAGTCTACGACGCTGCCGCCTCCGACTGCAAGAATAAAATCGACTCCCCGCTCTCTCGCAAGAGCCGCTCCCTCCTGAACCTTATCGTAGGTCGGATTAGCCATGATCCCTGAAAACTCGACAATTTCCTTGCCGGCGTCTTTAAGCAGCGTCGTGATCTCATCATAGACGCCGTTCTTTTTAATCGAACCGCCGCCATAGGCAAGCATCACGGTATCACCGTACTTCCCTAATTCAGCTTCAGTGGCTTTTTTCGCCGCGCCTTCTCCGAAATAAACCTTCATTGGATAGGAATAGGTAAAATCGTTCATTTTGACTCCTTATTGCATTTATATTGAAACGGTGCTAAAATTCCTGCATCTAATATCGATTATAAGAACCGGTTGCTGCAACCGGTCAATATCTGTCAAACGATTTTTTGTAATTTTATTTAATTTTATGAATAGTGAGGAAGCCCGAATGACCTATACGATGATGCAGACATGCAAGGAAACTGATATGACCTACCAGGCGCTGAAATACTACTGCAACGAAGGACTGGTTCCGAACGTAAAGCGCGACGACAACAACCGCCGAATCTTTGACGAACGTGACGTGAAATGGATCAAAGACCTGGTATGCCTGAAAAAATGCGGGATGAGCATCAAGGAAATGAAGGAGTATCTGGACCTGTGTCTTCAGGGTCCCTCGACGATTCCCGAACGGAAGGTGATGCTGGCGGAAAAGAAAAAAGCCCTGCAGGCACAGATTGCAGAGCTTAACGAATATGTGGATTATATCGACTGGAAGCAGAATTTCTACGACGAGGTCCAGTCCGGAAAACGTCCGTATATCAGCAATCTGATTCAGGTGGAAGAGTCTTAGTTGATTCGCATATACAGCTTAACGGTGTTTTCTGTCATTTCATTGACAGAAAGCCTGTGATCTTCCCTGATCCACGAAATGTAATTACTGAACTGAATCCTGCTGTCCGTTATAAATGAGCGCATAAATTACGTTCAGGATATAATCGAAGGCAAACTGCGAATAGAACGTGGCGACCTTCTCGTCCGTCGTCCCTTCGAGATGGGGTATCACAATAGTGCGTGTGCTCATTCCGGCAAGATAGCTTTCGATGCTTCCGGTAAGAGCGATAATCGGCACTCTTCTTCGTCTGAGCGTGTACAGCTCGTCGTTAATTTCTTTCATTTCACCGCTGTAGCTGACAAACAGCGCCAGATCTTCGGAGGTCATCCCCCTCGTGATATAAAAGGTGATTGACCGGTTTATGGATCTGGAGAGAGCCCTGATCTCCCTGGATCGTCGAGAGCACCGGCGCCTTGCAGTCCTTGGCGCCGATGGCTACGGCCTGAAAATCCTTATATTTCAGTGTCAGAATTCCCGATGTGTCGATTCCTTTGACGATATTGGCCTGATAGCTTACTTCCTCCGGCTCCCCGAAGAGGCCTGCAATAAAATGAATGTTATAGACATTCAGATCCATCAGCGCGCCGCCCGCTTTATGGGGATCGAAGGACGGCAGAATCTGTCCCTTCTTGAAGGCGTCGTAGCGGCTCGAATACTGGCTGTAGTTCAGACTGACGATCCGGATGTTTCCGAGATCCGCCAGATGTTCCTTCACCTGCGCGTAAGCAGGCAGATACGGAATGTTCATTGCTTCGAGAATCATCAGCCGCTTTTCTTCCGCCGTTTTTTTCAGATCCGCAAGCTCCGCATAATTGGCGGTAACAGGCTTTTCGATAATGACATTTTTCACGGCCTCCAGAGCCTTCTTCGCGAAGCCGTAATGCAGAAAATTCGGCAGCGCCACGTATACAGTGTCGATATCCGAAGCGAGCAGCTC
>CALMRA010000252.1 GCA_937872065.1 uncultured Eubacteriaceae bacterium | reverse complement strand
CCGTTTGAGAAACTCCCGAATTGGAACCTGGTCCGCGCAGGCCGTGAGCATATCCTCTTCCCATTTCTGCCAGGAAGCCCGGATCTCCATGATGTCCGAGTAAATCTCGAACGAGGTCCTGCCGGCTGGAGCCGTGAGCAGGTCCGGACAGGTACCGCTCTTCCGGTACCCCCGCTTCTCCAGATCATCCGAAAGCATTGCAAAGGTCACATCCATGAAGCTCTTCCTCTCTTTCTGCACGGGTTTAATACGGCTGATTTCTTTCGGTTATTTCTGACGAAAACGTCATGAATGATCTCATTTTATAACCGTATAAAAACGGCGTCAATTCCTATATATTAGGATTATGAAAACGAGTTCGGAGGCGACAAAAATGAACGAAAAGAAACAGGCCAATTTCTCAATATCCGGTGTGAAGGACGGCGGCGTCCTGACTGAATCGGCGCAGCACGTCAATCCCGCGGAGGAAACCGCAACGCTGATGTTCCAGATGGCGCCGGGCATGCTCATGCCCTTTGAATACGGCGGAGTCAAGGAAGAAATCGCGGGCTACCGCGACAGCGCATGGATCGGCACGACGCTGATGATCTCCCCCGTGGTCGACATTATCGGACCGGACGCGGTGAAGTTCCTGAACTCGATCTGCGTCAACGATTTTTCGAAGCTGGACTTTAACGGTATCCGTCACGCGATGATCTGCAACGACAAGGGGCAGCTCCTGACAGACGGCGTCGTCCTGCGAATCGGCGATGACCGCTACCGTACCTACTGGCTGAATCCGCCCATTCAGTATTATGCGCAGACCTCAGGCATGGACGTAACGGCGGAAGACATGAGCGGACAGGAATACTTTATCCAGATCGACGGAGAACGTTCCCTGGAGATCCTCGAAGACGCCTTCGGAAAGGATCTGCATGATATCAAATTTACGAAACACCGGATGGAAGACATGGACGGTCGTCAGGTCCGGGTGCTTCGTCTGGGTATGTCGGGGAATCTCGCGTATGAAATTCACGGACCGGTAGCGGACTACGACTATGTCTACAGAAAGGTCTGGGAAAGCGGACAGAAGTTCGGCGCCAGAAAGCTCGGAATGCACGCCTACAACGAATTCAATCATACGGAAGCGGGCTTCCCGAATATCCATCTTCACTATCCGCTGCCGTGGTTCGAATCCGACGAAGGGCTGGCTCAGTACCTCTATGCAAACCCGATGCTCGGAAGCTACGATATCAACCGGAAGCTGACGGGCAGCGTCGGCGAGGATCTCGAATCGAGATTCGTGACGCCCTATGATGTGGGCTGGGGATTTATCGTCAACTTCAACCACGACTTCCGCGGAAAGGAAGCGCTGGAAAAGATCGCGGAACAGCCTCCGAGAACTGTCACAACACTGGAATGGAACGGCGAAGACGTCGGAAAGGTATTCGCGACAATGTTCACACCGGGAGAAGAACCCTGCGACGATATCTCGAAGCAGAGCGATTCGCCGCTGAGTGAAAACTCCTTCAACGGCTGGTGCGAATACCGCGCGGACAAGGTTTTTGCGGGAGATACGGAAATCGGAATTACGGCAGGCAGGATCATCTCCTACAACTACAACAGCATGATCTCCCTGGGCTTTATCGATCCTGAATTCGCGAAGGAAGGACAGGAGGTCGAAATTCTCTGGGGAACGCCCGGAACCAGGCAGATGAAGATCCGCGCGAAGGTCGCGAGATATCCGTATAACAAGGATCTGGTACGGAACGAAGACAGAAACACGGACGATATTCCGAGACTGCAGAAATAAGCTGGTGTAGTCTGTTTTCTAGCTGCATCCTGAAGGCCGATCATTCGATCGGTCTTTTTTTTGCGCATCGAAATCGGTCTGTATCAGAAAAAAGACAACAAAGACCCTCATTCAGCCCGGTTTTCATCCCCCCGGGGGACTTGTGGGGGATTTTTTATCATATTAAAGTAAACCATAACGAGGCAGGATTCAAAATTTGAGATCTGTCCCGGAAATAATCAGATGAAGAGGCGGCGTGCGATGACACAGCTTGAAAACAGAGTGGTAAATTACTGGGCGGGACGCGCCTGCGATTTCGGCCGGGTACGGGAAAGAGAGCTTCACAACGAGCTGGGCAGACGCTGGCGCGCAGCCATATTGAAACAGCTGCCGGATCGAAATAATCTGAAGATCCTTGATGTCGGTACGGGTACAGGATTCTTTTCGATCCTGCTGTCAAAAGAAGGCCACGAGCTTACCGGTATCGACCTGACGCCCGAGATGATCGGCGAGGCGAAGAGGCAGGCGGAATCGCAGCAGCTTCCGATCCGATTTGAAGTGATGGATGCTCAGGAACCGGACTTTCTCGACGAGAGCTTCGATGCGGTTGTCACCCGCAATCTGACGTGGACGCTTCCGGATCCTGAAAAAGCCTACCGTCAGTGGCACCGCGTGCTGAAGCCCGGCGGAAAGCTCATCAATTTCGACGCCAATTATGGAAACGCCATCCGCTCCGGCGCGAAGCAGCGGACACATACAGGCGACAGTATTCCCTACGGACATGACGGCGTTACAGCGGATATGTCCAGAGAAAACGACAGAATCACGCTGTCCATGAAAATCAGCAGGCGATCCCGTCCCGAATGGGATACGCAGCTGCTTAAAGAGATAGGCTTCTGCGAATGCAGCGCTCATCAGGATACCGGTGAGGACGTACTGAGAGAGCTCGACGATCCTGCAGCGCCGATGTTTATGATAGCCGCAACAAAATAATAATTTATTCTCATTTTCTAATAAAATATCCCCCACGGAGGCTTCCCTGCTTCCTTTAAGTTTAATAAAATCAATTTAACATACTAAAGTTTGAGGAAGGTCCAATGCAGGCAATACAAAGCACATTAATCGACGAAATCGAACAGTACTGGACGCGAAGAGCGTCAAGCTATTCCGACGTTGTACAGCGCGAACAGAAAAACGGCAGCGAGAAGACCTGGATGAGCGTCATCACTGAAAATATTCCGCGCAGCCGCTTCCTCCGGATCCTGGATATCGGCACCGGTCCCGGTTTCTTTGCCATCGGACTTGCACGCCGCGGATACGATGTGACTGCCGTCGACTATACCGAGGCCATGCTTGACGAAGCCCGGCAGAATGCCGGTCAGCTTCGGGACAGCATAACCTTTGCCCGAATGGACGCTCACAGTCTCGATCTTCCCGACGGAAGCTTCGACGCGATCGTGACCAGAAATCTGACCTGGAATCTTGAGCGCTCACAGGATGCCTACGCAGACTGGCGCCGGGTACTGCGGCCGGGCGGAGTAATGCTTAACTTCGATGCGGGATGGTACTCGTATCG
>CALMRA010000251.1 GCA_937872065.1 uncultured Eubacteriaceae bacterium | reverse complement strand
CGGTTCTTTATATTCTTTATGTAATTATCGAACTGTTTACGCTTCTTCCGCTGTAACAATCTCTCCTTCTTCTTCGTCTTCTTCATCCATCCCTGCGCTCTTCGACTGTATCTTTTCGCTCAGTTTCATGAACGGCAGATAAATAAGCACGCCCAGCGCGATTACCGCGAGCTGGATCACGACGGCTCTCCAGTCTCCGCCTGTCGCAAGGTACGCGTTGAGAATCGGCGGCGTGGTCCAGGGTGTGAAGACGACGCTGGGATTCATCCAACCCCACAGCGTTGTGTAGTAGCCGATCGTGATGCCGATGGTGGGCATCAGTACAAACGGGATAATCAGCGCGATGTTAAAGACGATCGGGTAGCCGAAGATGACCGGTTCGTTGATGTTGAAGAGTCCCGGCGCCGCGCTAAGCTCAGCGATACTTCTCGAAGCCTTGTATTTGCTGAACAGGAACGTCGCGATAATCAGACAGATCGTGTTGCCGGAGCCGCCCAGCAGACCGAAGTTGTTGACCAGCGGCGAGCACAGGATGTTCGGGATGGCCTGATGATTCGCAAACGCCAGCATGTTTTCGTTGATATTCTGGATCATAAAGGGATCGAGCAGCGCGCCTGTGATGACGGACTGGTGGATCCCGAAGCAGAACAGCAGGTTGCCAAGGGTGTAAAGCAGGCATACGCCGGGAAGCGATGCGTTGACGCTCTTCAGCGGTTCGGCGATCCAGTAGCGGATCAGGCTTACGAGGTCGGTGGACGCGAATACGCCAAGCAGCGCGGACACTGCGCCGAAGCCGCATAGGATGATGATCACCGGGATCAGCACGTTAAAGGATGCGGTGACTGCCGGCGGTACCATTTCAGGCATCTTGATTCTGAGCTTTTCGATTCCCGCGAGCTTGATAAACAGGTCTGTCGCCAGCAGGCCGATGATGATCCCTGCGAACATTCCGCTGGTGCCGAGATTCGAATACGAGAGCGCGCCTGTCACGACAATGGTTACATCGGAGTCAGCGACTGTCACAAGCTCCAGGTTGATCGGCATCATGATGATCAGTGTGCTCAGCGAGATAATCGCTGCGGCGAACGGATTCTTATATTCCTTATTCTTCGCAAGACAGTAGCCGATGGCTGCCGCGAGGAGCAGGCCGGAGACGCTGAGCGTCCCGTTCGTGACGACGCTGCCCCAGACCTGTGCGGAGGCGAGCGAATCGCCTGTCAGGAACAGCGGAAATATGACATTGTTGACCAGTACCGAAATACCCGCGACGATAAATATGGGCATAATCGTCGCGAAGGCGTCTCTGAGCGAGCGCAGATAGATCTGATTTCCAAGCTCTGCCGCAAAATCGACGAATTTCTCGGTAAACTGACTGAATTTACTTTCTTCCTGCATGATAATCCTTCCTTGTAATCTCTGATGATTGCTGTTTGAACTGCTGTATTGAATGTTCGATTATTACTTCTGTTATTTCTATAATTACTATTTTGCCTCTATCT
>CALMRA010000250.1 GCA_937872065.1 uncultured Eubacteriaceae bacterium | reverse complement strand
TTCAGATCCAGGATCTCGTAAATCAGGAAGCCCACGACGAGTGTCGTCACAAGCTCGCTTATCATTGTCTTTTTAAGAGCAGCATAGTCGTTGTTTTGTTCCATAATTACCTCCCGTTTATTTTAACATGATGTGACAGAAAAATCTCACGAAAGGGTTTGACATCTGAACAAAATCAACTTATAATAGAGTTCGGCTGTTTGGAGAGATGTCTGAGCTGGTTGAAGGAGCACGCCTGGAAAGCGTGTGTGCGCGAAAGCGTACCAAGGGTTCGAATCCCTTTCTCTCCGCCATTTTTTTGATAATAAACGATCCCCGGAAATGATCATTTCCGGGGATTTTGTTTTTTGAAATTTCCGGCTACTTAATCAGAATCTTCGCTTCGATTCCGCTGTCCAGCCGGCTCGCAAAATCTTCTCCGTCCTCGGGTTCGCCGACGATGCTGCCGTAATGAGTCGGAACGGCGATTTTCGGCCGCAGGAAGTTCACAAGCTTCGCGGCTTCTCTCGTGTTCATCGTGTAGGTTCCGCCGACGGGAACGAAGGCGATGTCGCAGTCCACCTGCTTGACGTCCCGGTTCAGGTCCGTATCCCCCGCGACGTATATCCTGTCGTCGTCCAGTGTCAGGATATAGCCGACCCACTGATTGCGTTTCGGATGGAAGGGCTTTTCGTTGTTGTAGGCAGGCACCGTTTCAACGGGGATCCCGTCCACCGTCAGCGACTCGTCCGGCTTGACCGGATAGAGCTGCGATTTCGTAAGACCGAGCTTCGCGACGGACTTCCCGGCGGTCGCGGGATAGACGAGTTTCGTCCCCTCCTTCATGACCTTCTGAAGATCCTCCGGCGAAAAATGATCGTAATGATCGTGGGTGATGAAGATGATATCCGCGTCGCAGGGCGAGTCTTCTATTTTAAAGGGATCGAAGTAGATCACCCTGTCTGCGCCGATACGAATGCTGCTATGGGCGTTGATTGTAGTATTTTCAAGCATGACTGACCTCCGTGTATATTAAACAGGGAAACATTCCCGCCTGTTAATTATATTCTATCACTGTATACGATTACGTAAAGATTTATCCGGTAAATGTTGTATAAACGCTAAATTTTTAAAAGTTCGTTAATTTATCTAATGACTTTTTATAATGTGCAGATATAATAGAATTAATTCGTTTAACAGACATTTTGCAGATAATTTGATGAATCGAGGGATGCAGTAATGAATTCATTTCAGGGAAAGGATTCGTATAGAAATAAAGCCGCTGACGAAACTAACAACCGCTGGGAAGAGCTGATCACGAGAAACGGGGATCTGCATGCCCGCAACGGGGAGATCCGGACAGAGTTTGCGCGGGACTACGACAGGATCCTGCACAGTCTGGCCTACAGACGGCTCAAGCATAAGACGCAGGTGTTCTTTAACATCGAGAACGATCATATCTGCACACGGATGGAGCATGTCGCCCATGTCGAATCCGCGAGTCATTCCATCGCCAGTTACCTGGGACTCAACACGGAGCTTACGAGCGCGATCGCCATCGGGCACGATCTGGGACATGCGCCCTTCGGTCATCAGGGCGAGAAGATCATCGATGAAATAAGCCGGAGGCATCTGAACAGACCCTTCTGGCACGAACAGAACAGCCTGCGATTCGCGGACAAGATCGAACTGCTGAGGAATACCGACGATACGTCGGGGAACCTGTGTCTGACCTACGCCGTTCGGGACGGGATTATCTCCCATTGCGGCGAGGTGGACGAGAACGGCCTGAGACCGCGGGACGAGATCATCGACCTCGATACGTTTACAAAGCCCGGCGAATACGCGCCGGCGACCTGGGAGGGCTGCGTCGTCAAGATCTCCGACAAGATCGCCTACGTGGGCCGGGACATCGAGGACGCGGCTGCGCTGGGTTTTCTGAACGACAGGGACAAGAGGGAACTGGAGGAGCTGGCGCAGGAATGCGGTGTGAGCGCGATCAACACGACGGTGCTGATGCACGAGCTGATCACGGACGCCTGCATGAACAGCAGTCCGGAGAACGGGATCTGCCTGAGCCCGAAATACGTCCGGCTCCTTGACGAGGTCAAAGGCTACAACTACCGGCATATCTACAACAATCCGAGATTCACGGCGTTTTTCAGGTACTCTCAACTCGTGCTCGAGCAGCTGTTCGAGACCCTCGCCGGTTATTATGATCACGAAAACACGTTTTACAGGCTGCAGGGAGAGATGAAGCATTACCCGACGCTTATCGCGTCCTTCCGGGAATGGCTCGCCCAGTACTGTGACACGGGAATCGTTCCGGACGGGGAGCTGAGGAAGACCGCGATGAACTGCAGGAACGCAAAGATCTACGGCGGGCTTGAGAACCGGCAGATCTACGAACAGGCCGTACTGGACTATATGGCGGGGATGACGGACCGGTTCGCGGTGAAGGTGTTTAACGAGCTGATCACATACTGACGGGATCAGCGTTCTGTAAGCGGCGGAATCTAAATAAAAAAGGGACACGGGGATAAGCCGTGTCCTTGTTCTGCTACAGTATACAGCTGGCTATCAGGTTATCGAGCTTTCGTATATCGACGCCCTTCTTCAGATTGATCTTGATATGGCCGGCGCGGGTCCAGAGCTCGAGCTCGGAGTTGAAATCAATGATGCCGGCATTTTCCGATGAATACATGTTGATGCTCGAATAGGGCAGTGTATAGATTTCAGTCTTTTTCCCCGTGATTCCCTGAGCATCGCGTACAATGAGCCGTTTGTTTGTAAAGATCGCGACATCGCGGATGGTCTTGTAGGCGGCGACGGCGCGTTCACCATCGACGAGCATATTATTTACATCCTTGGGGATAGACGTTTCGGATATGAAGGTCCAGGTCAGGACAAAGTCCAGTTCGGCAGCCATTGTAATTCTCCTTAATCTTATTCAATAAAATGATTTTTAGCGGATATGTCATTAACAGACCTTGCAAAAATTATAGCTTATTCCCAATATGCGGTCAAAAAGAGCCGCGCTTTTTCTCGTTCCCTGATGTTCCGAAATAATCCCTGCCCACCTTATATAATCTTATTATAATCACTAAATCAGCCGGATAGAACCGGCTGCTAAGCTGGTATTAACACGATTTATAATATAAGGAGACGGCCATGCTTAACGGCAAAGCTCAGGAGCGTGACGATATTCTTCGTAAGCTTTCCCGCATTGTTGAAGCGTATGTAGATTTCGAACGCGGGATCGATGTGGATCTGTCTCATTTCGATCTGTCTTTCAGTCTGGCCGATTACCGTCGGGAACACGGTCTTTCGGATAAGGCTGATGGATACGGAGGCACCGGAAGCCGGGCGGCAGATCCTCTCGACACGCGGGATCTGCTTGAAATATTCGAAGAGATTAAGCAGTATTACGATCCGGAGGATGACCGGATCACGGCGATTCATGAAAAGATCGAGTGGCTGCTCAGGTAGACTGGGATCAATATCAAGGTGTACCTGCATGAGTAGGGAAGATGATCAGATAGTGAAGCATAAAAAGAGGCGGAACGAAAGAAGAAATTCTTCAGTTTCCGTGTCTTTTGTCTTTAGGTTCCAGCTATTTCGTAAATCCCGTCACTCAGAATATTCTGTCTCCGTTTTTTACTGTTTCCGTCGGTCTGAGCAGAACGACGCCCTGTTCGGAGTCTGTTCCGAGGATCCTGACTTCGCTTTTGACCGAGCCGATATGCATCGGTGTAAGGTTCACGCAGCAGATGACCTGGGTTCCGATCAGATCCTCCGGCTGATACAGGTTTGTGATCTGTGCGGAGGATTTCTTCACGCCCAGTTCTTCACCGAAATCAATGGTGACGACATACGCGGGATTTCTGGATTTCTTATTATCCTTCACGTCGATGATCGTACCGGCCCGCATTTCCACTTTGTCAAAATCTTCTATATTGATCATAAGTTCTTCTTTATCCGTCTGCCTGCAGGTTGTATCCCTG
The DNA here is from genome assembly GCA_937872065.1 of uncultured Eubacteriaceae bacterium. GTDB lineage: Bacteria > Bacillota > Clostridia > Eubacteriales > Eubacteriaceae > UBA7485. The sequence goes on along the minus strand of CALMRA010000250.1, from coordinate 542 downwards.
CTCGATGATTTCCATAACGTCTTCGATTTGGTCTGGATCGTCGAAGATGAGCTCGACTTCTCCGTTTCCCCAGCTTTTTTTCTGTGAGATGTCGATACAGATACCTTTGTTGTCAACAACGTTTTTAAAGGACATATTCACAGACAGACGCAGCCGGTTCTGCTGGAGTATGATATCGACAAAGTTTGTGTCGAGTTTATAAGCGATATAAAATTTTTTGAATTCTTTTCGAACGTCGGGAGACAAACTTCGAATCCTGCTGTCGAGGGTTTCATAGAGCGGCCGCGTTGTGGCATTAAGCGGCATATAGGTGTCGAGGCTGTATTCGGGTTTAGCAGCCGTATCTTTTTCTACATAGGGTTTCAGCTCTTCCAGTGTCAGTTTCGGCGCCTGCCAGATCTTGAGCGCCTGCTGTCCCAGGAGGCCTGCTCTTTCGCGGATCGTGTCTTCGTTCCATTTATCCTGTTTCAGGACGGAGCGGTTGAGCATCAGCGCGCTGGTCTCATATCCGAAGGGCATTGTCTTCTTTTCATTGAAGCAGT
>CALMRA010000249.1 GCA_937872065.1 uncultured Eubacteriaceae bacterium | reverse complement strand
TCCTCGGCTATACGAGATACAAGGAGATGATCCGCCTGTCAGCGAAGGCCCTTCCCGCAACGCAGGAAAAACAGAACGAATGTATCGATATTATCTTTCAGGAACAGCCCTACCTCGCCAACGTCTATCCCGGAGATACGCGAAAAATCGGCATCATCTTTGAAATAAAAAACGCTTCTATCGAATACTTCAATCTGGGTGTGAGCCCGATTTTCCGGGAAAACTACGTTCTCGGAGACATCAGCCCCCTCAGAAAAGGCTATGAGATCACTGATGTCTGTATCGGCTGCGGCAGCTGCCTGAAAACCTGTCCCCAGCTCTGCATTGAACAGGGAGAACCTTACCGGATCGAGCAGGAGCACTGCCTCCACTGCGGAGCTTGTTACGAAAAGTGCCCAGTGAAGGCAGTGAAGAAAAAGTAAAACAATGATGCCAGCCGCAACACATTCGACTATAATACTCTGTAATCTAATTACTGCTGAAAACATCACTGAAACGAAATATAGAAAAACATATTCTGTCAATCAGTATTCTTATCAAGAAAAGAAGAACAGCTCACCAGACCAATTCGAACAATTTTCTAATGCGTATTGGGCGTATAATTAGAATAACAAGGGGACCTTATTTTATGATCATAAGAAGTCGAAAGGAGAATGGACATGGCTCAAAAGCTTATATATCCCGCAATTTTTTATCCTGACGAAACTGGTGGATTTACTGTAGATGTTCCTGATCTTCCGGGATGCGTAACTCAAGGTGATAATATTTCAGATGCCATTGATATGGCCATAGACGCGGCCGGCGGCTGGATAATGACAGAATTAGAAGATGGAAATGCTGTTCCCGACGCAAGTCCGTTACATAAAATCGTTCCTGACGATGACATCGCTCCGGACGGATTTATACAATATATCGTTCTGGATATAACAGCTTATTCGCGCAGACATGGGAAGCAGACTGTCAAAAAGAATCTGACCATACCTGCCTGGCTCGAAACCCTTGCAAGTGATAAAAATATAAACTTCTCCCAGGTTCTGCAGGAAGCGCTTCTCGAAAAGCTGCATATTGTAAAATAAAGAGAAACGGTATTCACAGCTTTAAATTCGAGTCTTCTCGTATACTGACTTTCTCTCTTTTCTAGTGAAAAAGCCGCTCTGATCGAGCGGCAGTTTGCTGCAGCTGCTTACTGGCAGCTCAGGTTTTCTGTTTCTTAAACAGCGGGTGCTGATACTGACCGTGTTTTTTTGTCCTGTTATCATACTGGATTGCGAATTTCGGGCAGCGGTGGAGACACCCGAGGCACATCGCGCATTTTTCGATCACCCAGACCGGTTTCCCGTCCTCCATTTCGATCGCGTCCACAGGACAGTTTTTCTCGCACAGGCTGCATCCGATGCAGTCGTCAGAAACATGCAGATGAGAGGTCTTCCGGCTTCCGTCATAAAACAGGCCGGCAGCTTTTGCCGCGAACATCGGCTGTTTCGCATGGTTGTAGTCGCCTTTGTTCCTGACGATGATGCGGCGGATCACGTTGTTCAGTTCCAGATCTGCCCTGAAGTTGATCTCCGCAGCCTTTTCAGGATCGCTCAGATCATACATGACAGTCCACGTATCCGGCATCTTCACGGAAAACTGAGCGTCTATTCTCAGACCTTTTTCCGAGAGAAGATCTGCGGCAAACCGATCCGCCTGCCCTGTCGTCGTTCCATAGGTCGCCAGAACGAAAGTATACGCGGGCGCTTCACCCGAGAAATTCATATCCTTGAAAAAATCTTCGACCACAGACGGAAGCCCCCAGAAGTAAGTCGGAAAGACAAAACCTGCTACTTCGTCCGCAGTCGTGGTGATCTGCAGCGAACAGTTTGTGATCGACACGGCTTCTGTTCTGAGCTCATGGGCGATACGCTCCGCGACGTAACGGCAGTTGCCGGTTGCTGAGAAATAGTAGATCATCAATATACTCCTTAAAACTCAGGTTAAATCCCGAAGCAGCAGCTCCGCTGTCTGTGCGGCAATCTCTTCCTTCGGAATTCTCTTCTTCTGCTGAATCCACCATTTGGTAATATTCATCAGTGCTCCTGTAAACAGCTGTGCCAGAACCTCCGGCGGCGCTGAAAGCTCGACTCCGGCCCGCTGATCTTCCTTCAGCTTTTCCTGTACATCGATAGCTGTCTGCTCCGAAATCACGTCCAGCAGAATCGGAAACATGCTGCTTTTCATGACCGATGTGACGAGCAGCTCGTTCTGATCGAGGAAATCGAGTATCGAATTGATGGTATTTTTGTAAAACTGGCGGGGCTGCATGGCCTCGTTTTTATTCTTCTTCAGAAATTCTCCCTGAACTTCCTTGACGACAAAGGTGAAGAATTCGTATTTATCCGCGAAGTGCTTATAAAAGGTCGCGCGTCGGACCATCGCTCCGCTGCAGAGTTCGTTCACTGTAATATCTTCAAAGCGCTTTTCTTCAAGCAGTTTTAGAAATGTGCTGGTAAGCGCCATATACGTTTTCTGAACTCTCAGATCCTGTTTCCGTTCCATTTCCACACCTTCCCGCAGCGTTCGGAATCACTTTTGAACTTCTGTCAATTAAGTGACATCATCCTATGAATTGAGCGTTGTACTTTTCTTAATTATCAATATAATAATAATCGTAACAAATGTCAATTATCATTCGTTTGTTCGCATTCAATTAAAAAGCAAGTGGAGGTATTGAAATGAACTATTCATCAGGAAATTATGAAACCTTTGCACGTCCCCGAAAGCCGAAGATAGAAGGAGCGTCGGTCCTGGATGAATTCTGCTGGATCAACCGGGACGATCCGAACATATCTCCCTGCCGCGCTACGGTGAATCAGGGAAAGGATGCCGGCCTCAACAAAAAATTCAATTTATCCGACAAGGCGCTCAAAGACCTGATGACCTTGTTTATGACGCGAGATGAAGATTTATATGATAAACGGCTGGATGAAGTCGTCTCCGAAGATTTTTTCAAAAGCAACTTCTGGCTTTACTGGTGTACCATGTTCGGCTTCGAACCCTGGCATGGAGCACTGGAGGTCAAGATCTACATGCAGCGGTTCAGCCACGGAATGCGGACGATGCCGGATTTCAATTCGCTTAAGTTCACAAAATATAACGAATACGACTCCCTGATCCTGCCGCTGGTGCTCTACCTGAAATCCAACGATGTTCAGTTCGAATACGGATGTCTCGTCGAAAATGTTGAGTTCGAGATCGCGGACGGGAAAAAGACCGCGAAGCGCATCCTTATCAAGAGAAACGGCGCCGATGAAAGCATCGACCTGACTGCCGACGACCTTGTTTTTGTCACGAACGCAAGCTGCATGGAAAGTTCGACGCGCGGAGATAACGATCCTCCGGCTGTCGTCACCGTCACAGACGGAGAAGGAGACTGCTGGAAGCTGTGGTGAAATATCGCGGCGCAGGATCCATCATTCGGACGACCGGAAAAATTCTGCTCGAATATCAAAGCGACGAAATGGGAATCCTGCACGATCACAACCTTCGACAAGCGGATCCCGGCCTATATCGAGAAGATCACCGGACGCAATCCCTTTAACGGTATGGACGCCACAGGCGGGATCGTCACAGTGAAGGACTCCGCATGGTTTATGAGCTACGGGATCAAGCGTCAGCCGGTTTTCAAAACGCAGAAGCCGGATGATATGATCACCTGGGTATACGGACTGTACAGCGACCGCCCCGGCGATTTCATCAAAAAGCTTATCACCGAATGCACCGGGAATGAGATCGTACAGGAATGGCTGTACCATATCGGCGTACCGGAAAGCGAGATCCCGACTATGGCAGCAGAATCCGCTGTCGGCATCCCCTGCATGATGCCCTATACCACGGAGTTCTTCATGCCCCGGACAGATGGCGACTTCCCCGACGTCGTACCTGAAGGCAGCGTGAACTTCGCGTTTATCGGCCAGTTCGTCCACAATCCCCGTGACCCGGTATTCACCACGGAAAAATCCGTCCGCACCGGCATGGAAGCAGCGTACACCCTGCTCGACATCGAACGCAAGGTCCCCGAAGTATTTGGCTCGGTTTACGATGTCCGGAACCTGCTGCAGTCAATCCCGATCCTGTCGGACGGCAGGAAGATTTCCGACATGAAGCTGCCGCTCCCCGATAAAATGAAGCTGATGGAAATGCTGAAGATGACGGAAGGCACGGAGGCCGAAGATCTGATGAGAGAATACGGACTCTTATGAGTTAGGGAAACACTGATTAATTCTACTGAACTATAGCGTTACACGGTATAATTAAAGAAA
>CALMRA010000248.1 GCA_937872065.1 uncultured Eubacteriaceae bacterium | reverse complement strand
TCTGTTGCTTTTAAAGTCAATAGCTGGGTTTTGGAATATAGCAATTAGACCAGAGACTTTATCTACGAGTTCCTTACCAGAACCTAATTCATCTGGATTATTAAAGCTAACGTCAGGAAGTGCACCTGCTAGCTTATTATCTTCTAGAAACTTTTGAAGAATTACATCAACTCTTTCGCCAACATCTGCTTTACCTTTTGCAGCAATCAAGTCGTCAAATGAGGCACCTTCATTTACTGTAAATTCAGCAAAACGTTGCCCTTTATATCTGTCTGATACATACTTGAAGAATAACAATACAAGCACATAATCTTTATACCTTGAAGGTTCTACTCCACCTCTTAATTTATTACAAGCATCCCATAATAGGGAATACAATTCTGATTTTTTCACAGCCATTCATTTAACCTCTCTCATCTATTAAGTGCTTTATATTTAGTATTCAGTAATATCTATACCTGCTTTTAATAATCTTTCATATCTCTCGTGGGAGATAAGAACTGCTACAGGCTTTCCATTTTTCAAAACAAAAGCTGTTTTATCTTCATCTGATAAACCAGTAATTAATTTTGATGATTGTCCTCTAAGAAAATCAGACATGTTATAGAATTCCATCGGTTCCTTTTGGACTTTATCTTCCTTATCCATACCTAAATCCACCTTTTCTTTTTATCATAACATTTTACAACTCTTATTTCAACCTTTATATGTACTTGAAAAGTAATTACTTTATAAGTGCATTTCAATCTTGTTTATCTATTCAAGCCAATAGCCATCTTGTCAACTCACCACATTTTTGCCAGCAATCTTATCAACCCACCAATCCTATATTCAAATTCGTAAATCCGGTGAGTAATCCACCACTCTTGGATAACTTCCCTTAAAGCAAAAATCCGTGATTATCCTTCCGGCTTAGAACCAGACCTCAAACCACGGAAAGCCTTTATTTACTTATCTTATTACACTCTTACTTATCTACCCTTGACATCAATACTACCGTCTCAACGTGTCCTGTCTGCGGGAACAGATCCACGGGCTGTACTTTTTCGATGGTATAGTCCCCTGCCAGTATCTTCAGGTCTCTGGCCAGCGTGGTCGGGTTGCAGGAAACGTAGACGATTCTCGGCGTTTTCATTTCCAGCAGAAGTTCCAGCAGCGAGCGGTCACAGCCTTTTCTCGGCGGATCAAGGATCACGCAGTCGGGTTCTCCGCCTGCTTCCGGCACGACGACTTCGGCTTTTCCTGCGAGGAATTCCGCGTCTGTCAGTCCGTTAAGCTCAGCGTTCGTCTTCGCGTCTTCCACTGATTCCGGGTTGATTTCGATCCCGGTAAGCTTTATTCCGTCGTCCGCGATATAGATCCCGATGGTTCCGGTTCCGCAGTACAGGTCGTAGACCTCTTCCCCGGATTTCAGATCCGCGTATTCTTTGACGATTCCGTACAGGACCTCCGTCTGCGCGGTATTGACCTGGAAGAACGACGACGGCGAGATCTGGAAGGTCCGTCCGCCCAGTTTTTCCGTCAGGTACTCTTCTCCGCCGATAAGCCTGTTTTCTGCTCCGAGGATCCGGTTCCCCTTGGCTTTATTGACATTCACGTAGACGGAGACGATATCGGAGTCCTTCAGGAGCTTGTCCGCGATCGCTCTCTCCTCAGGCATCCGCTTCGCGTTCACGACGAAGACGATCATCGTCTTTCCTTCACGGTTTGTCCGCTGGATGATCCCCCGCAGCAGTCCCTTGTGCGTCTTTTCGTCGTACAGGCTCAGCTTGTTCTTTTTGATGATGCTGTTGATCAGCGAGATGATCCGCCCGCTGTTCTTCGGCTGAGTCAGACACGTCGCCGTAGGTACGACATCGTGGGATCCTTTAGCGTAGAAGCCCAGACCGTCCGGCCCGACCTTATACTGGGCCTTGTTCCGGTAGAAAAAGGGTTCCGCCGCCCCGACTATCGGCTCTACAGGCGGATTCTCGAACCCGCCGATCCGTTCCAGCGCGTCTCTGACCTGCTTTTCCTTGAGCCTGAGCTGGGCCGAATAATCGATGTCGAAGAACGGACATCCGCCGCACTGCTTCTGATACGTACAGACCGCCTGATCCTTCCTGCGGTCCTCCGATTCCTCGTCGATGGAGATCAGCTCAGATTTCAGGTAATTCGGTTTGACCGCGACAATCTTCGACGTGATCTTATCCCCCGGAACCGCGCCCTCGGTAAATACGGTCATCCCGTCCGCCTTCGAGACCCCTTCTCCCGTCGATGTCATGTCTGTAACTAAAGTCTGTATTTTATCGTTTTTTGCGTACATGTTCTCCTCCGTTTTGCTTTATTATAACATTGCCGCTTATGAAGTTTCGGATCCGGCCCTTCCAGGGTATTCAGTAGATGCCGGCATCTTCTATGTTGTACCCTTGACAGAGCTTTAAATTTTTGAAAATATAAAACAGTATTACGTCTGAATACGGGAATGAAGTCTCCCGAATTTCGAACCGCCGAAATTGAACCGCCAGCCGGCTGATGACATCTAAGGCTTTGTTTTGATGCGGTTTTTACGGAGGAATAAATGTTAACAGAATTTTTAGCCGTCGGTATCGGCGGATTTGTCGGAAGCTGCTTCCGCTATGCGATCTCCCGCGGGATGTCCGGACTCCCCGCGATCTCCGAATTCCCCTACGCGACCCTCGTCTCCAACGTTATCGCAGGCTTCCTGATCGGGCTGATCACCGTCCTCAGCGAAGACTCCGATGTCATCACAGCAAGACAGAAACTCATGCTTACGACAGGAATGCTCGGAGGCCTCTCGACCTTCTCTACCTTCTCGATGGAAACCATCCGGATGATCCAGCATGGTCATGAAATCAACGCGCTGGGCAACATTATCCTGAACATCTCCCTGAGTCTATTCGGAGTCATTCTCGGTATGGCCCTCGGACGCTACATCGCAAAAGGGATTTGAAACGAAATAAGGCCGCGCATCCGCGCGGCCCTTTTATATTCAATCACAGCAGCATCGTCTTGTCCTCACCCATCGCCTGCATATTCTCAATCAGATACTTCGTCCCGTCTTCTCTCCGGACATATCCGTTCAGAACCCCGTAGGCGATGTAGTAGTCGATATTCACGACCAGCGCGTGCATCACCATCGGCGACAAGTCCGTAACCTTGAATGTCAGGTTCACCATATCGTAATCGTCCCGTATGGTCCAGATCGAGCCGTGTCTGAAATCCGCGCTCTCCACCGAACGCGTAAACCGGACCGGCGGCAGCAGGCTTGTTCTGCCTTCAAGCCAGATCAGGTTTTCGTTATAATCGTCCTGATTGACGCTCTGGTTTCTCGTCAGATTGAGCGCGAAGGGCTCCCGTTTTCCGTCAAGCTCGAGATATCCCATCGTCGTGACCCAGTCGTAATGGCAGCGCCGCGGATAAAATCCCCGGTGATCGTCCATGACCGCCAGAGCGTCGTCATCCGTTCCGAAGACCTCTCCGTTTAACGTGAGCGTTCCCGCCGCCTTCAGGAAATCCTTCTGGCTGTACAGCGGCCGGTTCAATCCGAAGGGGATGCTGACAACGGAAGGCCTGCTGATCCTGTCAAGCTCGAAATCGTAGGATATCGACCAGCCGTCCTTATCCCTGTGACTTCCCGACAGATGAATCTTTCCCTGATCGAGACTGTTTTCATACCTGACGAAGCTCACCGGCGTATGCGCTTCAGAGACACTGCCGCGGAGCAGATTCGGCGCGATAACCGTGTCGCTGCTCTTCAGATTCGTATCCCAGCAGTGGCTGTATCCGGTCCGCTTGTCGTAAAAGACATTGAGCGTCTTGCCGAAAATCCCCATATCGCAGACGACAGACAGCAGGATCCCTTCATTCAGAAAGACCTCCGTCGCCTGCCACAAGGTAAGCTTGAGACGGTTCATCAGCTGGGGCGCGTGAGTCGGCTTCTTCGCGCTCACCAGATCCATCGTTTCAAATTCATCCTGAAAAGTTCCGAACACGCAGCTCCCGTCCCCGTCCACCAGATCGCGGGGCGCCGGCACGCTGCGTCTTACAGAAGATATATAACGGCTGTAATCCTTCATGGCAGTCCCTCCTGATTCGATGATACTACGCATCGCAGCTAAAAACGACGGTCCGTATTAATATTCATAAAATCAGAATCGAATCCGCAGGATAATCACCGCCGCAGACAGCACCAGCGCGCTCAGCGACAGGACAAAATGAAACCCGTGATCCGGAATCGGATTGCTGTGAATCCACAGCCCGCAGATCAGCGCGCAGGCGATCACGATAAGCGTGATGATCGAGAGTATATTCGTAAATACAGTCATGAGTTCCTCTTCGGTTTTTTAATGAATGCCGCCGCTATAAATACGACGGCTGCGGCAGCCAGTATCAGTGTGAGCCAGAGTCCTGACGGCGCCGGAAATACGTTCGGGTAGATGCTCGGAATCGGCGAGAGCAGCGCGAGCGCAGCACCCAGGATCGCAGTCCGCGCAGCGTGCCTTGCGTACATCAGGACGCACAGGCCGGCGCCTGCCAGCAGAAACAGGAACAGAACGCCCAGCCCCGGAGCATACCAGTCGATGATGATCATCACCGGCACGGACGCCGCAAGCAGGATTATTGACAGTAATTTAAGATTTTTCATGTGTATTCCCCGTTAACAGATCGACCTGAAAACCGATGAATTCCCTCAGATCCTCTTCGTTCTCGATGTCGATCCCAGAATAATCGCGGAAGTCCTCCAGCCGGTAGAAGATCAGCTGGAGCGACGAGACGAGCTCGAACACGACCATCCGCTTCTGCTTTTCCGTAAACCGCTCCCCGCATGCTTTATCGACATAGGGCAGCAGGTCCAGCGGCAGACGAATCTTGTCTTCGAACAGCAGATACGGAATGCTCAGTCTCGTAAGCTCCCGGTATTTGAGCATCTCCCGGCTTACCGAGAACAGCAGCTCCTTAAGCTGGCCCGCAGGATCCGACGGATCCGTATCGATAGTATCGTGGAGTTCGAAAGCGCCCTCGACGATCTTGTCCACCGCCTGTCGGATCAGCTCGTCCTTCGACCCGAAGCAGTAGTTCACCATGGCAGGATTGACCTTGGCCCGAGCCGCAATCGCCCGGACCGTCAGCTTGTCGGGAGACGCCCCCTCTTCAAGAATTTCACCGACTGCAGCAAGCAGTTTATCCTTCGTGTTTTCAGATGTCATATCATTCCTCTTTAGAATTAAACATGTTTAATACACGTTTAATATATACCCGTTACCCCAGTCCGTCAAGAGATTCAGAGCAATTTATTAAACATGTTTAATTCTAAAATAAGAACATGAAAAAGACTCCGAATCATCGATTCAGAGCCTGAACTCCTCGTTCAGAAATTCTTCGAGTTTCGCCAGACCTTCCCCCATCGCCTTACGACCGTAGCCCATCCTGAAATACGGTCCGTCGGCTTCGTACACGTCTCCCGACAGCAGCAGAACGCCCTTCTTCTCCACCGCAAGACGGCAGAACTCCGAGACCGGCATATCGAGCTTAAGCTTATGGAACGCGACAGGTCCGCACTCCATCGTCTTCACCTCGAATACCTCCGGATGTCTGGCAAAGAAGGCGTCGGCCGTTTTGATATTCTCTCTGATAATCGACCGGTTTCTCTCCAGCAGTTCGTCCCCGTGTTTTAACGCTGCCTTCGCGAGGAACTCCGACGGCCCGGAGTCGCAGATGCTCATGTAGTGCTTGAATCTGACAAGCTTATCCAGCAGCTCCCGGTCCTGCGACGCAGTCCAGCCGACACGGATTCCCGCAAGTCCGTAGGCCTTGGACATCACGCCGAGAGAAACAGCCTTGCCGTACTGGTCCGCCGCCCATTCCCTGGGCTCCCCGTCAAGCTCCAATCCCTTGTAGACCTCGTCGGAGAACAGATACAGATCGTGCTTCCCGCAGATCTCGATCAGCCTGCTCATCTGGTCGTTCGTGAACGTGAAGCCTGTCGGATTGTTCGGAGAATTCACCGCGATGAGCTTCGTTTCAGGACGGATCAGCGATTCCAGCTCGTCAAAGTCGATGCTCCAGCCGTTCCCGTCGTCGTGAAGCCTCCACATCGACAGACCGCAGTCAGGCACAGACCTCGCGACCTCGTAGGCGGACTGATAGTTCGGATACATCGCGATCATGTGATCCCCGGGCTCGAGCATCACGTTCATGTAGGCGAAGATTGCTTCCTGAGCTCCGTGGAATACCAGAATATTCTCCCGTTCCATATTTCTGTAAAGCCCGGCAATCAGGTCCCTGAGCTCCGGATCTCCCCAGGTTTCTGTGTAGCCGAGATTCTGATTCAGATATTCTTCCTCTGCGCCCGGCTCCATGGCCAGCAGCTCCCTCGCCGACATCGATTCACAGTCGGACTGCGCCAGCAGATACGGTGCGCTGAATTCATATTTTCCGAAGTAGCACTCAAGCTTAAAGTCGTCGATTCTCAATGTCGTTCTCCGTATTCATGTCTTTCCGTTTTTATCAGTTCCATTATATAAAAAGACCTCCGGTGAAGGAGGTCAGATTTTTCTGATTCCGGCGATAATCGCCGTGATAAACGAACAGGTGTACAGCTTGACGCAGCTCTCAAGCAGCGCCGTGAAAACGCCCGTATAATTACCGGAAGCAAAGGGATTCTGAATCAACAGATATTCCCATGTGTTGTCCCGGATAAACAGATACAGCCCGAAAGCCGCAGCGGCACAGGAAATGATCAGCGCCGTCTTCCGGACTCCTTCGCTACTGATTCTGTTTCCAAGATGAATGTAATGCAGTCCGATATGGATACCGGCGAGGATAAAGCTCCATGTCGCCGTGCCGAGATGCAGGGCCCGCGCCCCAGGCAGCCAGTTTCCCCTGATAAAAGGCACCGCATAGCGGCTCATACTGAAGCCGCTGAGGCTGCAGAGGACTAACGAGACCAGCAGCAGCAGATCGACGATGCTCAGTACGGTGCGCTTTTCTCCGTACCGTCCCCTGAAAAGATGCCTGTACCATTTGATATTGACCAGCTGATGACAGACCACCAGTACGAACATCCCGAGACCGAGCCATTCGTGGATCAGCTGTCCGGTCGCCATAAACGACATCAGGAGGATCAGCAGCGCGGTCATCCAGTGGTCCAGAATCCGTCTGATTTTCCGTCTGTTCTTCTGCGCCACCGCTCACCTCCGTTATTATAACTGCCTGCAGCCTGAAGCTTTCACCTTGTCACGAACCTCCGATTTTTCGGAATATCACGCCGTATCGGATAATCAGATAAATTGTATCATACTGATTATACGAACGCTTTTTTGAAGAAATCCCCGATCTTTTCAAACAGGATCTTCGTCTTGTCGTCGTACAGATCGCAGTGACCTGCGCCTTCCACCCAGTACTGTTCCTTCGGTTCCGGCAGATTTTTAAACGCTTCCTCGCTGTAGGTTCCCGAGTGCGCTTCAGTTCCGCAGACTACCAGAGACGGTCTGCCCTTCATGCAGTCGGCATTGACAGCTGTATTTTACATTTAATTATTCGCGGTACTGATACAGCAGATAATCCAGGCAGTCCAGCTGTTCTCTGCTGCGATGCATCTCGTCGAGTATCTCCTGGCGCCGCTTCTCGAGAAACTTCACCTCTGCCTTCGTGTTTTCCGCATCCTTGAGCGCCATAAAATTATCGGCCTTCCTGCAGCAGCATCCCGCATCCAGAAGGTTCTGATAGACTTCCTCCCTTTCGCTGTTCATTCTTACCTCCGTCAGCTTTCGAATTTCATGCTTTCAGTATATTTCCGGCTTTTATATATGTAAAATACCTATGTTTTATTATCCGTCATTCAATAACTGCATGATAAAATCAGATTATACGTACAATACAAGACTGGAGGATTCTCGATGGATATACGGGCGCTGCGTTACTTCCTTGCGGTGGCACATGAAGAAAATATCACGAAGGCTGCGGATTACCTGCATGTGACACAGCCGACACTCTCAAGACAGCTGATGACCCTCGAAGACGAATTCGGGAAGCAGCTGTTTATCCGGGGAAAACGCCGGGTCACCCTTACCCAGGACGGTATCCTGTTCAGAAAACGCGCCACAGAAATCGTCGATCTCGTCGACAAGACGGAAGCGGAGATGAAGGAAGAGCGGGAAATTGCCGGCGATATCTTTCTTGCAGCCGGCGAAACCGACGTGATTCGCAGCATCGCCGAGGTCGCAAACGAACTGTGCGAAGAGCATCAGGGAATCAGACTGCGGCTGTTCTCAGGAGACGGAGACTACGTCCGCGATCATCTTGACAAGGGACTGGCGGATTTCGGGCTGCTGTTCGGCCCCGTGGATCAGCTTAAGTACAACCTTCTTCCGCTGAATAAATACGACAGATGGGGCGTGCTGATGCCCGATGACTGCGATCTTGCACAGAACGAGACCATAAAGCCCGCCGATCTACAGAACAGACGGCTTATCCTCTCCCAGCAGGCTCTCGACGGCGGCTTCCTGCAGGCCTGGCTCAACAGAGAGCTCTCTGATCTGAACGTCTCCGCCACCTATACACTGATCCTGAACGCGGCCAAAATGACGGCGGGAGGTCTCGGCATCGCGATGGTCATCGACGGACTCATCAATACAAAGGACAGCGGCCTCGTGTTCCGTCCCCTGGACCCGCCCCTCGAAGCATCCATGAGCCTGATCTGGAAAAAATACCAGGTATTCACACCGGCGGCGGAAGCCTTTCTGACAGCCCTCCAGGAAGCCTTCGAAGCCTGAATAAAAAAAAGCAGAGACCGGAGTCCCTGCTTTTTCTGCTTTAAAGAGCTTATTTAATTCGCGAATGCCTGCATATAATCCAGGATGTAGCCCGCCGCCTCTTCAAACGTCTTCCCTGTGAAGCCGTGACCGGCGCCCGCGATCGTCGCCGCCATGCCCCCCTGACTTCCGCCCAGCAGGACAATCCGGTCCGGATCGACAAAATCCCAGCTCTTCGCTGCCTCGATCACCGCTTCGAGATCCGAAGCCTCGGTCATTACCGACATCTGCGCCGTATCCCCGCCGCTCCGGTTCTCAGTCGACAAGGTGCTCCCTCCCGGATAATCGAAGGTATATGCTGCGTAGCCTGCTTCCGCAAGCCTTTCGGCATAGGGGATTCCGGACTCGTGGCTGCTTCCGAGCTCGTGGGAGAAAATCACGGCCGGTTTCTTCCCGTCCGTATCCGGAATATGCGCGATCCCGTAAATCCTGCAGGAACCGTTCTCCACCCATATTTCTTCAGTTGAATACATCTGCGAATCAGCTCCTGTTTCAATAATTATCTTACCTATACTATCATACCAATTACGTATATTAATCTGTACGATCCAGATTCCCGCTATAAAAAAGACCTCCCTTTCGGGAGGTCTTTCTGTATCTTATTGAATTGGAGGATTAGTCTTCCTTCGCCAGCTTGACATAGCCTTCGTAGCGAGCCTGTGCATTCTTCTGCGCTTCGTCGTACAGCTTCTGAGCGACGGTCGGTTCGACCTTCTTCAGTGACGTGTAACGAACTTCGGTGCCGATGAAATCCTGGAACTTGTTGAAATCAGGTTCTTTCGAATCCAGAACGAACGGATTCTTGCCTTCTTCAGCCAGCAGCGGATTGTAATGCCACAGATGCCAGTAGCCGCAGTCAACAGCCATAGCTTCGTGTTCCTGAGTCTTGCTCATGCCGCCGCGGATCCCGTGGTTGATGCAGGGCGCGTAAGCGATGATCAGAGACGGACCCGGATAAGCTTCAGCTTCCTTCAGGACCTTCATGTACTGGTTCTTGTCAGCACCCATCGCAACCTGAGCAACGTAAACGTAGCCGTAGGTCGTGGCGATCATGCCGAGGTCCTTCTTCTTGATGCGTTCGCCGCCGGCCGCAAACTGAGCAACCGCCGCTACCGGAGTAGCCTTGGAAGCCTGTCCGCCGGTGTTGGAGTAAACTTCGGTATCTACGACAAATACGTTGATATCCTGCTTGCATGCGAGGACGTGATCCAGTCCGCCGAAGCCGATATCGTACGCCCAG
>CALMRA010000247.1 GCA_937872065.1 uncultured Eubacteriaceae bacterium | reverse complement strand
GTATTGATTATTTCCGTATTTTCATCTTGTTTCTTATTCATCCGCACTCCGAATTACAACATCTCTCTGTAGACCGCCGCAAGCTTGAACACAAGCTTCAGCGCATTCCCGAAGGACCTGCCGTTCGCCATCTCAAGGGTCAGCTCAAGCAGCTCCCGGTTGAGTCCCGCGTTGATCACCATGCTGCTCAGCGAGCAGTCGGTGCTCGATTCGAGCATCATCCGGAACGTCGGATCCGAGATATCGGATTTTCCCTGATACCGCTTCCCCAGCAGATATCGGACCACATAGTACATCCCCTTCAGATACACCGAATAGTCCTTAAGCTCCATCAGCGAATTCGACTTGTCAAAGGTCCCTTTGAGAAGAACCGGCTCCGGAACAAACCGTCCCAGGAGATTTTCCCAGTCTTCCTTCGAAGGAAGACCCTCGGGCCTTTCGTACCATTTCGGAAGTCCCGACGGCTGCTCTCCAGTTCCGTAGACGAAGACCTTCGCCGAAAGCGGAAGATCTCTGCTTCCGGTCCCGCATCGGACCGTATATTCCCCGGGAGCGACTGTCCAGCCGTCGTTCCAGTACGCAAAGCTGCGGGTATTCAGCGGAAAGACCAGTTCCCGCGATTCACCGGGCTGGAGAAAGACCTTCTGAAAGCCCCTTAGCTCCTGAACCGGCCGTCCCGTCGTTCCGTCGGGCGGACTGACGTAGATCTGAACCACCTCCGCGCCGGCGGCCTTCCCGGTATTTCTGATCGTCACGCGGACCTCGTCCGACGTGACCTTGTATCCGTAAAGCTCGAAGTCCGTATAGGACAGCCCGAAACCGAAGGGCCACCTGACCGGAACGTCCGCCGTATCGAAATAGCGGTATCCGACGTACACGCCCTCTCTGTACTGGGCGTTTTTGTGTCCGGCTCCGTAATAGGCTGATGTCGCACAGTCTTCGTAGACGAGGGGCCAGCTCTGAGACAGCTTCCCGGACGGATTGACCCGTCCCGACAGCACGTCGTAGATCGCTTCGCCGCCGGCCTGTCCGGCCAGTCCCATATAGACGATCGCGGAAACACGGTCCGCCCAGGGCGTCTCGACGACGCTTCCCGTCAGCAGGACAACCACCGCGTTTTTATTGACGTCGGCCACTGCGTTGATAAGCTCGATATGACCTGCCGGCATTTTCATGTCGTCACGGTCGAAGCCTTCGGATTCCCGGCTTTCCGGAAGCCCCGCAAAGATCACCGGGACCTCTACGGCTGCCGCCAGACGTCCGGCCTGTTCGATAAGCTCCGGCGTCGTCTCCCCGTCAGCACGGCATCCCGGCGCATAGGGAAGCTTCGGCGCCGCGTCTCTGGGACTGATAATCCGCGTCGGATGGATATGGCTGCTGCCGTTGCCCTGATAACGGAAGACCTGCGCCATCGCTCCGAAGAGTCCGACTTTCTTATCAGGAGCGACCGGAAGAACGTCGTTTTCGTTCTTCAGCAGCACCGCGCTTTCCGCAGCGGCCCGTCTCGCAAGCGCCGCGTGCTCTTCGACCCGGAAAGGCGCCCTGTTTTCCAGCGCCTTTTCCGCATTTTTCGCAAACCGGATTACCCTCGCAGCCGAATCGTCGACGCAGGCCTCAGGAAGCTCTCCTTCACGTACCGCGTCGCAGGCTTCGGATTCCATATAGCCGCTGCCGCCCGGCATCGACAGGTCGCAGCCGGCCCGAAACGCTTCGATCCGGTCGTGGAGACCTCCCCAGTCGGTGACGACGAGACCGTCGAAGCCCCATTCGTTTCGTAAGATATCCGTCAGCAGCTCGTGATTGTCACTGCAGTATACGCCGTTTATTTTATTGTAGGCGCTCATCACTGCCCGGGGCTTTCCTTCCTTCACGGCGATTTCAAAGGAGGTCAGGTAGATCTCCCGCAGCGTCCGCTCGTCGATCTGGCTGTCCGAGGAGAAGCGCTTGTACTCCTGACTGTTGCAGGCGAAGTGCTTCAGGCATGCGCCGATCCCGTTTTTCTGCATCCCCCGGACGTAGCCTGCGCCGAGCCCGCCGGACAGGTACGGATCCTCCGAGAAGTACTCGAAACTGCGTCCGCACAGCGGATCCCGCCGGATGCTGACGCCGGGGCCCAGCACGAGTCCGATCTCGTAGGCCGCCGCTTCCTCGCCTATCGCTTCGCCGATCTCCGCGAGAAGCGCGGGATCCCAGCTGCAGCCGGAGGTCGACGCGGTCGGAAAGCACGTCGCGGGATCCGAACGGTTCACCCCAAGCATATCTGCGAGTCCGTCCTGCTTTCTGAGCCCGTGGGGTCCGTCGGAGGCCTGAAACGACGGGATCCCGTAATAGGTATGGGCCTTCGTATGCCAGAAATCCTCACCGGAGCACAGCTCGATCTTCGTTTTTATATTCATCCGAGATAAAATTTCTTCGGTGTTCATATCCGCCTTCTTTCCGTCCGAAATCACCGGACCGGATTCAAGTTTCGTAGTTCGTCCCGTATCGAAAATCTGATCCTTTAATATGGAACGCAGGACTCTGTGAAAAGCCGTGATTCTTAAGCTTTAATCAAGAGAACTTTAAAGTTTATTGTATCTCAACAGACTGCACTCTGAAAGAAACATCGGATGAACTGCGGTTTCAAAAAATAAAAACCGCCGGCAGTGCCGGCGGCTCGCAGAAGTGCGATTCTATTTGACCAGTCCCAGAAGATCGTTGAGCGCTTCGCTCATCGTCGGATGGGTGTAGATATTGTCTCTGAGCAGAGTGTACGGAAGGTCCGCATCCATCGCAAGCTTGATCAGATTGATCATCTCCTGGGATTCCGCGCTGTAAAAATGTGCCCCGAGGATCCTGTCGTTCTTCCCGTCAATAATCACCTTCAGCAGTCCCTGAGGCTTTCTCATCACGTGAGCCTTCGGGACAGCGGCAGCGGGCATGACGGCGGTCTTCACCTCAAACCCGGCAGCCTTCGCTTCCGCTTCCGAAAGACCGACCCGCGACATCGGAGGATCGAGGAAGACGGTATACGGCACCTCGCCGCGGTTTTTCGTCGTCCGTTCACCCTGTCCGAGGATCTGGTCTCTGACGATACGGCTGTCGTCGAGGGAAATATACGTGAACTGGAGTCCGCCCGCGACGTCGCCCATCGCCCAGATATCGGGAGCCGACGTCCGCAGGTATTCGTCTGTCTTCACAGCGCCGCGCTCCGTCGTTTCAATCCCCGCCTTCTCCAGCGCGAGCCCGTCGATATCGGGCCTTCTTCCCGTCGCGATGAGCACCGCGTCTGCGGGCAGCGTTTCCATGCCGCCGGGACCTTCGACGATGACGGCGCCCCGCCGTTCGCCTTCTTCGATTTCCAGCGTCTTCGTATTCTTCAGGATCCGTATCCCCCGGTCCGTCAGGTCGTCATAAACGGCCTTTGCGATATCCGCTTCCTCTCTCGGAATAAACGTATCTTCGATCTGAACGACGGTCACCTTCGAGCCGAAGTTACTGTAATAGGACGCAAACTCAAGGCCGATATAGCCTCCGCCGATGATCACGAGATCCTCAGGCAGCTCGTCGCGTTCCATCATCGTATCGCTGGTGTAGACGAATTTGTTTCCCTTCGCGCCCGGAATCGGCGGAACGAAGGGAGACGCGCCGGTATTGATGAAGATCCGCTTTCCTTCCAGTATTTCGGTTTTTCCGTCCGGAGACGCCACCTTGACTTCGTGAGGACCTTCAAACGAGGCTTTTCCGTCGATAACTTCCACACCGGCGGATACGGCCTTGCCGTAGTTCTTCTGGCGCAGATTTCCCGTCAGAGTACGTTTCTCGGCCACAGCCTTCGTATAACGGGCTTTCTTGTCTTCAGGGCTTCCGCCCATCGCCGCCGACAGTCTCGCACTGTGCTCGAGGGTCTTCGTCGGGATGCACGCGACGTTGATGCAGGTCCCGCCGTACATTTTCGGAGACTCTTCGATCAGAGCCGTGCTCTGTCCCGCGCCGGCCAGCGCGCCTGCCAGTGTCTTTCCGCCCTTGCCGAATCCGATGATGATATTATCGTACTGTTTCATTTTTATTCTCCTGCTGATAACCTGTCTGTCCGGAAATCTGCATTCTCAGGAATCTGCCTGATGGAAGATCTGACCTTCGAGACCGCCGATCGTTTTCTGCCGCAGACGGGCGCGGCACCCCTCGTCCAGCTCGTCGAGGATCGAATCCATCATCGGACCCATTCCGGACGAGACCAGACATTCGTTATCAAGATTTCCGCTCTGCCAGCCTGACGAAACGAAGCGCGTATCCAGCGCATCCGCCACCTCCGCCAGCGTGATGTCCTCCGCCTTCCGCGCGATCGTGTATCCGCCTTCAGAACCGCTTTTGGTATCCACGAGCCCCGCTTTCCCGAGGCGTCCCATGACGCGGCGAACCCTGACGCGGTTCGTGCAGATATTTTCCGCCAGCTCCTCGCTGGACAGGCAGCAGTTCTTGTGACTCAGATAAACCAGCGCGTGGACGCCCACGCAGAAATCACTGTTCATTCCGTTCCTTCCGTTCCTCAGTACTGAATTTCCTCAGATCTGCAGCTCCTGTAGATCTGTAACTCTGCTGATTACATTTTATAATGTAACTATACTAGGTACAGATGCTTCTGTCAATATCTCCGGACCCGGTCTTTTAAATATTTGACGATTTTCCTTGTGCCTTTCTTCTACTCTGCTGTTCAGGACAGCTGGAAAACCGCAATAAAAAAAGACGGTCTCCCGTCTCATATCAGCTGATATCTGAGTCCGTCTTTTTCCGAATACCATACGAGCCTTCCGTGGCCGATGCGCGGAATTCGCACCTGAAAATCCCATTCCGGATACGTCCGCTTCAGGATAAGCGTATCTCCCGTCAGCAGCGCCGCGAAGGCGATGTAGTCGTCCTTCGTCATCGGATGGTCGGTGCTGATAAAATAGCTGTTGTCGATGAGCTCGCAGCCGAGCTTATCCTCCGGTTCCGCCTTTCGCGCGTCCAGCGCCTCAAGCCTGCGCCCGCAGCAGCTTATCGATGCCTCCGCCGCAGCGGTGATCACGTTGCCGCACTGCGGACAGATATAAAATTTCAGATTTTTCATGCTTCCTCCAGTCTGATCGTTCTCCGGGAGCTGCCCCGAGAGCAGATCCGCCGGATCGACCCCCAGCGCCTTCGACAGATCTCCGAGCAGCGAGACGTCCGGAAATCCTCCGCCCCGCTCCCATTTCGAGACCGCCTTGTCGCTGACGCCGAGCTCCTCCGCGAGCCGGACCTGGGTGAGCCCGCGCTCCCTGCGGAGCCTTCTGATCAGTTTTCCAGTTTTATCGCAGTCCATTTCTCACCTCGGTACAAGCATATCAGAATCCGGGGCCCGCCGCAGTGAACGGGCCGTAGAGTCGGTCGGATTTACGAAGCCGGCTGATTCAGAAATTCCATCGCCGACTGGGCCAGCAGCTCCGCCCCGTACCGCAGCGCGCTGTCGTTGGTATGGAATCGGGAATTGTGCCACGACGCGCATTCCTCTCCGGCCGTTCCCGAACCGAGCCAGTAGAAGAACCCCGGTACCTTCTGCATATAGAACGAGAAGTCTTCGGTGGCAAGACCCGGCGCAGAATCCACGACGCCGTCCTCGCCAAGTACCTTCTTCGCCGCTTCCCGGGCCAGCGAGACCATCGGCTCCCGGTTGATGACGGCCGGCACCGCTTCCTCGATGATAAATTCCGCGGTGCATTCGTAGGCATCGGCCGTCGCGTCGACGATGCGCCTTAACCGCTCCAGCGCCCGGGCTTCCACCGCGGGCTCGAAGGTTCGCATGCTGCCCGTCATGACCGCTTCGTCGACGATCAGGTTGTCGGGGGTTCCCGCATGGATCGAACAGACGGACAGGACGATCGCCTCCAGCGGATCGATATTCCGGCTGATAACTGTCTGAATCCCCTGGATCATCGCAGAGGCACAGACGATCGGATCGACGCATTTCTGGGGCATCGAACCGTGTCCGCCCCTTCCGTGGACGAGGATTCTGAAATTGATCTTCGCGGCCATCAGCGGGCCTTCGTGAACGACCACCTGACCGGTCGGAACCTCGGGCCGGTTGTGAAGCCCGAACACCGCTTCCGCATGCTCCGTCTCGAGGATCCCGGTTTTCACCAGAGCCTGCGCTCCCGTCGTCGTCTCCTCCGCCGGCTGGAACAGGAACAGGATTCGTCCCGGGATCTCGTCGCGATGCTCAGACAGCAGCATCGCGGCTCCGAGGAGCGAAGCCGTATGAAAGTCGTGACCGCACATATGCGCGATCCCCGGACTGCCCGAGACGCAGTCCGACGAATATTCCTCATTCGCTTCGATAGCGTCGATATCCGCCCGCAGCGCAGCCGTCCTTCCGGGTCTGCCGCCGGTGAGCACCGCGCAGATGCCGGTATCCAGTCCGCTGTCTGTAATATCGATTCCAGGGAGCTCTTCCAGCGTCTTCCGGATCAGCTTTGTCGTATCGTATTCCTTCCATGAAAGCTCCGGATTCCTGTGGATAGTCCGTTTCAGCTCCCGGACAGACTGCTCCTGCAACGGAGAAAGCCTGTACGGCTTATTCTGTTTCATATTCTCTAAGTTTGTTGTCATCACGATCATATTCCTCTGATCGGCGCCTCTTCGACGCCTGAAACCGGCCGGCCAGAGCCGCCGCATTCACACTCAATTCTATTTTAGCGCATCCGGACGTATAATAGAGAAAACTGAAAGGAGCCGTCATGCCATTTACTATCGAACACGGAGATATTACCAGATCGGATACTGATGCCATCGTCAATGCGGCCAACACCTCGCTGCTGTTTGGAGGAGGCGTCTGCGGCGCGATCTTCGAAGCCGCCGGAATACGACAGCTCGAACAGGCCTGCGCGGCGATCGGACACTGCC
>CALMRA010000246.1 GCA_937872065.1 uncultured Eubacteriaceae bacterium | reverse complement strand
CGGCCGCTGGGGCAACTACTTCAACATGGAAGCCCACGGGACGGAAACGACGCTGCCATGGGCGATCCCGGTGCTCGACGCGGGAAAGGTGATATACGTTCACCCGACCTTCCTGTACGAGTCTGTCTGGGACCTGCTGGTGATGTTCTTTTTATTATGGTACGAAAAGCACAGGGAGAAGAAATACGGACAGGGCTTCTGCCTGTACTTCGTCTTCTATTCGCTGGGACGCTTTTTCATCGAAGGACTCAGGACAGACTCGCTGATGTTCCTCGGACTGCGGCAGGCCCAGCTGATCTCCCTGGCGATGCTTGTCGCGGGTCTTATCGGCTTTCTGATTCTCAGAAAGAAAGGCGAACCGACAGAGCTCGGGAAGCTGTAGATCCGGACCATATCCATCGATACAAAATAAAACTGCAGAATAAAACCAATACAAAACGCCGGCTGATTTTTCAGCCGGCGTTTCGTATAATAAAGAAAGGATACAAAATGGAGAATGAAGAAAGGTCAGATAATGTCAGATAAATTCGTAATTTCCGCTTCCGATTTCCGGAACGTCAAATTTTGTAGACAGGACGTTGCGGTCTGCTTCCGCTTCTTCCTGTGATTCCCACGGGAGAACGTCTCCCGGTTCTTTCAGATATTCGAGGAGCTGCCAGATTCCGTCTCCGGTAAAGGAGCTGATGTAAAAGATCGGATCCGCGCCTGTGAGCCGGAGCCATTCTCCGGCCTGCTCCGCGTCCGCTCCGGGTGCGTCGGTCTTCGTGACGATCCCGATGACGGGACGGTTCGCGAGGGGCGCGATATTGGGCGGATACAGCGAATAGGGTTCGGTTGCCGAGAGGACGAGGGCGACGACGTCGGCCTCATAGGAATACAGCGCGAGGGCGCGTGCAAGCGAATTCGTTTCCGCGTATTCGCCGGGCGTGTCGATAATGACGTCGAAATGATTGACGTACTGTGTCTTCTCGTACTGAATCGTGCTGCCTTTGAGGGCCTGTCGCAGCGTCGTCTTGCCGCATTCGCTCCGGCCCATCATGATCATCTTCTTCATGCGCCGCCTCAGGTCGAGGTGATGTCGCAGATCGTAAAGCCCAGTGTGGTCTTCAGATAGTTCAGAATCGAATTGACCGATGATTTGACGTCGGAAATCCTGCCTGTGAAGATGAGCGTACCGCTGAACCGGTCGATAAAGCCCACATCGATCGGAGATGATTTAAGCGCGATATCGCCTGCGATAACCGCAATTTCCGGAGGCGTCATGCTCAGTATTCCGATGGCCGCCTTGCTGTAGTCTACCGAAGGATTCAGGCCGAGCTTCTGATAAACGATCGCATCCGGACTCGCGATAATATGTGCGAGCGTTACCTGCTTGCCGGGGACCGTTTCCTGGATGATGCGCAGCTTGCCTTCGTTTGATTTTAAAATGTCTTCGCCGATACCCATAGTTCTCTCCTGTTGAGATTATCTTAACAGAGTAAAAGAGTTACTAAAATGAAATATACGGTCTGAAAACAGAAGAATTTTACCGTTTTTCGGGAAAGCTGTAAATAAAAAAAGCCGGAGACCGGCTTTTTTGTACTCTCACGTATTGATAAACTGATTGATGACTTTTTCGTCTTCTTCCGTGACATCCTGCGCCATATACTGGGTATATTCGGTGTTCACGTTTTTGCGGCGTACGAACAGCGCCGGGCCGAAAACCCGTTCGCCGTTGGTCAGGTCGAAGTTGTATTCGAGACCGTCGCCTGCCACCATCCGGCCGTACAGATAAAGGTCATAGGACGGACCCTTCGTAATGAAGACCTGTTTGATCGGTCCGGGGATCTTCAGGACTTTTTCAGCCGTTTCGATGTCGAAATCGTACTGGTCATTTGCGGGAACTCGTTCGATGCTGTAGGGTTCGCCTGGTGTTTTCAATAGGATCGTTACTAATTCTTCCATAGCCTGCTCCTTCTCCGGCCGATGCCGGGATATTATTTTCATCATACCCGAAAACGTTGACGGTTTCCAACAGTATTGATGTTTTTTATGCATTCAGACGTTTTTTATTGGTTCGAACAGTTTTATTCCGGCTCCGTCATCGCGGGATCGTCACGGTTGACCAGCACGATACCTGCGCAGATCAGCGTCAGGGAGACCGCGTTTTCCATCGTAAAGACCTGCTCTCCGAGGAACAGCGCCGAAAACAGCACGCCGAACAGGGGAATGCTGAACATGAACACCGAGATCCGTCCGACGGGGTTTTCCCGCATCACGAGGGTCCACAGCGTGAAGGCCGCGGTGGTCAGGAACGACATGTACAGCAGCAGCCAGACGAAATGCGCGGGCCACGCCCCGATCTGTCCGCCGGAGACGAGTCCGATGGCCAGCAGGATAATCCCGCCGATTCCGAGCTGGAACGCGGTGATCTGAAACGGGGAGCCGCAGCCCCCGATCTTTTTCAGGTCGATGTTGGCGACGCCCTGAACGGCCGCGCAGACGATCATCAGAACGGTTCCGTACAGCTGCGAATCTCCGCCTCCCGCCAGTCCTCCGATATTGACGACGACGATGCCGGCAAAGCCCAGCGCGCAGCCGATGATCTTCCGCAGGCCCATTCTCTCGTGGGGCGGCAGCAGCCAGGCCGCGATGATCGCGAAGATCGCGGAGGTTCCGTTGATGATGGATCCCCGGCTTCCGGTCAAGTTTGCCATCCCGATATAGAACAGGATGTAGTTGAGCGTCGTCTGGAGGAGTCCGTAGCCTGCGACGGGAAGTACGGCCTTCCTGTCTAGTCCCAGGGGTTTCTTCGCGAAGATGCTCCCGAGGGCCCAGGTCATGAATCCAGCGATGGTGAAGCGGATTCCGGCGAACAGGATCTGGGATGCGGGTCCGGAAATCTCTCCCCATTCGTAGCCCAGCTTGATGCAGGGGAACGCCGTTCCCCACAGTGCGCAGGCGGCAAGCGCCAGCGCGGAATAGACAGCCGGCCGCCGCAGTCTGTTCTGCGGGACCGGCTTACGGTTCGGGTCAGTTGATGTCATAAATTCCTTTCGTTAATTCCTTGTAATAAAGCATTCAGCGTATTCGTCAGTCAGTAAGAGAGGCTTTATCGTAAGCTCCGAACGATCTGCCCTTCGCCGTGAGCTCGAGCTTCATCCCGACACCCACCTCGTGGACCGGATGGACCTCGTTGATCGCCGCGCGGCATTTGAAATTCGCGCAGTGGCACGGGTACAGCTCCTTCACATGGTTCTCTTTGAAATAGCGGATCGTCTCGTCGATGCGGTGACCGGTTCTGAACAGATGGAAGCCGCCGAGGACCCCTGCGATCCTGTCTTCACCTGTCACCTGCTTCGCGTATTCGATGGTGTTGCAGATGCCCGAGTGGGCGCAGCCTGTCAGAATGAACAGGCCGTCCGCCGTTTCGATGACCAGAGAGCTGTCGTCGAGGACCCTGTCGGGCTCGCTGATCCCGTCCTCATGGGTGACGGTCCCCAGCGGCTCGCCGTTTTCGAAGTCGTTGTTCCTCGGGACAGGGCCCAGGAAGATGATATGCTCCGACAGACGCACCGGACGGTCCGTGAGCCTCAGATCGAAGAGCTCCGCCGCTTTTTTCCGGTCGAAGGGCGCGCTCAGATCCTTCTCAGGGATCTCCCGATGGTCGAAGGCGCCCTCGCAGGCTGTTAAGGGGAGCCCGGCGATCTCACAGTCATCGAGCATGTATTTGAGACCGCAGGCGTGGTCGTGATGTCCGTGAGACAGCGCGATCTGGTCCAGCTTGTTCAGGTCGATGCCCATCGTCTCCGCGTTTCTGATCACGACGTCCGAATAGCCCGCGTCGAACAGGATCTTTTCATCTCCGTCTTCGACGAGAACGGAGAAGGCGGGCTCTCCGAGATAAAACTGTTCGATATACGTATGATTTTCGTCGAGAACGGTGAGTCTGATTCCGCCCCCGACGCTGCTTTCATATTCCATTCTTTTCCTTTCCGCAGTCTTATTTGCTGCGCCTGCTTTCCCGTTCGCGTTTTACCTTCTGTTTGTTTTCCGTGCGCTCGCACCAGGGCGGATTCCGCTTCCCCTGATGATGGGCTCTGCAGGCCTTGCAGTCTCCGTGCCGTTTACAGCGCTGCCGCGGGCACGGGCAGTCTTCGCGGATCACGGATACAGCACGAGCCGGACGTCCATCTCGTGGGTCTTCAGGAAATCTTCGATGGTCCGGCTCGCGGCCTCGAGTGCCTCGTGCTTCGGGTAGCCGTAAATTCCGGCTGAGATAAGGGGGAAGGCGATGGAAGCGCAGCCGTTTTTCGCGGCGAGCTCCAGAGAATTTTTGTAGCAGTCCGACAGGAGTTTTTCATCCCGGGGCGATCCTGAATAAACCGGACCCGGCGTATGGATCACGTATTTAGCATGCAGCCTGAAGCCCGGGGTAATGACGGCCTGTCCGGTCGGGCAGTGTCCGACCGCCGCGCAGGCC
>CALMRA010000245.1 GCA_937872065.1 uncultured Eubacteriaceae bacterium | reverse complement strand
CCAGCGCAGCGCCCGCGACCTCCTACACCCAGAACGACACGCCGTTCATGCTGTTTATCGCGGGAGTGGGCGCAGTCGGGATCGCGATTATCCTGAAGATGCGGTTCGGGCTTAAGGTATAAACAGAATACGAAGGCGGATTGACTGAATATTCTGCCCGGGGTTAAGGCCGTACGGCTTTAACCCTTTTTCTTTGCAGTGATCCTCCCGAGGATTTCCTGCAGCGCTGAAGTCCCGTATAGAAGAAACGTTTTGAGCGGAAATAAAACGCTGTCATTAGAAATAACTCCAGAAATAATAAGTAAAACTATTGAAAACATCTTCAAACAGGCTTGAAATAAATCTTTAAGTTGACTTATAACTAAAATAAACATATAATCAACAGGAATATTGAGAATAATAGAGAAGATATAGAACAAATTGAAGGAGCCTCAATTGCCGATCACGAAAAAGAATCTATATATGGCAGCGACTGCGTTTATTGTGGTGATGTTCGCGATGCTTGTCCAGCTGTTTCCTGTCCAGGCCGCGGATGCCGCAGTCTATTACAGGGACGGCGTCGTTATGAAGCAGACCGTCGTCAAGTCTCTCGACACGACCGATCCGAACGATATCGAAGACCAGCTTCCGAACGAAGTCGGGATCGTTGTCGACGGAACGGAACAGCGCTTTGACATCGATTCATGGACCGGAACCCTGAAGACCGATACCGGCGCGGTCCAGGAAATCACCCCTGTCATCTCGGGACTTCCCGAAGGCGCGGCGGTTCAGAACTACAAGGTCTATCTGAACCCCTTTAACACGGTACTGACCAATTCGAAGTTCGGGACACTGCCCGCAGCGACCAGCGTATCCGGCTATTCGGAATACAATCTGCTCAGCAATATGTCCGGAACCGCGACCCAGGCCCAGAACGATTCCGAGGTCGGATGGCAGACCACCAACAGCAAAAAGGTGAACTCCGAAACATCGGATTCCCATATGCTCGAGATCAACAAGATCGACATGTACAGCGACAGCAGTTCGACTCTCGCCACAGGCACCCTCGACGACAAGACCTCGAAGATCCCCGGCTTTACCGCCGACTCCACGCTCGTTGCGGAAATTAACTCGACGACCGTTTCTTCGCTGTATCAGGACCTCGATTCCAGCGACGGCGGCACATGGAACTACTCGATGTATCACGGGGGCCGCACAAAGTCGGTTTACTACACCACTGAAGAACCTCAGTATATGGCCGTCATTATCGGACCCTCCTCCAATGACAGCGCGGCCTACGGACCGACGGACGCCTACGGCACGAACAATACGGACCTGTTCCACAAGGTCTACTTTGCGGGACTTAAGAGCAGCGACTTCATCAATAAGCTCAAGAACAGCGGCTCTGAAGATCTCAAGACCATCGCGGCGATCCTTGAAAAATCGGATTTCACGATTGATAAGTACAATTCGAAGAACGGTATCACCTACGATCAGATCCTGAAGGTCAACGACTATTTCGTTCAGTGCTACCAGAACAGTCCGCTTACCGTCAATTACGGCGGCAAGGACTATCAGGTACAGCCCGACAAGGCGTCCTCAGGAACCTGGAACTACTTCGAAGGAACCTACAACGTTCCCGACACCCAGGTCAAGACCGTGATCGCGTTTGTTTCGATCCCTTCAGCGCAGAATGACCAGGCGGAAGACGCGGGCAACCTGCTGTACGATATCAACTTCGGCAAGCAGTACACCGTAACCTACCTTCCGAACGCTTCGGACGCGAAGCTTCCCGACGGCACGACGGACTTCGCCGCTGCAGGCGTCACAGGCACCGCAAGCGTCGGAAGCTCCACACCCACATCGAACCTGACCGGTTCCACGGCCTTCTGGAACGGCACGACAGAAACGGACCCGACCCGGGACCAGTATGAATTTGTCGGCTGGTCCACGGACCGCTTCGCAATGCCGGGAGATCAGGGCATCCTGTCCTCGGAAGACGTAGCAGCCGTTTCACTCACCGGTAATACGACCTACTACGCAGTATGGCAGCCGAAGGCGGAATACTCGGAAATCGACCTGACGAAGAGCGTTTCGGGAGACGAAGCGAAGTCCTGCGCAGACGCAGATTTCAGTTTTACTGCGGAGTTCAGCAAAGACGGAACTTCCTATAATGCTGAAATTCCGTACAAGATCGTCGATGCAGACGGAAACGAAATTTCGGCAGGGACGCTGACTGCGACGGACAGCAAGTACACAGTCACGATCAAGCCGGAGCAGCATATCGTCTTCACGATTCCCTCGGGATATGATTATAAGATCACGGAAACAGAGTATCAGGAATTCTCCACGTCCAGCAGGACCGACGTAACCACAGACGGTGCGATTACCCCCGGCACCGATACTCAGGGACAGACCGCATCGGGAACGACCGCGGGACAGTCCATCTACGAGATCTCCTTTACGAACACGTTGAAGCCCGCGTCCGTCACAGTTTCGAAGACTGTAACGGGACCTGCCAACGGAACGACCGACACCTTCTCCTTTGACCTGTATCTGTACACATTGGACGGAGACGAAGCGGTTCCTTATGAAGGAGATATCGCCGGAGCAGAAAAAGATCCCGACTATGCCGGCTACTACGCCTTCACGCTGACAGGCGGACAGCAGACCACATTCTCGATACCAGCGGGACTCTCCTATGCAGTATTCGAAAATGAAAACGCCAATTATACCACCAGCGTGAAATGCGGCGACGACAGCGAAGACACCCGCGAATTCTACGGCGGACAGCTCGATGCCGGAGACAGCAGAACGGTGGCGTTCACCAACGCGATGAAGACCGGCGGCTTTACGGTAAGCAAGACTGTCGCAGGCGACGACGCGAACCAGCAGCAGTACTTCACCTTTAAGGTAAGACTCACAGGCGCTTCAGGCACCTTCAACGTCAAGTACTATCAGGACGGCGTCGAAATAACGGACGCAGCCACAGCCGTGCAGCCTTCGACGATCACCGCGTCAAGCGGCGGACAGAGCACGCTGATCCAGCTCAAGCACGGGCAGTCCTTCACAGTCGAAGGTCTTCCGGTAACGGCGGCCTATTCGGTCGAAGAAAAGAAGGTCGCGGGCTACACACCGACACTGAACAAGGGCGGCGTCGATTCCGCAGATCCGGCCGTTCCGGACACGCAGATCGTCGAAAACACGACCCCGGTCTACGCGTACACCAACACCCACGGAGCCGCGGCGGTCACGACGGATACCACAGATGCAGACGGAACGACGACATCCCAGACCCCGACAACAGGTCTTGAGAACAATACCGGAATGATGTTCGTGATCCTGATGTGTATATCCGCAGGGATTATTTTCTCGATAAGCCGGCTTACGAAAGCGGAACAGTAACAGATAAAAAAAGAACCTCCGAGGAGGTTCTTTTTATTTGCACCGAATCAGCTGCCGATCAGCTTATTTCACGCCGAATTCGTCCAGATGCTTCAGCATCTTTTCTTTCATC
>CALMRA010000244.1 GCA_937872065.1 uncultured Eubacteriaceae bacterium | reverse complement strand
CATGACAAACAAAAAGGGACAGAGTATTATAAGACCCTGTCCGCTTATTTTGACAGCCGGTTTAACGCGGTTGCCGCGTCAAAAGCATTATATATCCAGCGAAGCACGTTTCTGTATCGGATGAAAAATATCAGAAAGCTGGTCGACATCGACTTTGAATCAAAGGACGAAATGCTCTATATGGAGATGTCCTTTAAAATTCTGGATATTGTTTAGCCTGTTCCGATTCTACGAATAAGAAAAGCTATTCCGCGAGCATCCACGGTTCGAAGGTACAGATAGTCTGATTTTCGCAGACAAATTCATCAAGCTCGTTTTCGAAGGCTGCAATTGCTGCTTCGTGACTAGCTTTCGGATAGCGGTTTGTAAGCATATAGCAGATTCTCGAATCCGGCGGTTCCTGAATGGAATAATGGGTGATCTCCTTATCCTTCTGAAACGCCTGTACGACCGACATCGGCGCCATGGCCCATCGTCCGGGCTCCTGCAGATAATGCTGAAGCATCGAGCCCGTGTTTACACTGATTAGCGGAGACGTTTCCGCATCCCAGTGCCTGTCATGCCACTGCTGAAAATCAGGTCCCCACTTCAGATAGACCTCTTTCCCGGGATTCAGCTCTTCCGGATGCATATTTTCATGATACTTACTGTCCTTATGACAGACCAGATACATAAGCTCCCGATAAACCGGTCTGGAAATCACATGCTGATAACGGATCTGGCTGAATACGAACCCGATATCCATCGTTCTGTTTTCCACAAGGCCGTGGATTTCCTCTGAATGAAACGTATTAATCGACAGCTTGACGTCAGGCGCCCGTTCGATATGACTGTTGAACAGCGGAAGCAGCGTAAAGTTATTAACGGCATCAACAGATGCGATATTGAGCGTATGAATATTCGCCGTATTCTTTAAATTCTGAGTATCTTTCCATAATGCAGCCCACTGGTTGGCGATAGGTATAAACGCTCTTCCATAGGCTGTTATTTCCACGCTTCTGTGACCTTTCTGACGAAAAATCAGTTTCGCGCCAAGTTCCTCCTCCAGCTGCTGCAGCCGGCTGCTCACAGTAGATTGTGAAACAAACAGCTTCTCCGCTGCGCCGGTAATGCTCCCGTGTGCGATGACTGTTAAAAATGTTTCGATCTGCTGATAATTCATCAGATACCTCCCGCCTTAAATAACGATTTTCCCGATATTATATAGCTATATTATTCGTTATACAAGTTATTAAAATCGTAC
>CALMRA010000243.1 GCA_937872065.1 uncultured Eubacteriaceae bacterium | reverse complement strand
TTATACTGCAGCGTTTCTCTCCAGGGTCACCGTCCATATCTGGCTCCTTTCAGGTAGATCCCCCGCTCCGGACCGCCTGCCTGAGGCTGCTGTCCCGGTTAACGGACGTCTCTTTAATTATCTTTTGAAGGCCCGCTTTTGTCAAACCGGATAACCGTTCTCATCGAAAAGAGGACGGCTTATTTTCGGCCGTGGCAATACCTCCTGCCTGAGTGTAAAATAGAAGATAGAAGATTTTACAGCGGTCTTGAAAAACAATTAAAACAGATTGAAAGGAGCAGCGCTTTAATGGGCGAAAAAAAAGAAAAAAAGAACAGCTATATTACAATTTCGGCGATCCTTCTTGCCGTTATACCGATGCTGCTCTCGCTGATCATGTCGGTGTTCCTGACAATAAACCAGTATAACCAGAGCACGGCGGCGCTGCAGAGCACGTCGGACACCATCGCAAACTACATCTCCCAGACCTACCAGAACGCGACGAAGGGGGTCGGTACAGAATCTCGTCTTCCGGTCTACGCGGCAAGCCTGAGCGATCCGTCGGATTCGGATACAAAAGCTCAGGCTCAGGCGCTGATGGACGCCGCGACGAGTACCAACACTAACGTGGCCAACTCTTATATCGTAGATGCGTCGGGAAAGGTCTATATCGCGACCGAAGCGTCTATGGTCGGAACGGATATGTCGGACAGCGAGTCCTATACGGCGCTCAGCTCGAAAAGCAGCACCTACTGCGTGATGGATCTCGACAATAACGAGCCGATCCTGCTGGTTGGCAACCGGATTGAAAGCGGCGGACAGTTTGTCGGATACCTTGTCAGAATCGTCAGGCTCCCGCTGGTGACAACCCTCGCGCAGCAGGCCGGCGCGGGCGGCACAAAAATAATTCTCCTCGGTCCGGATCAGAACCTTGTGTATACGCCGAACGAAGACGGAACTGCGGTAACTGCGGCGATCGAAGAACGCGACAGTCTTACGGAGCTGCGGGACAAGGTCACCACATCGGATAATGCGGATGAAACCTCGGAAACCGGCCAGGTACTCTTCACACTGGATGATGTCCAGACTGTCGGAGCTTACACCGACATTACGGAGGTAGACTGGATCGTGACCGCCTGCATCCCGAAGGCAGTGCTGATGTATGATGTAAACAGACTGCAGCTCTTCAATCTGCTGCTCACTCTCGCTCTGACCACCGCAACAGTGCTGATTACCCGCAGCCTGATAGCCAAGGTGATCAAGCCCTTCAGCCGCTGCAACACGGTGCTCGGCGAGTACCTGAACGAGGATTACGACTCTCGGATCGACGAAAATTCCGGAATCGATCAGGCTTCTCAGATCGGCGGCAAGATCAACGAGATCGGCGATGTGCTCATCGAGAAGAACAAGGAGATCGACCAGTGCAGGCAGACCATCCGCCGACTGATAACCCTTGACGAGCGCACGAAGCTCATGAGCCGCTCCGCGATTTACAACAGGATTGCCCAGCTGTTCGGCCATACGGAAAATCAGGCGCTGGTCATGATGGACATCAATGGCTACAAGCCGCTGGTGAGTCTTTACGGGCAAGGTTTTGGAACGAAGATGCTCGAAGAGGCCGCGACGGTGCTCAAACGGTTCACCTCGAAGCGCGTGGATATCGCCCGTCTCGGCGACGACGACTTCCTGCTGTTCTATTCAAATTTCAAGAGTGAGGAGCAGGTGCTGGAGCAGGTCCTGAAAATCATGAAGGAGATCGGCGAGATCTCGAACATCGACGGACAGGAAATAAGCCTGCAGGTCAACGCCGGGATCGTCTATCTCGACGACGAGATCACGAGCCGCACGGTCTGGATGAGGAGCGCGGACGAGGCCAAGTTCCTGGCCAAGCAGTCACCGAAACATTACTACATTTACGAAGGAGCCGCACCCGACGCAAAAGCGGAGGACGACGACAGGACGGCAGCGGAAAACGTACCGGCGCCTAACCTCGAAAATGTGATCAACGGAGACCGCTCCGACTTCTACATCGCGGGCGACTCCCGTTCGGAGCTTGATACCGGCGACTTCCCCGGACCGCATAATTTTAAGAACTCGGATGATGCGGACCGGCATGAGGATCCGTATGATTCAGATGATATTCATAATTCTGATGATCCTGATGATCCCGATAATTCCGCTGATCCTGATGATCCCGATAACGGATGATCCTGCAGAATAACGATAATGACAGCAAAAACGGCCCCGGCCGGATCGACTGACGATCCGGCCGGGGCCGCTGTGTTTCTGAAT
>CALMRA010000242.1 GCA_937872065.1 uncultured Eubacteriaceae bacterium | reverse complement strand
AAAACGAATCTACCGCACATTGTTCCCTCTCATTGTTAAACGGGCGGATATACGAGCTGACGTTAATAGACGACGACCGGTTCGCCCGCGTAGCAGTTTTCATAAATCGTCGCGACCGCGCTGTACGGAGTATTGACACATCCGTGGGAGCCGCTGGTCAGATACACGTCGCCGCCGTAGCTGCTGCGCCATGAGGAATCGTGAATTCCGATTCCGCCGTTAAAGGGGATCCAGAAAGTGACCGGAGAGCTGTAAGCCGAACCGTCCGCATTGTTGCCTTCGAGATTGACGTTTGTATCCTTATAGGCAATCTCGTAAATGCCCGTCGGAGTACCGTATCCGCTGGATACGGTTCCCGTTGTGACCGGAGTTGAGGTGACCAGCTGTCCGTTGCTGTAGCACCACATCGTCTGAGCGCTTATCGAAATTTCGATATAGTCTCCTCCGACTGCGTTTCCAAGGGTACGATCCGCACCGGTCGATTCATATACAGGTTCCCGGGTCGTTGTAGAACCGGAAGAGATCAGCGAAACGAGCTCAGCTGTTTCTTCCTTCTGATCGATTTCCCATCCGTATCCCGCCGCGTAGACTTCAACAGTAGAACCGGAAGAGGTATTGAACGACTGGTAGGTATACAAGGTATCGTATTTATCGGCCAGTCCCTTGATGTAAGCGGCAGCCTTTGTACTGTCTACGCTCACATTTCCCTGGTCGTCGGTGCTGAGCCAGTCAAGGAAAACGCTCTTGTCTACCGTTTCGTTCGTATTGCCGAAGGTGTAGGTAATGACGGTCGAAGCGATCTGATTAAGCTTTGATACGCTGGCCTGCAGGTCTGCCGAGTCTTCGAGAACTGTCGGCTGTACATAGATTTTGTTTTCTTCAAGATCTAGAGTCTCCTGACCGGTCAGGAGACCTTTCAGAACGGCGTCCTTAAGCTTGTCGGAGTCGACCTGCGTTCCGTAGATTTCTTTCTGTACAACGAAGGTGCTTCCGTCGTAGGCTGCTTTCGCGTTTTCCGTTGTAACGATATCGCTTCCCGTTACGAAAGGTGATGCGCTGATCAGCGCGTTAAGCTTCGAGCTCGAGTAGGTATAGTCGCTGGCAAGATCGGTCCGTTCCGATCCCGCCAGAGCAGCAGGCCATGCCCATGGGTTCTGCTGCGCGATAACGGATTCGAGATCGAGGTTGTCGGAGAATACCAGATCGATATCTCCGGCTGTGATCGTTTCAGTCTTTCCGTCGGAACCGGTGATCGTGACAGTGCGTTCCGCAGTTCCGGATTTGATCAGTTCTTCGGTCTGCGCGACACTTTTGTTGGCTGCAGAGAATCCGTCGACATAGGTTCCGGGCAGGAATACCTGGGAAAAGCGCCAGACACCGATCAGATAGATCACGGCAAGAACCGCGGCGATGCTGCCGAGAGTGATCCAGAGTTTTTTTCTGTCCTTCGGTTTTTTATCCGTACCGCCGAGCTTGAGTTCGCGGTCGGGCGCGTCTTTTTCCGTATGATCTTCATCGTTTAGATCGATTTTGACGCCGTCCGGTTCAGAATCGTCCTCTGCGACCGGTTCGGTCAAAAAGATCATGCCCGTTGCATCGGGATCCTCTTCAGAAGAGATATCTTCCGGAAGGGTATCTTCTGAATCGGTATCTTCTGAACCGGTATTTTCTGAACCGGTGTTTTCGGAAGTCTGTCCGTCAGAAGACGCTTCGGCTTCACGTTCTGCTGTGTCTGCTTCGGGATCATCCGCCGAAATGCCGGACGCTTCATCCGTTATGACGGAGGAGGCGGTTTCGACCGGGGTTCCGGTCAGCAGGGAGTCTTCATTCTGCGCGGCATCCGTACCGGGAGCCGCTTCGGATGTTTCCGGGGTTTCAGCGGATGCTTCGGCTTCGTTCAGATCTGAAGTACTGTCGGTGACGGAACTGTCCGGCTCAGAAGAAGCTGCGTCGTCCTCTCTGTTGTCGGTATTCTCCAGGCTCTCGATAACTTCTGCAAGAGCCCTGTCGTTCGATCTTTCAGAACCGGCTTCTTCGTTCGTCAGTACGGAAGAAGTAACAGATTCTGTATGATTCGCAGAATCAGTCTCCGCGGTCGGGACGGAAGCCGTACCCGACGCAGAGACTTCCTCTACGCCGTTATTTTCTTCATTGTGAGTCATTTTTAATCCTATCTTTTTAATCCTATTAATATAGTCCTTTCGGACACAGTTTATTCCTATGTTATTTTATCACGGAGTG
>CALMRA010000241.1 GCA_937872065.1 uncultured Eubacteriaceae bacterium | reverse complement strand
AAAGAAACTGCCGTTCAAATAGATGAGTTTTTCCGCGGCCGTACTACGAAGGATCTGATGAATCTTCGTACGCTGCATTCGGCTCCCGAACTTGAAAAGGTATTTCCGGCTAACCGGCTTCGTATCGCTCGTCCCCCGATGCCCATTCTTGAGGCTGAAGAACGGATGCGCAGTTTTAACGAGGTGGAAACAGATTACTCCGAATCTGTTATCACAACGGAAGCGAACCGCTGTCTGCAGTGCGGATATCAATCGGTAGATCCTGAGAAATGTATCGGGTGCGGCGCATGCCAGAGAGAATGTCCGAAGGGTGATGCAATAACGATGACGTCAATTGACAATGGAGGGATCAGATGACTGCAAATTCTAAAGTACTAGTCGTTGGAGCCGGTCCGGCCGGCTCTGCCGCTGCCTTTTATCTTGCACAGGCAGGTATCGACGTCCTGCTCGTAGACAAGGAACAATGGCCTCGTGATAAAGTCTGCGGCGACGGTCAGATGTTTCACTCCTGGTATATCTACGAAGAAATGGGAATTATGGAGGAAGCCAGGGAAGCCGGCACGATGCTTTACGGCATGAAATCAAGCGATGTCGACGAACGGCTGGTTTCTTTCAGATCTGACAAAGAATACGCTATGGGCACACGGCGTTATGTTATAGACGATATTATCAGGCGGGCTGCCGTTCGGGAAGGGGCTCGTTTCATCGAAAACTTCGATGTCCGCGACCTGATCATCAGACATGGAAAGGTGATCGGTGTGAAAGCCTTTTATAAAGGCCAGATGATCGAAGAATACGCGGATCTTGTTATTCTGGCTAACGGCTCTCATTCGATGGAAGCGCGAAAATTAGGCGTTTTCAATGAAGATCCGGAAACTCTCTGGATGGGCGCGCGAGGCTACTATGAAAATGTGCGCGGACTCGAGGATCTGATCGAATTCCATTATCCCTTCCCCGATCTTTATCCGGCAGGCTATATGTGGGTCTTCCCGGAAGGAGACGATATCGCCAACGTAGGCGTATTTATCACCGCTGAGGCGCTGCGTAAAAGCGGAATGAAAATCGAAGATTATTTTACGCGCTTGAGAGATGAGACGAAACTGGGAAACGAACGGCTCGGTGATGCCCGTCTTATCGGAGATATTAAAGGCTGGCGTCTTCCCAGCTGCTGGAAGACAGGGCAGATGTATTCAAAGGGCTGCGTAATGATCGGAGATGCCGCTTCATCGATCGAACCGTTTATGGGTGAAGGTTTCTTCACTGCGCTTTCAAGCGGCCGGGCCATCGGAAAATTCCTTGGCAAGCAGCTTAAGGAAGGACCGCTGACAGAGGAACTGATGGAATATGCCCAGCAGTCGTACGCCAAGGATATGGATAAATTCTATTCGGTTATGGGCGGCATGCGAAATTACGGCGTCAATACGCCTGAAACTTTCACCCGATTCACAGATTACGCGTTAAGCATTCCGGAGGAAGAGCGCAAGAGCTTTACCGACGTTATGTATCAGTTTATTAAATCGTAAGGAATCACGAAATAAAGTGCTGTTCAGTCGATAGTGACCGGCAGCACTTTTGATTTCC
>CALMRA010000240.1 GCA_937872065.1 uncultured Eubacteriaceae bacterium | reverse complement strand
TCCTGAAGGTTGCTCGCGGGATCCGTGCTGAGGAGCAGAACCCGCTTTCCGCTCCTTGCCTGAGCAATTGCCGTCGCCGCGGCGGTTGATGTTTTCCCGACTCCGCCCTTTCCGGTAAAGAACAGGTATTTTGTCCAGTTCTGATCCAGCGGATTATAATGTTTTATTTCCATAACGGATTCCTTTCTAAATCGTTTTATATTACAATATTTTATATCGATAAATATCGATCTATAATTATTATATCGATATTTATCAATATATCAAGTCTATTTACCCTGACTGCCGGAGAATTTTCTACATATAAGAAATAAGTCATTAAAATTATAACAATTTCGTCTCTCCGTCAAATTGTTGACAATCAATTTTAATGTTAAGATTCTATTGGACTCTTTCAGAGTCTTTTGGAATTATAATAAGAACGATTATTTGAAAGGACGTGCCATGGAAAACTGCGATCAGGATGTTGTCTTATTTAAAGCGCTGGCAGATGCGAACCGCCTTAGTATACTGGAACGGCTCACCGGCGGAGAACTGTGCGCCTGCGTCCTGCTCGAGGAGCTCAATATCAGTCAGTCCACGCTCTCTCATCATATGAAGATTCTGTGTGAAGCCGGAATCGTAAGCTGCAGAAAAGAGGGCCGCTGGTCTCACTATTCCCTTAACGGCGACGGTCTCGGCAAGGCCGAAAACACTGTCAGAAACCTCCTCAACGCTGCTTCTGTGCATAAAACAAATCCGGATCTGCGCTGCATCTGAGTTGTCTGCTGCTTATGCCGCCCGTCCGGCTGTAAAAAAACATAAAAAGAAGTCCTCCGAATGTCTTCAGGTTAAACTCCTGATTTCGTTCGAAAGACTTCTTTTTTACTGCCTGTTTTTATACTGTCCGGCGATTATCGATCTGAAATATTCCGATGAAGGATAAGGATCAGATTCCTTCGTCCGGCTCTTCAGTCCTAACAGGCGCTCTTCGTTCGTACAGCTGCATCGCGTCCCTGCCTTCGGCAAGAGCGGTTTTCGCTGTCAGTACCGGATCCTCTTCCATCGAAAAGATACAGGACAGGAGAACGCCGAGATTCGATCCGGAGAGAACCGCGATCTCTCTGTCCGAATGTGCTGCTTTTTCCAGAACCGACATATTATACGGAGAACCGCCGGCGAGATCCGTCAGGATAATCACGCCGTCCTGCGCCGATTCGATTTCGCTGTGAAGTCTGTCTCTGAGATCCTCTGTGCTGAATTCTTCCGGAAAGTCCACTGCGGCGACATTCTCCTGCTTTCCCGCTATCAGAACCGATGACGACTCGAGGCCCGTCGCAAAATAACCGTGACCCGTAATGATAATTTTATTCATTTTCCTTATCCTTCCTTAAAAAAAGGACGGCATAAGCCGTCCGAAATCTGCATATCTGTATCCTGACCCGCTTACGAACAGAGCAGCCTGTCCACTGCCTGTGCGACGCCGTTTTCCAGATGATCCGCCACGACCATATCGGCCGCATCGAGCACCTCTTTTCGTGCGTTGGCTACAGCGATGCCTATCCCCGCTTCACGGATCATCTCCAGATCGTTCAGGCTGTCGCCGATGGCGGCAGCTTCGTCAAGATCCGTATTCAGATTTGCACACAGA
The DNA here is from genome assembly GCA_937872065.1 of uncultured Eubacteriaceae bacterium. Lineage (GTDB taxonomy): Bacteria > Bacillota > Clostridia > Eubacteriales > Eubacteriaceae > UBA7485. The sequence goes on along the minus strand of CALMRA010000240.1, from coordinate 24,488 downwards.
CATCTGAGCGCCTGATCCTTCGTGCCGCGTTTTTCGATAATTTCCGCATTATGCTTGCCGGAAATCGAAACGAGCAGGGACGGAATCCTTTCAAGACGGTTTTTGATACGGTGAAGCTTTTCCTGATCCGCGATCATCAGCGAGATACTGTAAATCGCGTTTGTCTCCTCGAACAGCTCGTCGGTGGACGCGATGTACCGGATACCGTGCTGGGCGAGCATCTCTTCTTTAATAAAGTCGACGTAGTCTTCCGTGATCAGGATATCCCGTTCTCTGAGATCCGCGATTTCATCGTCCAGTGTCTGTTCCCAGTTTTCAGGCGCGATGTAATGATCGCTGGTTCCGATTCCGAAGCACGCTTTTTCTGCCTCGAGACACCTGATAACCTCAGCCGCCGTCGCTCTCGCGATGGGTCTTGCGTAAATAAGCTCGCCGTCCGGAGAAAAAGCGCAGGTTCCGTTATTCGAGATCACGTAGGGTTTCAGATCGTACCGGCCGCAGATGGACATCGCGTCGTAGTACGTTCTTCCGGTGGCGACGGCGAAAACGATACCCGCTTCGCCGAGCCTTCGGACGGCGCTGACATTCTCGGGACTTATCGTGAAATCCTTCCTGAGCAGCGTCCCGTCCATATCGCTTGCAAATATTCTGATCGGTCTGCCCAACTTCTAGAGGATTCCGAAGAAGGAGCAGAGAATCGCCAGGCCGAAGGTCACGAGGATCAGAACAACCGGGCTTACCTTCTTATTCTTCAGGAAGTAGTACATCGTGAAGACGTAGCCGATGGACAGGATATTCGGGAAAATCATATCGAAGAAGTCTGTCTGGAGATTGACCGTCTTCTGTGCGTTTACGTAAATTTCCGTCAGAACGTTAATGTTGACGTAGGAAGCGATGAGTCCGCCGATAACCGTGCAGCCCAGTACGGTTGCAGCCTTGCTTATGATCGATGATTTCGCCTTGATCGTTCCGATCGCCTTCGTCCCCAGATCATATCCCCAGTGGGCCCAGGCTATTCGCATGACGAATATCGCGACATAGACCGCAAAGAACATGATGGGTCCGACTACGCTGCCTTCGATCGCCATCGAGGCGCTGATGCCCGCGATGATCGGCAGGAGCGTGAACCAGAATATCGCGTCACCGATGCCGGCGAGAGGCGCGAACAGGGCGACCTTGATCCCCTGAATAGTCTCTCTCTTTTCATGAGCCTCTTCCATCGAGATCAGAAGCCCCATCAGGAAGGCTACGAGGTTCGGGTGGGTGTTGATGAACTCGAGATTGTCTTCCATCGCCGCGGACAAACCCGCGTCGTCGTCCTTGTAAATCTTCTTGAGCAGCGGAAGCTGGGAAACCAGGAATCCGCATGCCTGCATTCGTTCGTAGTTGAAGCTCGCCTGCAGGAAAAGAGAACGCAGCCCCAGCTTCGTTATGTCTTTTTTCGTGATGAGCTTTTCGTTATTTTCAGATGCCATCTTCATCATCCTCCTCGATATTGACTTCCGTGACCTTAATGAGCGCCGCTTCTTCCTGGATCTTCTTTTCACGATTGTACGTGATCAGTCCGAGCGCCGTACCGATAACCGCGACGGGAAGCAGATTCGCGAAATCGAGGAAACTTGCCATAACAAAGCCGATCAGGAGGTACGGAACGTATTCTCCCTTAAGCATGACCTTAAGAAGCATGGCGAAACCGACAGCAGGAAGGATTCCGCCTGCTACTTCGAAACCGTGAGTGAGCCATTCAGGCAGGATTTCGACAAATGTCTTCATCGCATCCTGAGCGACATAGGCACACAGGAATACGATAATACCGTATAGCAGCGCGACGATAACCGTGCAGACGATGTTGATCTGAACGATTTTTTTCGTGTCCACGTTAACCGCGGCTTCGTCCGCCGACTTCATGAACAGCGAGAAGCTCGAGTAACAGAACAGAATGACGTACTGCATCAGGAAGCTGAAGGGCAGCGCCAGCGCCATAGCCGCAGCCGGCGCCTGACCCGTCGTATACGCGAGAACCGTCGTCATGACGCCTGCGAGAACCGGGTTCGGCGGCTGCGTTCCGCCTGCAGGGGTAAGTCCCGCGAACGCGAGCTCGGTGATACCGCCGGTTACGAGCCCCAGCGTCAGATCGCCGAGAATAAGACCGGTAAGCGTGCTTACGATAATCGGTCTGAAGATGAAAAAGCCTTCGAGCCAGAAGTCGACGCCGACGACAATTGCCATCAGCGCGAGGCCGATGCCCTGTGCGAGTGTAATTTCCATTTTAGATTCCCTTCACTTCTTCTTTCGGATCGCCGGGAACGTCCTGGATAAAGACGTTGACACCCGCGTCCTTGAGCGCTTTCAGATCCGCCAGGTCGTCGTCATCCACGTAAACCTTTTTGCTGAGCTGAGTCTTTCCCTTTGAAAAATGCATATTGCCGACATTTACTTCTTTAATCGGAACGCCGCCTTCTACCAGTGCGCGGACTTCCTTAGGCGTTTTGCAGACGATAAAAATCTTCTGCTTTGCGGAAGCCTTATGGATCACGTCGATCGTCTTCTGGAGCGTGAAAAAGCGTACGCCTGCTCCTGAAGATTCCGCCGTTACGCCCATCAGCTCCTGCATCATCTCGTTCCCCGCGATCTCATCATCCGCCACGAGAATCAGATTCGCCCCGAGTGTCATCGTCCATGTAACGCCTACCTGCCCGTGGATCAGACGATTGTCGATCCGCGTAAGCAGGATATTAGGTTCTGCCATCTTCTTTTCTCCCCTTGCTGTAATTCGTGTTGTGTTTCATGTTGTAATTGTCATTTTACTTGGATTTGAGTTAAAAGCAACGTTTACAACGTCTTTTAACCCATTTCATCAGGTGGTATGAACCAGTTGAACAAACCACCTGGACCAGTGGTATGTTTTGTTAAATTTTTACTGAGTAGCGGCGCTTAAAGCCTCTGGGAGGAATGGAAAAAACGTAGTATAATACGATTGTGCCAAAATAGGTACAATACTGAAGCTAGATTGGATTATTCTGATGCAGTCGTTATATAAAATTGTGGCAGAACAGATCCGCGGTTCGATACTTGGCGGAGAATATCGTGAAAACGAGCCGCTGCCGTCCGAACGTTATCTGACTGATAAACATCATGTCAGCAGATCCACAGTCCGGCAGGCGCTCAATCTGCTCAAGAAAGAAGACGTGATTTATACCGTTCACGGAAACGGTTCGTTTGTCAAGCCGCAGGTCTTCGAGCAGCCGCTTAACCATTTTTATTCATTCACCGACGGTCTGAAGGCGAGCAACACCGTCATCAGCAACGAAATTTACGAATATACACAGCTCCCTATCGACGCCACCCTGGCAGCAAAACTGGAGCATCCAGCAGGCTCTCAGTTTCACCGGCTGGTCCGGATCCGGTCCGCCGTCAGCTATCCGCTGATGATCGAAACGACCTGGCTGCCCAAGTCGCGCTTCCACCGGCTCGAGACCCGGGTTCTCGAAGGAGACGGTTCGCTGTACGATTATCTCTCGAAAAAATACGATCTGTTTCCGGATTCCGCAAGCGAGACCTTCTGTCCCGTACTGCCAACGCCGCTGGAGCAGGAGCTGCTTAAAGTCGGGCCGTCTACTCCCTGCATCCGTCTCGAACGAATCAGCCGCGAGGAAGGCGCCGTCATCGAATATACGTCCTCCATCGTCCGGGGCGACAAGTTTGTCTTCAAAGTCGACATGCAGAACAATCAAAACAAGCGGATCAGTGCCTGATCCGCTATTCCTTCCGTTCGAGTATCTTGCTAAGCGTGTACGAATGAACGGCGCTTCGTCTGTACAGATCGCTTTCCAGGATCTTGCTGAACAGAATATCCACCATGATCATAACCGGAAACTGCGGCGAGATCGCGTTGCCGAAATCGAGATTTTCCTTGACCGGAACCAGCATGATCTCGTCGGCGCATTCCTTCAGACTCTCGTCATTCCTGGAGGTCATTAATACGGTGGTCGCTCCCGCTTTTTTCGCTTCTTCCAGCGCCGACAGCGTCTCGTTCGTCTTTCCGCCGAGGCTCAGCCCGACAACGAGAGTATCCTTGTCCGTCATGACACTGTTCATCTTCAGGACGTGAGCGTCGGTCACCGCGTAAATCTGAATGCCGATGCGCATAAACCGTATCTTCATCTCCGTCGCCAGACAGCCGGAGCTGCCGATCCCGTAGACAAACACGCGTTTTTTCTGCAGGAACAGCTTCACGACCCGCTGCATCTGGGCTTCGTCGAGCAGCACGTAGCTTTTGTCCAGCAGCTCCTGATACGTATCGAGGACCGTGCGCGTCTGAAGATCGTTGGGTTCGTCCGTCCGCTGTGTCTGGAGCCCGTACTGGAAAATAAATTCGCGGTATCCTTTGAAGCCGCATTTTTTCGAAAAGCGCGTCAGTGTCGCCTCCGAGATGAACAGTCTGCCGCAGACTGCCTGCGCGGAGAGATCCTCGTCTGCCGGTTCCGATATGAAATAATCCGCGATTGTCTGTTCGAGCTGCGTCAGATTCGAATAGACGGACTCGATCTGCGGAACGATATTGTTTTTCTGTCTCATGATTAACCGCCGTTTTGTCTGTTTCATTTATTTTAATACAAACGAAAAGAGCGGTCAGCCGAAAAGCCGATCGCTCATCTTCATCCTTCGTTACTTCGCTGATCCGGGAACTGACTCGTTCGTTTCATTCCCCGTGTAAGACCCTCCGGGAGACACGAGACGATCTCATCACTGACTGATTTGAAAAATCCTTCAGCCTCGAGAACGCCGCCTCCGAGTATGACAGTCTCCGGATTCACGATGCAGCAGACCGCCGCGATTCCCCTGCCGAGATTTATCGCCGTTTCAGTGACCGCATCGGCACACACGATATCCTCCGGCGCCTGTGCGAAGATCCGTCTGCCGTCCCAGTCCTCCGGCTTTTCTTTTTTCCTGCGCGCCACCGTCCGGGACAAGGCCGACGCAGACGCGGCGCTCTGAAAATCGGTGCATCCGAAGGGCATATAGCCGATCTCACAGGCGGCGTTTCCGGCACCGCGGTAAAGAGCTCCGTCAATCAGCAGGCACCCGCCGATGCCTGTCCCGACTGTCACGCACAGCGTAACCGAGCTTTCCCGTGCGGCCCCGAAGATCTGTTCCGCCAGGCCCGCGCAGTTCACATCGTTCTCGACCTCGCAGCGGATGCCGAAGCGTTTCTCCAGAGGCCGCCTGAATTCGACTCCTGTATAATCCGGGATGGTCGGTCCGGCATAAACAATTCTCTCTGCTTCCGGGTCGACGACACCGGCTGTCGAAATGCATATGCCGTCCAGGGGAAACTGATCGATCATTTCTTCCGTCAGCCTCTCCACCTGCCTGTAAACCGCCTGACCGCCGCCTGTTTCAGTCGGCACCTCGTTCCGCGAAACAAGCCTGCCGGAGGAATCCCCAGTCCCGTATTTAATCGCGGTTCCTCCGATATCAAAACAGGCGAAATACTTGTCAGACACCGGCGGGACCTTCCGGATTAATCCGGATCTTAAAGATCGCCTTGCGTATCTTCATCGATTCGTCTGCCTTCAGTGCGGTCATGTGCGCATCCTCCGGATAGCAGACGAGGAAATCTCCGGGACGAAGGATCACGGATGCACAGGCTTCCCCGTCGACCGGGAGAAAATCGTCGGCTTCGACATAATCCTTCTGTTCCATGATCTCGGTCCTGCCGAGAGCGATGCGTTCCTCACCTTCAAGCATCAGGTGGAGATCCAGGTAGCTGCGATGAGCCTCCCAGAAACGATCTGCTTCTTCAACAGTCGGATATTCGACAATATTGACGAATACGCGGTCTCCGTCTATCGGATAGCTCCCCGGATTACCGGTCTCGAACAGAGCCGCCATCTTCAGACAGGCCAGCATATCGCTGGAAAGCGTGTCTGTCATGCTGTCTTCGACATGTCCGTAGATCATTCTATTCTCCTTCTTCTGCAAGCACTGCGTTCGGAGCTTTATCTGCGCCGACCTTCTTTTCATCCTTGATCTTCTTCAGATCGTAGACCGTCATATAGGTATCCGCCTCGACCTTCCTGCCGGTGACAGCCCGTTCGATGGCGCTGACGACAAGCCCGACGATAACCGAGATACCGATGGTGATCAGTGAATAGGACCAGATCGAAACATCCGGTTCCATGTATTTAATCCAGATAATCAAGATACTTGAAACGGCGAAGGCCGAGTATGCGCCCATCGGTGAGGTCTTCTTCGTGAACACGCCCAGAACAAAGGTTCCCGCCAGAACGCCAAGGACCAGACCCATAAAGCTGTTGAACCAGACATAGGCGGATTTGATCTGCCCGTTGGCGAGGATCATCGCGACGACGATGGAGAGCACGCCGACACCGAGAGAAACCCATCTCGCGATTTTCGTCTGCTGTTCGAAGCTGAGGGGCTTTTTCGTCAGACGTTCCTGAATATCCAGCGTCCAGCTCGTGGCCACCGAATTAAGCCCGGTCGACAGAGTCGACTGCGCCGCCGCATAGATCGCAGCCAGTAAAAGTCCGGTGATTCCTACCGGCAGCTGATACGCGATGAACGAGGCGAAAATCTGATCCTGCTGAGCGGTCTGCAGGAGCGCAGGGTTCTGCTGACAGAAAATATACAGACCCGTTCCTATATAATCGAATCCGAGCTTATCGGCATGAAGCGCTTCTTCAACAGTTGAACAATCGGCCATAAACTTCTGACCCGGAAACCGGTCCCGCAGCTGCTCATAAAACTCGTCGAGTGTCTGACCGTCCGGCCTGAGTCTGTCCGTCGCATCCGTCGCGATAATTTCACAGCCTGCTTCGACCAGCTCGTCAGCTTCACGAAGAGTGGGCGTAATGTAAATATCGCTGTCCTGATACTCCCGCTTCACGATTCCGATTACGGGCAGATCGACATTCCTTCGAATTTCTCTGATATCCTCTGCGGTGTTGGCCCGAATTCCCCGGGCGCCTCCCTGTTCTGCGGCCAGCGCCATCCGGCCCATAATGAATGATGAATGCAGCGGCTCATCCGGCAGCGCCTGACATGAGACGATCAGATTTCCCCTGAGTTTCTCGTTTAGATCTCTCATTTCTTTCCTTTCGCATTTGGTATGAACACACTATAGCACCTCGTAAAATTATTTTCAGCATTATTTTATATTCGGAAAGTACATTCTACAGAAGATCCAAAATGCCGGAAAACGGGATTTTATAAGCCTCGTTTTTCGAAAGTGATTTCTGTTTATACTTCCGGAAAATGGGTGTTTCGGGCATAAAAAAACCGGACCTTTCGGTCCGGCCTGCGCCAGCTTGTTTAATTATGCGCTTTCTTCTTCGCTGTCGTTCTTTTCATCTTTAGCTTCTTCAGCGCGGCGTTTCAGACGTTCTTCCTTTTCTTCGTCAAGCCATTCCTTCTTCTTTTCGAAGCGGGCTTCACCCTTGCTGCCGTACCAGAGCTTTTCAGATACAGGCGCCCATTTTTCTGCGTATTCGTCACACTTCGAGCAGAGCTCTTCGGCGGTTTCCGGCGCTTCCGGGTCTGTGGATTTCGCGCCTGAGGCTGCGACCATCTTTCTCAGATATTCCGGATTTTCGAGCATCGGGCACGGACGGAGCATGTTGTCGTTGAAGGGCTGGTTGTCATGATACTGCATAAACAGCGGGCTTCTCAGTCCTTCGAGCAGCGTCTTTTCGCGAATGTTGGAATCCGAATAGTGAATAAAGACGCACGGGTCCATATCGCCGTTGGCGTTGATATGGAAGTAGCGGCGTCCGCCTGCGATACAGCCTCCGACGTATTCGCCGTCGTTCTGGAAGTCCATGACAAAGATGGGCTTGCGCGAACGGTAGTCGCGGATGCGTTCGAACATCGCGGTACGCTGTTCCGGTGACGGAAGCAGTTCCACGTGGGCGTCCTTGCCGACCGGCATATAATGGAACAGCCAGATAAACATCGCGCCCATATCGATAATCTGATCGAAGTATTCTTCACTGGAGATCGAGTCGAAGTTCTGGCTCGTATAACAGCTGGACAGACCGTACATCAGATTGCGTTCGTGAAGCAGATTCATTGCGCGCATGACCTTCTGATAGGTGCCCCTGCCGCGGCGTCCGTCGGTCGCCGCTTCGTCGCCTTCCAGCGAGATTGCCGGAATGAAGTTGTGGACGCGCTTGACTTCGTCCGCGAACTTTTCGTCGATAAGCGTGCCGTTGGTAAAGCACAGGAAGACGCAGTCGCTGTGTTTTTCACAGATTCTGATAACGTCGTCCTTGCGGACCAGCGGTTCTCCGCCTGTGAAGATGTACATGTAAACGCCCAGGTCCTTGCCCTGTCTGACGATATCGTCGATTTCGTCAAAGCTCAGGTTAAGCTTGTTGCCGTATTCGGCAGCCCAGCAGCCTGTGCAGTGCAGATTGCATGCGGAGGTCGGGTCCAGCAGGATTGTCCACGGAACGTTGCAGTCGTACTTGTCGCGTACTTCCTGCTGCTTGTCCCAGCTCACGAGATTCGCGTTCATAAAGAAATTATTGAACAGAACCTTGACCTGATCGGGATCCGAATTGACAATCTTCGAGACGAAGGGATGGTACGGATTGTCTTCATTTTCGATTGCGGCGCGGATTGCTTCGCGCTGTGAGCGGAATTCGCCTTTAGAAAAACGGTCCACCCAGGTCATCAGCTTAATCAGATTCTTGTCAGGATCCTTGATAACATAATTAGCCGCCTGATTGATTCCAAATTTTTCAATACTTTGTTTGATAGCCATTTGTTTCTCCTTGATATCTTCGCCGGCTGTAGTTGTTTCCGAGACGCTCAGCCGTGTTAAATACATATTGTCGCTATAATGTATATTAACACCATTTCACTAAAAAAGAACGCCTCAGATTTAGTTTTTACGCGAATTTATCCGGACAAAATACAGATATTGTCTAAAAGAGAAATTAAAAAAGCTTAAAACTTTATACCAAAGTTCCTTTTAGTGGACCCTCTAATAAAAAAGACCGATATCGGAATAATATCGGTCTTTTTTAAGGTTCATATCCAGCAGCTGTGTCAATCAGCATTCTGAGTCCCGTATCTGCCCCGGGCACCGTTTATCCGTTGACAACATTGACCGGTGCGCCGTTCATAAACGCCTTCACGTTGTCCGTCGTGATATCCATGATTCTCTGGCGCGCTGCCCGGGCCGCCCAGGAAATATGGGGTGTGATAATCGTATTTTTTGCGGTCAGAAGCGGATTGTCCGATTGTATCGGCTCCGTTGATACGACATCCAGACCCGCTGCGTATACCTTTCCGCTGTTAAGCGCATCCGCAAGATCCTGCTCGACGACCAGCTGTCCCCGGCTGTTGTTGATGATGATGACGCCGTCCTTCATCTTCGCGATGTTGTCCCTGTTGATGATGCCTTCCGTATCCGGGAACAGCGGGCAGTGGAGGAAAATCACGTCTGACTGTGCAAACAGCGTATCCCTGTCTACATATTCCGCGACTTTTCTGCCGGCTTCGCTCTCAAACTTGTCACTGGCAAGCACTCTCATGCCCATCGCCTTCAGGATCCCGGCCGTCGACTGTCCGATTCTCCCGAGGCCGATAATGCCCGCCGTTTTTCCGTACAGCTCGATCATCGGATAGTCCCAGAAGCACCAGTCGACATTATGCTCCCAGCGTCCGTCCTTGACCGCAGCGTCATGCGCTGCGTAGTGAGAACAGATTTCCAGAAGAAGACCGACCGCATACTGACCAACAATCTGGGTGCCGTAGGCCGGCACGTTCACGACGGGGATTCCCTTTTCCTTCGCATACGCGCAGTCCACGACATTGTAGCCTGTGGCAAGGACCGCGACGAGCTTCAGGTTCGGGCAGCTGTCGATGGTTTCCCGGCTTATCGGCGTCTTGTTGATCACAACCACATCCGCGTCTCCGATCCGTTCGGCAATGACGGGATCCTCTGCATAGGAAGTTCTGTCATATACAGTGACGTCTCCCAGCGTTTCCAGTCCTTCCCAGGACAGATCGCCCGGGTTTTCAGTATAACCGTCGAGCACGACAATTTTCATGAGTTTTCTCCAGAATATTTATTTACTGACTGATTCGCTTATGAAGCAATCATAACACCGATTTATCATGCTGCGCTGATCTAGGTTTTAGCGATAAAAAGACCGGATCTGAGATCCGGTCAGGCCCGCCGTGTGAAGCGGCGCGCTTTTTATTTGTCTGTTATTTTGCTGCTTCAGGTTTCTTATCTTCTGCCAGCGCGGCTGTGATGATTGCCATCGTGTAGACTTCGGTTGCGTTGCAGCCTCTGGACAAGTCGTTGATCGATGCGTTAAGGCCGAGAAGAACCGGGCCGTAGGCTTCGAAATTACCGAGACGCTGGGCGATTTTGTATCCGATGTTGCCGGAATTGATATCCGGGAAAATGAAGGTATTCGCCTGACCGGCGACTTCTGAATCCGGAGCTTTAATTTTTGCAACCTGCGGGGCAACGGCCGCGTCAAACTGGATTTCGCCTTCGATCGGCAGGCCGGGTTCACGCAGCTTCGCTTTTTCAGCCGCATGACGCATCTTATCGACGTCTTCGCCCTTGCCTGAACCGAGTGTCGAATAGCTCAGGAACGCAACCTTCGGATCGATTCCGAAAATCTTCGCACAGTCGGCAGCCGACGTCGCGATTTCTGCGAGTTCGTCTTCGTTCGGCTTGATGTTGATTGCACAGTCTGCCATCGCGAGAAGCTCTTTCTGACCGGTTGCAGAAGGACGGGATAGAATATAAACGGATGAAACAATATTGCTGCCGGGTTTCGTCTTGATGAGCTGCAGGGCAGGGCGCACGGTATCTGCAGTGGAATAGGTCGCGCCGCCCAGCAGAGCGTCTGCAACACCCATCTTTACGAGCATTGTACCGAAATAGTTATTATGCGCCAGCGTTTTACGCGCTTCTTCAGGCGTCACGCCTTTGCTCTTGCGCAGCTCGCAGAACAGATCGACCATTTCATCCATACGGTCGTAGCTCTTCGCATCGATAATTTCCGCTCCGTTAATATTGAAACCTTCTTTTTCAGCTTCTTCGCGGATCTTCTTTTCATTCCCCAGAAGAATAGGCTTTAGAAATGTACCTGAAAGAAGTCTTGAAGCTGCTTCAATAATTCGCGGATCGGATCCTTCGGTAAAAACGATCGTTTTCGGATCTTTTTTTAATTTTGTTACCATTTCTTCAAATTCAAACATGATTATCCCCACTTTACATTGAAAAATTTGTTAGGTAATTAACTTCTATATTTGATCGTATATATTTCCCGTCTATTTTGCAACAAATTCTTTAGTATCCCATAAAACAAATTTTTCGTATATACTCATTTTTTCTTATTAAATCAAACTATGCGGCGGCACAGTCCGGAGAACCTGCGGCTCTGTTCCCGGATATACCGGGATATCCGGCAGACACTTTCTCGAAGCGGTCGTGCGATTCGTTCATCTCATTGTGGTATTAAAAGAATATCAATACAAGGAGGACGCTTCGGTGAATAACTCGATATGGCTTATGCTGCTGCTCCAGGCAGTCCTGATCGGACTGAACGCCGTATTCGCGACTGCGGAAATCGCGATGATCAGCATTAACGATAATAAACTGGCACGGATGGCGGCCCACGGCGATAAAACCGCCGTAAAGCTAGAAGGGCTGATGAAACAGCCGGCCCGATTTCTCGCGACCATCCAGGTTGCGATCACGCTGTCCGGCTTTCTTGGAAGTGCCTTCGCAGCGGACAACTTCGCCGGGATGCTCACCGACTGGGTGATCGGACTGGGCGCGTCGATCTCGTATTCGACGATGTCGACGATCTCTGTTATTCTCATCACGCTTATTCTGTCGTACTTTACCCTGGTCTTCGGCGAGCTCGTGCCGAAACGGATGGCGATGCGCAATTCGGAAAAGCTCGCGCTGCGGCTGACCGGGCTTATATACGGGGTATCGAAGGCCTTCAAGCCCATCGTAAGTCTGCTCACCTCATCGACAAACGGATTTCTCCGGCTGTTCGGGATCGCCCCGCACGCGGAGGCCGGGGCGGTCAGCGAAGAGGATATCAGAATGCTTGTCGACGTCGGGAGCGAAAAGGGTGTGATCGACAAGACTGAAAAGACGTTTATCCAGAACGTCTTCGAATTCGACGATATGACGGCCGGAGAGATCGCGACACACAGGACGGACACCGATATTCTGTGGACGGACGAGCCTGAAGAGGACTGGCAGAAGCTGATTTTCGGAACCTTTCATACCTATTATCCGGTCTGCGGCGATACGGTTGACGATGTGGTCGGAGTGCTCAACTCGAAGGACTATTTCAGACTGGAGAATAAAAGCCGGGAAAACGTCATGAAGAACGCCGTCGAGCCCGCATATTTCGTCCCAGAAAATCAGAAGGCGGATATTCTGTTCCAGAACATGAAGAAGGATCGCAAGCGCTTCGCGATAGTCCTCGACGAATACGGCGGTACGGTGGGGATCATCACGATGAAGGATCTGATTGAAGAGCTTGTCGGCGATATCAGCATGAACGAAGAAAACCGGGATACGGAGATCCGCGATCTCGGAAACGGATTCTGGCGAATCGGCGGAGATGCCGAGCTTGAGGATGTGGAGCATGCGCTTCACGTAAGACTCCCCGTGGACGACTATGAGACCTTCGGGGGCTTCGTATTCGGAAGGCTGGGTTCGATCCCGGCAGACGGAAGCCGTTTCGATCTGCGGACCGACGGACTGCTTATCAAGGTAAAGAACGTTATCGATCATCAGGTGGAAACCGCGGTGGTCAGCAGAGATAAAGCGGAAAAACCGGAAAAGCCGGCCGGGAAGAATCGATCCTGACCGACGGAAAGATCGATCCGGCGAAATTCGAACCGATTTCCTTCGACGCCGCGAATAACGTATACCTGAAGCTCGGCGAAAAGATCGCTAACGCGTTCAATTGCGGAAACAAGCTGATATAGTAAAAAAAATCTCTGAATAAACTTGATCCTCCAGCAGCAATGTCGTTGGAGGATCTTTTTTATTCGTATAAAATGAACAGGTATACTGTAGTAAATCTGATATTTAAGCGAGGAACTGATGAACGATAAACGATATTTCTTTTTCGATGTAGACGGTACGCTGACGGACAGAGCGACGGACAGGATCGTACCGTCCGCGAAGGAAGCGCTGGAACGGCTTGAAGCGGAGGGCCGGACGGTGGTCATCGCGACGGGCCGCGCGATGTACAAGGCCAGACCCTTTTTCGAAGAAAACGGCTTCCACGACATGGTATGCAGCGGCGGAAACGGAATCATTGTGGACGACAAGGAGGTTGAAAACAGCCCCCTCGATTACGCGACCGCAAAGGCGCTGTACGATCAGGCGATTGAGGCCGGCTACGGCGTGCTGACCGCGGTCGACGATTCTCAGAAGGTCTACGCCCGCGATTTCACGTTCTACGACCAGGTCGGGATCCGGAAGGAACCCACGACCTATATCATCGATGAACACTTCGATCCTGAAGATTTCGGGACAATCTACAAGATGTACATCTCCGTTCCCATCGGAGAAGAAGACAGACTGCCGCTGCTCGAAACGACAGGCTGGCTGCGGTTCGAAAAAGAATACGCGCTGATCCAGCCGGACGATAAAAAAGGCGGAATTCTGCGCCTGCTTGAGCTCATCGATGGAACCCCGGAACAGACTGTCGTATTCGGCGATGATACCAACGACCTGGTAATGTTCGATCCCGCGTTCTTCTGCGTCGCGATGGGCAACGCCTGTGACGAGCTGAAGGAAAAAGCGGACTTCGTCGCGGCAGCTAACGTCGACGACGGAATCATGAAAACATGTGAAAAATTTGGATGGATCTGAAAAAAGACCCGGACTTCACGCGTCCGGGTCTTTCCTGTCATTCCGTCGTTGTATCTTCGCTTCCGCCGAACGCATCTATCATGCTCTGTATGACCGAATACTTCCCGTTGGCGACTCCGACGATTTCCGAATACGTCTTGTCGGATTTTGTGAACACAAGCTTCGTTCCGTCAGTGCCGGTAATCGTCAGCGTATTTCCGTCGTCGCTGAGCGTGTACGGTTCGTCTGTTTCCTGATCGTCTATCTTCAGGATCAGCGAATCGTCCTTTGTTTCCCAGGTACCCGACGTTTCGGCAACAGACGTTGATGAAGTCGAGGAATCCATTGCGTACATCTTGACGTTCCCGTCACTCGAGAACTCGAATCCGGCCATCCCGTCTCCCATTGATGTGATGCCGCTGGCTGTTCCGTCCAGAACCCAGACACCGACTAGCTTGCTGTCATGCTGAGCGCAGCCGGTAAGCATGAGCAGTATAAGCACAAAAACTGCGGGCAGAATCAAACGCTTTTTCATTATGTCCTCCGTTTTCATTTAATAATTTAAGTATATCCAAGGAAGACGGACGAAAACGGAACATAGGTAAGATTGATCTGGCAGAAGCATGGATAAATAATATTGAACTGCAGCAAAGAAGCCCGTCGATTCTGTGATACTGAAGAATTAACGGGCTGTCTTATTTTCCCCTGAATAACAGTGCTGTCTTATTCCGCGTCTTCGAATGTTTCAAGTATCTTCAGACTTGCGGACACTCCCAGTCTATCCGCGCCCGCCGCGATTTCGGCTTTCGCATCGTTCCAGTCGTGCATGCCGCCGGAAGCCTTGACCTTCATCGTTTCCGGAATGCTGCGCTTCATCAGAGCCACGTCTTCGGGTTTTGCTCCGCCTGTTCCGAAGCCTGTGGAGGTTTTGACGAAATCCGCTCCGGCTCTCGCCGCCGCTTCGCACGCGCGGACCTTTTCGTCATCCGTCAGATAACAGGTTTCGATAATGACCTTGACGTGAGTATCTCCCGACGCGTCGACGACAGCCTTGATGTCCTGTTCGACCGCTTCGTCATTTCCGGACTTGAGTTCGCCGATATTGATGACCATATCGACCTCGTCCGCGCCGTTTTTCACCGCATCCTGAGTCTCGAAGGCCTTGACCGCGCTGGTGTTTGCGCCGAGGGGAAAGCCGATAACGCAGCAGGTCATGACGCCGCTGTCCTTTAGTTCATCCGAAACTCTACTCACCCAGCACGGGTTGACACAGACGGAAGCCGCTCCGATCTGTTTCGCTTCGTCGCAGATCCAGTCGATCTGATCCGGCGTCGCGTCTGCTTTGAGCAGCGTGTGGTCCATCATGCCTGCAAGTGTCTTTTTATCCATGTTATCTTATTTTTCCTTTTACGTTTAATTTCAGATGAGCAGATCATCCGGCTGGTTCAGTTCTTCCGGTCATTTATTGTACGTCAGATGATCATCGACTGTATCTGCTTCTTCCCGATTATACCAGCCTGTCCAGCAGGCTTTCGCCGATGGTCCCTTTCGGCATCGCGACGCCGAAGTTGTCCGCGATCGTCGCGCCGATATCCCCGAAGCTGTCTGCTTCCCCGATATCTGCGGACTGTTTCATCGACGGCGAGTACATCAGCAGCGGTACCTGTTCGCGGGTGTGATCGGTACCCGAATATGTCGGATCGTTTCCGTGATCGGCTGTGATCATCAGGAGATCGTCGTCGTTGAGCTTTCCCAGCAGCTCGCCGAGACCGATGTCGAATTTTTCGATCTCCTTTCCGTAGCCTTCGGGGTCTCTGCGGTGTCCCCACAGCGCGTCGAAATCGACAAGATTCGTAAAGCACAGACCCGTGAAATCACGGTCCGCGATCTCGTTCGTCTGTTCCATTCCGTGAACGCTGCTCTGGGATTTGTTCGATTCCGTCAGACCGCAGCCGTCGAAAATATCGTAGATCTTCCCAACCGAGATCACTTCGTATCCAGCTTCCTTGAGGGCGTCCAGCGCCGTCTTTCCGAAGGGCTGGAGTGCGTAGTCGTGACGATTCGGAGTGCGCCTGAAGCGGCCCGCCTTCGTTCCGACGTAGGGCCTCGCGATAACGCGTCCGACCTTCCATTCGTCCTTCATCGTAAGCTCTCTTGCAATCTCGCAGCAGCGGTACAGCTCGTCGAGGCCGAAGCTGTCCTCGTTCGCCGCGATCTGCAGGACCGAGTCCGCCGATGTGTAGACGATCATGCTGTTGTCACGGATCTGTTCTTCACCGAGCTCATCCAGGATCTCCGTTCCGCTGGCGCTCTTGTTCCCGATCGCCTTGTGACCGGTCGCCTGCTCCAGCGCGTCCATCAGCTCCTTCGGGAAGCCTGTGTCAGTGAAGGTCTTGAAGGGTGTGACGGTCTTCAGTCCCGTCATTTCCCAGTGGCCGCCCATCGTATCCTTGCTGCAGCCGGCTTCGTTGAGCCTGATCCGGTATCCTTCCGGCGTAACGTCCGACGGCTGTTTTTCTGCCGGATGAAGCGCGAGCAGTCCGAGTTTTTCGAGATTCGGGATATTCAGCGGTCCCGCAGCTTCCTCAATATGGCCGAAGGTATCGGCGCCTTCGTCTCCGAAAGCAGCCGCATCCTTCCCGTTCCCGATCCCCATCGAGTCGATGACGATCGTAAAAACGCGTTTGTATTTATTATTTTCGTTATTCACTTTACTCATATACTAAGCTTATCTCTTTCCCTTCACATACGGAACACCGTCCGCCTTCGGAGCCACCGATTTGCCCACAAACAGGATCAGGATGATGATCGTAAGAACGTAGGGCAGCATCGCGAGAATTTCTGTCGGAATGTTCACGACACCTCCGCCGAGAACGACAGTCAGCGCCTGAGCGAAGCCGAATACGAGACACGCAAGATAAGCGTCCTGTGGGCGCCAGCGTCCGAAGATAACCGCCGCCAGCGCGATAAAGCCCTGACCTGCGATGGACGTCTGCGAGAACTGGGCGACGATGCTCAGCGTGACGCACGCGCCTGCGATCCCGGAGAGGATCCCAGACATGATCACACACAGATAGCGGGTCTTCTTGACGTTGACACCCAGCGTATCGGCCGCAGCCGGATTTTCACCGACAGCCTGGATTCTCAGACCCCACTTCGTCCGGTACAGCACGAACCACATGACGACAGCGGTGATCAGCGCGATGATGACCATCACGTCGACATTCAGGTTGCTCAGGATCCCCGTCGCGGAGTCGCCGAAGATCTTCGGCAGCTTGTTCGTAACAGGCAGTGTCTGTGTCGCGCCGTCGAAGGCCTGTCTGCAGAAGAACAGCGCCAGTCCCGGTCCCAGCAGGTTGATGGCTACGCCGGAGATCGTCTGGTCCGCGAGAAACGAAACGGAAGCCGTCGCGTGCAGCAGCCCCATCAGGCCGCCTGCAATACCCGCGCACAGCAGGCCGATCCACGGATTTCCGCTGAAATATCCGACGGTCGCGCCGGTAAAAGCGCCCACTGTCATCATCCCTTCGATGCCGATGTTGACGACTCCGGAGCGTTCCGATATGACACCGCCCAGCGCCCCGAAAATCAGAGGCGTCGCGTACATCAGCGTAACGCCTATCAGTAATGTTACGATATTCATCATTGGCTTTTACCCGTTTCCAGTGTTTTAAGCTCCGGAGACTGTATCTCCTGTTTCGTTTCAGTCGTGACGGTCTCCTTCTTGTCAGATCCGCCCGTTCCCGATCCGCTTTTTCCGGAATCGCTGCTTCCCGATTCCTTCGACTTCGCCGCTTTCCGTTTTTCGATACGGTCGACGATCATGCCGACCAGTCCTTCTAGACCGACGAAGAAGACGATGGTCCCGATCATGATGTTGATGATCTCTGACGGTGCACCCGCCATATACTGGAGCGACTGTCCGCCGTACAGCAGACCTCCGAAGAGCAGACCCGCAAGGATACAGCCGATGGGCGAACCGCCGGCGATAAACGCGACGCACAGACCGTTCAGGCCGTAGGATTCGAATGCCGACAGCTGAGAGACGGCGTGGGGGAAGATTCCCGTGATATTCAGGACGCCTGCCATGCCGGCAAGTCCGCCCGCGATGAGCATCGTCTGGATAACGTTCTTTTTAACGTCGATGCCTGCGAATTCAGCTGCTTCCTGGGCGTAGCCCACTGCGCGCAGCTGGTAGCCCTTTGTCGTCTTGAACAGGACCCAGCTGATAAAGATGGTCAGGGCAACTGCGATGATAAAGCCCATATTGACGTCCGTACGCATGATGTCCCCGATGAACGGATGCTCCTGGAAGAACGTCGCCGCCGCTTCCGTCGTCTTCCACTGCGTGAAGAGAGACGTATAACCCGATTCATTGATCGCATACATGCTGGCTGTATTCGGCTTATGGAATATCTCGAGATTCACGATGTAATTCGAGAAATACAGCGCGATCCAGTTAAGCATGATGCCCGTGATAACTTCGTTGATGTCGTACCTGCCCTTGAGCAGTCCGATGATACCGCCGTACAGCGCGCCGGCTGCGACGCCCGCGAGGATGATGAGGGGGATCTCGATGATCGCCGGAGCGTCAACCAGGTAGCCGACGACGTTTGCCGCAAGCGCTCCCATGATGTACTGGCCTTCCGCGCCGATATTGAACAGCCCCATCTTGTAGGCAAAGGCGACGCTCAGCCCGGTGACGATAATCGGGGTACTCTTGATAATGACGTTGGAGATGTATTTCGGACGTCCGAACATGCCGTAAAACAGCGCGCCCAGAGAGGTCCACGGGTTGTAGCCCGCGCTCGCGAGGATGATCGCCGCAACGATAAAGCCGCTGAGGATCGCGATGATCGTCGCGAAAATCGGCTTGCGCCAGAAATTTTTAAAGAATTCACTCCGCTGCATCTGTTCCTCCTCCCGCCATCATCAGGCCTATTGTCCGTTCGTCCGCTTCACTCTGCGGGAATGTTCCCTGTATCGCGCCGTCGTAAATGACGGCGACCGTATCCGCCACGTTCAACACTTCGTCCAGCTCGAGGGAGATCAGCAGAACCGCTTTCCCCTTGTCACGTTCTCTGATGAGCATCTTGTGGACATTTTCTATCGCGCCGACGTCGAGTCCCCGGGTGGGCTGCACTGCGATGAGCAGATCCGGATCGTTGGCGATTTCCCTTGCGATAATCACCTTCTGCTGATTCCCGCCGGAGAGTCCGCGAATAGGCATATCGCCGCAGTTATCCGGACGGATATCGTATTCCGTGATCAGCTGCGATGTGAAATCATGGATCGCTTTTTTATTGAGTACGCCCCTCTTCGAGAAGGGTTCCTTCATATATGAGTCGAGGACAGCGTTTTCATCCACCGTGAAGTCGAGGACCAGTCCGCGCTTCTGACGGTCTTCATGAATGGTCGAGACGCCGGAATTCATCGTGTTGCGCGTCGTCGTATTCTGGATTTCCTTTCCATCGATCTTGACGGTTCCGCCGTCCGCTTTTCTCAGGTTCGTGATGACCTCGACAAGCTCCTTCTGTCCGTTTCCGTCGATGCCGGCCAGACCTACGATCTCGCCTGCATGAACCGCCAGATTCAGATTCTTCAGAACCGGCAGCCCTCTGTCGTCGCTGGCCTGCAGATTGTCAATCTCAAAGATCGTTTCGCCGGGCTTCGCGGCTTCCTTGTCTACAGACAGACGGACCTTGTGACCGACCATCATATCCGCGAGCTCCGACTGAGTGACATCCGCGACCTTTACCGTGTCGATGTACTGCCCGCGCCGGACAATCGTGCATTCGTCGGCCGAGGCTTTAATTTCCCTGAGCTTGTGCGTGATGATAATGATGGTCTTGCCGTCATCCACGAGTCTGTGCATGATACCGATGAGGTCTTCGATTTCCTGGGGCGTCAGAACCGCCGTCGGTTCGTCGAGAATCAGGATATCGACCCCGCGGTACAGAGCCTTCAGTATTTCAACACGCTGCTGCATGCCCACAGTGATATCGGAGATCTGCGCGTCGGGATTCACCTGCAGTCCGTAGCGGGCGACCAGCTCTTCGACTTCCTTCTTCGCGCGCTTCAGGTCGAGGACTCCGCCGCCCTTCGTCGTTTCCTGTCCGAGGATGATGTTCTGAGCGACTGTAAAGTTTTCGACGAGCATGAAATGCTGATGGACCATGCCGATGCCGTGGCGGATCGCGACGGTCGGATTTTTGATGTCGACCTTTTCGCCGTACAGGTAGACTTCACCGCTGTCCTGGCGGTAGAGTCCGTACAGAACGTTCATCAGCGTCGTTTTGCCCGCGCCGTTTTCGCCGAGGATCGCGTGAATGGTTCCCTTTTTTACATCCAGCTGTACGTTATCGAGGGCCCGGCAGGCGCCGAAGGTCTTCGTAATATCGTGCATCTGAACTGCGTATTCTTTATCTGGTTTCATGTGTTTCTCCTACTGCCCCAGCGAAGCGGCATACGCGTTGTAAGCTTCTTCCGTCGCCGGTACTTTAATTTCGCCGCTGATGATTTTCTGACGGACCTCCATCGCCTTTTCATAGACTTCGGGATCCATGTTCTTGTTTTCTGTCGGGATGCCTACTGCATCGTCTGAAAGACCGAAGCTCAGGGTCTGTCCTCCGATGTCCTGGCCGTCCATCTTTTCCTGACAGACCAGCTCAACCGCCGTGTCGACATTCTTCAGCGCTGATGTCAGCACATTGTCCGGTGCGAGGTACGACTGGTCGCGGTCGACGCCGATGGCGTACTTGCCGTTGTCTTTCGCAGATTCGATAACGCCCTGACCTGCTCCGCCTGCGGAGTGGAATACGATATCCGCGCCCTGGGAGAACATCTTGTTCGCGATGGCTTTCGCTTTCGCAGCGTCCGTATAGCTTTCCACAAGCTGATTCATGACTTCGATCTTGACTCCCCGTTCCTTAGCCGCGTAGGCGACGCCCGCGTCGTAGCCGTACTGGAACTGGTCGTTAATGGCGGATTTCATGCCGCCGACGTATCCGACTTTGTCTGTCTTCGTGCTCATGCCTGCGATGTAGCCTGCCATAAACGAGGATTCTTCGGCACGGAATACGACGCCCGTAACGTTAAACGGGGTGTCATCGTAAGCATTGTCTACGATTGCAAAGCTCATATCGGGATTTGCCTTCGCAATGGTCAGGATGGGGTCCGCAAAGGTATAGCCGATACCCCAGATCAGATCGGGATACGAGTCGGTGGCTCTGTCGAGATTTGTCAGATAATCGGAGGGCTGTTTGGATTCGATGTAACGGACTTCCGATCCTGTCTCTTCCGCAAATTTCTGCAGACCTTCCCACGACGACTGGTTAAACGACTGGTCGTTGATGCCGCCGTCACTGGTGACCATCGTTACAGAAAACGTCGAATCGTCCTTTTGAGGCATCGAACAGCCTGTCAGTGTGAAGGACAGCAGGACGATCGTGAGAACGACCGCCGCAGCTGCTTTCCATTTTTTCATATCGGTTTCTTCTTTCTATATCGTCAGCATCAGGAAAACCGGCCCGGGATCTATGCGATCTCTAGAGCGATTTTCATCATGTCGGTAAAGCTGGTCTGGCGTTCTTCGCTGGACAGGGATTCGCCGCGGAACGGAGCATCGGAGATCGTAAGCAGGCACAGGGCTTTCTTCCCGGCTCTGACGGCGTTCATGTACAGAGCCGCCGCTTCCATTTCGACTGCGAGGATCCCCATTCTCTGCCACTTCATCAGCGCTTCTTCATAATCGTTGTAGAAGATATCGGAGGACAGAATGTTTCCCGGTGCTGTCGGAATTCCGAGGCGTTCACCCGCTTCGACTGCGGCTCTTGCCAGGCCGAAATCCGCGATGGGAGCGTAGGTTCCGGGAAGTCTGAACTGGGAGGCGTAATTGGAGTCCGTGCTGGCGCCGACTCCGACGACGACGTCGCGAAGCTTCACATTGTCTGCCAGCGCGCCCGCCGTGCCGATCCGGATAATCTGGTCGACATCGTAGAAGTTGAACAGCTCGTAGGAGTAGATCCCGATGGAAGGCATTCCCATGCCGCCGCCCATAACGGTGACGCGCTTGCCGTTGTAGTCTCCGGTGAAGGCCAGCATATTGCGGACTTTGTTGACGCATACTGCGTTTTCAAGAAATGTTTCCGCGATGAACTGCGCGCGGAGCGGATCTCCAGGCATCAGCACGGTTTTCGCGATATCTTCTTTTGCAGCTCCGATATGAGGTGTAGGTACGTTGGACATGGTTTTCTCCTTGAGTTTGTAATAGATAATCAGATAATTTCGTAAGACAGCTGCGGATAATGATTTAAAATGAATACTGAAATGACGTGAACCGACTTAAATGAACCGGAATGAA
Source organism: uncultured Eubacteriaceae bacterium (assembly GCA_937872065.1). Lineage (GTDB taxonomy): Bacteria > Bacillota > Clostridia > Eubacteriales > Eubacteriaceae > UBA7485. Next base: position 2,241 of record CALMRA010000240.1, on the reverse strand, counting down.
TTATAATGACTGCGTTAAATAAAGCCGTGTTTTCCGGTGCCTTCTTCCAGGTTCCAGTTTGTTTCCACCAGATGCTCCGATATGTAGGCCTGCTGCCTTTCATACTGTTCCGGATCCATCGTGATCTTGCCGGATTCGTGGCCGATAAATCCTTCTTCTTCGAGGGTTTTGATATTGCGCCCGATGGTCTTGACGCTGATCCCGAGCCGTTTGGCGAGCTTTTCCCTGGTGTCCCTGAAGCGGAATTCCCGTCCGTTTCCTTCTTCCTTGTAACGATTGCACAGATACAGCAGCATCTTGTCGTGGCTTGAGAGCAGCGCGTATTTCCGTTTGTCACCGACTTCGAGGGTAAGCTCCTTGATGAGCATCCTGGTCCGCTTCATCAGTGCGCGGCTGTCGCTGCTCATCCAGTTCAGATAGACCTCCGCGGGAATTCTGAGCACGTCTCCGTCGCTGGATGTGACGATGGTACTGCGGTATTCGCTGATCTCGCCGAGAACTTCGAAGTCTCCCAGGATGGAGCCGCTGCCGAACTCACGGAAGATATAGACGACGCCGTAGGTCTGTTCGTCGATCCCGTCGGCTGTGCCGTTTAACAGGATGTACACGTAGTCGAGGTGCTGTCCTTCCCGCATCAGCGGAACGCCGGCAGGCAGCTTCATCAGTGCCGCATGCCTGACTACTTTGTCGGGACAGTCGTCGAATATCGCGGTGATCTCCTTTTTCGCACTGCAGTGAAGCGTTTTCAGTGCATCGTTCAGTTCGTCTCTGTTTTTCATTTGATCGGCCTCCGAAAGCATGTTTTAAGTATATAGGGACAACGACCTGAAAATAAGGTCATATGTCCTTTTTTCTTTTGCATTTCGCAAGTTGATACAGTTTCAATAAATGTAAATTCTTGCAATAAAAAAGAGCGATTGCTCGCTCATCAAGTTTGCAGTATTATCGATCATTTATCAAGCATCATGCTTACGATCTCTTTATCTGTCTCCCTCATGCCTTCCCTGCCAAGTCTTCCGACATTGACGATTGTCGCTTCCACATCGCTGTTGACGATACCGTCTCCGCGTTTGAATTCCTGGCCGTCCTTCCACATCTGATAGCCGAGAATTCCTGCCTGAACGCTTGACGCAATTTTAGCGGCGCATGAAGGTTTAGCGCCGTCGCAGATAATTCCTGAAACAACAGCAAGAGAATTGACGAGGGTATGGGCAAGCGCTTCATAGCCTTCGCCCTGCAGATAAGCGATCCCGCATCCTGCAGCACAGCCCGCGCTGACGGCACCGCAGTAAGCGGACAGCCGGCCGATTCCGGTTTTCTCATGAACGGCGGTCAGGTTTGAGATCAGAAGCGCTCTGTACAGCCTGTCCTCAGACGAATTGAGCTCCTTCGCATATTCGACAACCGGAACGGATACTGTGATACCCTGGTTGCCGCTGCCGGAATTAATGATGACCGGAAGTTCGCAGCCGCTCATTCTCGCGTCGGAGCCTGCCGCGGCCATCGCCGCCGCGCGGTTCTGTACGGCATTTCCGTTGGCATGGATCAGAACAGAACCGATATTTGCTCCGTAATCTCCCCGGATTCCCTCTTCGGCAATCTGATAATTGCTGCGTATCTGGAGATCGAGCAGCTCCCTGACATCGTCGAGATCACAGGTATCGGCAAAATCGATAATATCTTTTAAATTAAGCAGCGACTTGTCTGATAATCCGGAGTTCTCTGTAATATCATCACAGTTTCTGACTTCTTCTCCGGTACCGGCCGAATACAGTATCCGTCCGTTTTTCACGATACTGACAATATTCGTATGGAACCGGGATATCCTGACAGAGACGTTATTTTCACGGTCAGCAAGTGTAACGAGAATATCGAAAATCTCGCCGCTGTCGATCTGATTAACCGTTATGGGAATCTTAGAGAGAAAATCCCTGATCTTCCGCTTCTGATTTTCATCGATATCGGAGATCACTTCCAGCTTCTTATCCGCATTCCCGCCGACAATGCCGGCAATGGCAGCCGCTTCGATTCCCTTCATGCCGCCGGTGTTCGGAACGACTACGCTTTTTACATTCTTAATAATATTTCCGCTTACTTCTACCAGGACAGATTCAGGAAGAGCGCCCAGAACCTCGCGCGCTTTGGCAGACGCATAAGCGATTGCGATCGGCTCCGTACATCCCGTCGCAGGAATCAGCTCCTCCTTCAATATCTGTACATAGGTGTTATATTTCAGATCTT
>CALMRA010000239.1 GCA_937872065.1 uncultured Eubacteriaceae bacterium | reverse complement strand
GGTTGCGATCATCACCAGCGGCGTCCCGATCAGGTAAATGGTCAGATAGTCCCTTGCGTACGGAAAGCTTGCGTCACTTGCACCGAACATGTACAGCATCGGCTTCAGGAACGCATAGCAGAAAATCATCAGGATTATCGAGGTGACGCAGAGCAGCGCGAAGGAATTTCCCTGAATCAGCTCCGCCCGCTCCTTGTCGCCGCTTCCTCTCGCAATCGAGAACAGCGGGGTGCCGCCCGTTCCGAAAAGGTTTGTGAAGGCGAGGATAATCGTGATAACGGGAAAGGTGAGCCCCAGCCCGGTCAGGGCCAGAGACGATGCTCCCGGCAGATGACCGATATAGATCCGGTCCACGATGTTGTACAGCAGCTGGACAAGCTGCGCGATAATAATAGGTCCTGCCAGAGAGAGGATCTGAGAATATACGCTGCCAGTGGAAAAATCGCCGTGTTCGGCGCCTGCTGCAGCCGTTTCTGTCCGTTGTTTTAAGTCTTTAGGTTTTTCTGTCATCTGGCTGCCTCGCAATTCGTCTATATTCAGTTTAAAAAGAAAACGCACTAAAATCAATTCAGAGTCTAATTCTTGCCCGAATGAGAATTAAATGGCTACAATGAAAGAGAAGGATAGAAGAGGAATAGAAATATGAAATAAAAGCAGCGAAACGCTGCAGGGAGGCTTCATATGAAAGAATTACTGGTCGTTCCTCAGATCGACAGCTTCAGGACGTTCAAAGAATTCGCAGACGAGTTTGAGCTCGGACCGGCGGATCTTATTTTGACAAACGAATATCTGTACGATCCGCTCATGAAGGATGCAGATACCGGGAGCAGCTTTATCTTCCAGGAAAAGTTCGGTGGCGGCGAACCGTCCGACATCATGGTCGATGAGATCCTTGAGCAGGCTTCAAAGCTCGATTTTAACCGTGTTATCGCTGTCGGAGGCGGTACCGTCATCGATATCGCGAAGATCCTTTCGCTGGACGAAGCGACCGACGTCGATTCGCTTTATGACAGAGATCAGCTCACGCGTTCGAGAAAACTTGTGATTCTTCCGACAACCTGCGGAACAGGCAGCGAGGTGACGAACATCGCGATCGTAAACCGTACCCGGAAAGGAACCAAAATGGGGCTCGTCTCGCCGGCAATGTACGCGGATCACGCGGTTCTGGTTCCTGAATTTATGAAGAGTCTGCCGTGGAATGTCTTTGCGACAAGCTCGATCGACGCGCTGATTCACGCCATCGAATCCTATCTGAGTCCGAACGCGACGGAATTTACCGAGCTGTTTTCGGAAGCCGCAATCGACAAGATCCTGCGCGGATATTCGAGGATCGCGAAGGACGGCAGACAGGTTCGTTCGGAAGACGATGAAGAATATCTGAAGGCCGCGACCGGAGCGGGAATCGCCTTCGGCAACGCGGGATGTGCGGCTGTCCACGCGATCAGCTATGCGTTCGGGGCTAAATATCACGTGCCGCACGGCGAAAGCAACTATCAGTTTCTGACCGAGGTTCTCAAAGAATACCGGATGAAGAAACCGGGGGGCACAATCGCGGAACTGGAAAAACTTATCCTTGATACGCTCGTCAAGTATGAGTTCGCTTCCGAAGAGGAATCCGACGGTTTCACGGCACTCGAAGGGCTTCTCTCTGAAATACTCGAGCTCAAGCCGATGGGCGCCTACGGGGCAGTTCCTGAAGATCCGGAGGATTTTGCGGCCAGCACCGTGGCCAACCAGCAGCGGCTGCTCAAGAACAACTACGTTCCGCTTACCGAAGAAGAGATTGAGACGATTTATAAAAATCGTATGTAAAAAAATGCAGTTTCAGCAGTTCGTGCTGAAGCAGGAACGGGAGCTCTGCCGGGTTCCCGTTTTTTCATACAGCCGGATTTCTACTAATCGTATTTTCTATACAGTATAATAGATTCAGAAAGAATCGGATCCGAAGCTCCGGCGTGCCGTTAAATCGGATGGCACCGGAAAAACTGCCGGATCCTGAAGGTGAATAATGTTCTGGGCAACAATCCTGGCAATAATCACTTCCGCAATGGTCGGGAGTGAAATTAAAGATATTATCTCTGGTACAGAAAGCTTTGGGAGCGCGGCTGTCATGATCGTTCTGATCGGCCTGATGGGCTGGTGGACTTTCCGGACCTATAAGAAAGCGGCACAGCGCGGTAAAAAAGGCAGCAGGGTCTGGGGATGGATCCTGATCGCTATCGGCGTGATCGGCTATCTGGGAAGCTTCGATACCGGTTCGTCAATCGACAGCTTCTGTGTGGCATGCGGCTTTGTTTTTTCCGGCGTCATGCTGCTGGAAGGCTTTTCAAAGAAAGTAAAAAAGACGGCGCCGAAACCGGCGCAGCCTGCCAGACCTGTACCGCAGCCGCAGCCCGTAAAGCTTTCACTGAGCGAACAGGTGATCGCGCTTATCGATCAGACACTCAGTCTGCCGCGGGTCAAGGAAAATCCGGAATTTTCCTCTAATCTACGTGATTCACGTGATTTTATTATTGAAACTGTCAAGAAGAGCGGGGTAACGGCTGTCGGAAAGCAGCTGATGACGACCATCAGCAATCTGCTGAGTATCTATCTGGATACGGCGGACAATGCGATCCAGACTGATCAGACACAGAAAAACCTGCTGCAGATCGAAAATGCTTTCGTTGAAGTCAGAAAGGCGCTTGCAAGTCTGTATGACAAGACCTACAGCAGCGAAAACATCGACCTGTCAGCGGAAATTACCGCGATGAATATGATGCTTAAGCAGGACGGCCTGTTAGGTTCGGATTTCGAACCGTCCGGGGAATCCTCTGCAGCGGAAACAGAATAAGAAGGTGATCATGGCTGAGAAGAGTCATAAACAAAGACGGTGCCTATGAAAACAAAATTCAGCTGGAAGGCGTATAAAGAAGCTGTTGAGAATGAAATGAGAGAGCATCGCAGCTCGTTTATTCTCTATGGAGTCCTGAGATTTTTCGTCTTCCTGACTCTGATCAGACAGGCCTATCTGGGCAATTACGAATCGGTTTTTATGTGCGTGCTTACGCTGCTTCTGTTCCTGGTGCCAAGCATTATGAGCGTCAGCTTCCATATTTCGCTGCCGGCAGCTCTGCAGAACATTATCCTGATTTTTATCTATTCCGCAGAAATTCTCGGAGAAATAAACGAGTTTTACCTGATTATTCCGATGTGGGATACGATTCTACATACGATAAACGGCTTTTTATGTGCGGCGATCGGCTTTTCAATGGCGATGCTGCTCAATGATGATGAGAATCTGACCTTCGAGCTCTCGCCGCTGTATCTGGCGCTCGTCGCATTCTGTTTTTCAATGACCATAGGCGTGCTGTGGGAATTCTTCGAGTTTTTTATGGACCTCGTCTTTCAGACAGATATGCAGAAGGATACTGTCGTTCACGTGATTTCGAGCGTTATGCTCAATCCGAACGGCACCAATCAGGCGGTAGCGATTTCCGGAATTACGGACGTAGTCGTTAACGGGAAGGACCTGAATCTCGGAGGATATCTTGATATCGGACTGTACGACACGATGAAGGATCTGTTCGTTAACTTTATCGGAGCGATTGTTTTTTCGGTCATCGGGTATTTTTACGCGAAATCGAAGGGAAAGGGAGAGCTCGTTAAAAAGCTTGTTCCGACACGCGCACATAAACCGGAGCTTCCTCCGGGTTATCAGCATCCGCTCAATTAGTAAAGGGATGTGTTTACGAGATGGTTTTTATTTGGTACGGATAAATCCGGAAATAAGATCAATTATCAGAATTTACCGGCAGAGCGGCTCAGCCGCTGGAAAAGCGCAAAATGCGTGAACGGAGACAGAGGGACAAATGAAGCATACGATCGAAAACGAACGAATCATACTGACGATTGACGATCACGGAGCGGAGCTTACGGGACTGTACGATAAAAATAATTCCCGTGAACTGGTGTGGGGAGCGGATCCGAAATTCTGGAAGCGTCACGCTCCGATTCTGTTTCCGAACGTCGGAAAGCATAACGGGCTTGAATACAGGACGGACGGGAAAGCGTATCATATCGGACAGCATGGATTTGCCCGCGACCGCGATTTCCAGCTTATTTCGGAAGATCCGTCAAGAATCCGTCACCGCCTCGTCTCTGACAGTCAGACTCACGAATCTTATCCCTATGATTTCGCGCTTGATGTGACTCACGAAATGCTCGACAGCGGGATTAAAGTAATCTGGGATGTAAAAAACACCGGAGACGAAACGATGTATTTTACCATCGGCGGTCATCCGGCGTTTAATCTGCCGGATTATAAGCAAAAAGAAGATTTTCAGGTCTGCATACCGGATAGGGCTGTTCTGGAATGCAAGAAACTGAATCTGGAAACCGGAACCGCGCTTGCGGACATAACAGAAATTCCGTTAAAGGATCATATCCTTCCGCTGTCGGACGATCTCTTCGCTGAAGATGCGCTCGTTCTGGATGACGGTCAGGTTACGGAAGCGGTTCTTCAGACAGCCGACGGTCAGGATATCATAAAAATCGTAACTGAAAATTTTCCGAATTACGGAATCTGGTCGGTGAAGGATGCGCCGTTTGTCTGTCTGGAGCCCTGGTGCGGCAGATGTGACGACTATAGCTTTAACGGCGAGCTAAAGGATAAAAAAGGCATCAATTCAGTTAAACCGGGCGAAGTTTTCCATAAAGAGTATGAAATATATCTGCCGAAATAAAACCGGAAAAGAGCTGTAAAATAAAAATCAAAAAATAAAAATAAAAGAGGTATTTCTAACAAAATTAGGGTAATTATTGTTATACTGTAAGCAGCCACCCAATTCAACGGGATTCGACGCAGTTTACTGCGGCAAGGTAACCAATATAATCTTTTCAGTAAAAAACGTCATGTTTAGTAAGCCATTCATGGCGTTTTTTTCATGTCTTTTTCTCTTCTTTTTAATACCTTTTCTATAAATACCCTTCAATAGACTAATTAAATCATTAAAACGCTTAACGGATTTAATGATTTATGTTGATCACTATTTATCCGGTTTCAATAAAGAATAACGCAGCAGGGTAGAAAAGCAGTGAAATATTTCCTTTATCGTTCATACACAGGCGGGTTTAGTCTGGAAGCGGTTTTTATGGTAAGATTAATAACTACATGCAGTATGAATTATAAATGACGAATACTGTTTTATTAGAGTTACTGACAACACCAGCAGTATGGACGACGACATCACGTGAGGATCATGACACCAAGAAATTCTTTTACCTACACAACGGAACTCGGATCGATTACGATCACAGAAGAAGACGGTTTTATTACCGAAGTATTATTCGGTGATTTCGGATATAACAATGCGAATACGCCTCTGACAGATCTTACGGCGGATCAGATCCGTGAATATCTAAGCGGCTCAAGAACAGCTTTTACAGTTCCTTTTCGCCAGGACGGATCCGATTTCGATCAGCTGGTATGGCAGCTGCTCAGAACAATACCGGCCGGTCAGCGCAGGACTTATTCGGAGCTGGCGGAAACTCTGTCCAGACCGAAAGCGGCGAGAGCCGTCGGAAACGCCTGCGGGCGCAATCGTATTGCCATTCTTATCCCCTGTCACAGGGTCGTGCGCAGTGACGGTTCTCCCGGGGGCTACGCATGGGGGGCTGAAATCAAGCACCATCTTCTCGAGCTTGAAAAGCTTTATACCGCTAAATGAAAATACTTTTTGAATTACAGGAACACGAATGAAACTGAAACCAGAAACAGAGACAATTGCAGAAGAATTCGGAATTTCGGTACCGCAGGTCGAAAAGACTCTGGCGATGCTCGATGAGGGCAGTACGGTACCTTTTATCGCGAGATATCGAAAGGACGAAACCGGCGGACTCAGCGATACGGTTCTCAGAGATCTGAACGCCAGACTCGACTATATTCGCAGGCTGGATAAACGTACCGATGAAATCGCATCTTCTGTGACCGAACAGGGAAAGATGACTCCCGAACTCGAGAAAGCGCTCTGTGCCTGTACGACGCTGCAGGAAGCGGAAACGCTGTACCTGCCATATAAACGCAAGAAACATACCCGCGCCATGGCGGCCCGTGAAAAGGGACTTGAACCGCTTGCAGCGATGATCATGAAAAAGCAGAAGGATCAGAAGATCCTCGACGCCGCTCCATCTTTTATCAGCGAAGAAAAGAAAGTTCTGACAGCTGAGGAAGCGCTCGCAGGAGCGAAGGATATCGCTGCCGAAGAGCTGTCTGAGGATGTTGAACTTAGAAAACGTCTGAAGGCCATGCTGCTTAAGAAATCCCAGATCAAAACGTCTGTCACAAAGAAATTTGCGGACGAAAAGACGGAATTCATGAATTATTACGATGCCCACGAACCGGCAGGCAAGATTCCGGATCATCGTGTTCTCGCGGTGAACCGCGGCGAAAAACGCGGAGTCCTGTCGGTCGGACTGACCTCTGAAGAAGATGACGCGATGTACATTATCACAAAGTCAAAGCTTCGCGGCGCAGGGGATATCTACCGGGATGCGGCTGTCGACGCGTATAAACGTCTGATTTTTCCCGCGCTGGAACGAGAAATCCGTTCGGATCTGAAGGAACGCGCGGAACAGTCCGCGATAAAAATGTTCGGTGTCAATCTGAAGAAGCTGCTGCTGCAGCGTCCGTTCAAACATATGACGACAATGGGCTTCGACCCGGGCTTCAGAAACGGCTGCAAGATCGCCGTTCTGGACCCCTACGGAACCTATATCGATTCTGCGATTGTCTATCCGACATTGTCAAAGTCGAAGCGGGAAGAGGCGGAACGCACGGTTCTCGATATGATCGACAGAGATCAGGTGGATCTGATCGCGATCGGCAACGGCACGGCTTCACGGGAATCCGAGCAGTTTATTGCAGGACTGATCGGCAAGGCGGACCGCCGTGTCCAGTATATGATCGTCAACGAAGCGGGCGCTTCGATTTATTCGGCCTCCGAGCTCGGAGCCGCCGAATATCCGGAGCTCGACGTTTCGATCCGCGGCGCGATCTCCATTGCCGGAAGACTTCAGGATCCGCTGTCCGAGCTGATCAAGATCGAACCTGAACATATCGGAGTCGGACAGTATCAGCATGACGTCAATCAGAAAGAGCTGTCGAACGTCCTCGACAATGCCGTGGAAGATGCGGTAGGGAATGTCGGAGCGGATCTGAACAGAGCTTCTGCTGTCCTTCTGTCCCATATTGCGGGAATTACCGGTGCGACGGCTAAGAATATCGTCTCGTACCGTCAGGAACACGACGGCTTCACGAAGAAAGAGGAACTCAAGAAGGTCAAGGGGATCGGAGCGAAGGCTTACGAACAGTGCGCGGGATTTCTGCGCGTTCCCGACGCATCGGATGTTCTTGACCGGACCGGCATTCATCCGGAATCCTATGACGCGGCCCGCCATCTGCTCCAGCTTACGGGGCTCACAAGCCAGGATCTGATCCTGCAGGACCCGAAGGCTTCCGAACGGCTGTCTGCCGTCAATATTGCCAGAACGGCGGAACGACTCGGAAGCGGGAAGCTTACCGTCATCGACATTCTGAACGAGCTGAAAAAGCCGGGACGCGATCCACGGGACTCCGCGCCGAAGCCCTTCCTGAAATCCGATGTTCTGAGCATCGAAGATCTTAAGCCCGGGATGGAGCTTACCGGAACGGTGAGGAACGTCATCGATTTCGGCGCGTTTGTCGACATCGGTGTTCATCAGGATGGTCTCGTTCATATCTCACAGATCGCGGATCACTATATCGCGCATCCGTCCGATGTCCTGTCGGTGGGGGATGTCGTACGCGTCAAGGTTATCGAAACCGATACCGACCGCGGCCGGATCGGCCTCTCGATGATTCTGTAAAACTGAAAAAGAAGAAAAAAACGGTTCCGAATGAATCTGTATTGACAGACGAGTTCGGAACCGTTTTTAATTTGTGCGATTTCATGATGTTTTCGTTTCTCGATGTAAATTCTAATAAAAACCCCGCAGTACACTCATAACTGTCACAAAATCAGGCCTGTTTGACCAGCGCAGTATTCCTGTTGCCGCTATCCGGCCTGAATGCCGTATCGATGAAGCAGAAGCAGTCCGGCCGGTGCCGCGATCTGGTATATTCGAACATCGTTCCGTCCGCGCTGTAGGTCTGACTTGAGATTACGCAGACAAAATCATAATCTTTGAGATCAAGATTGTGTTTGTCTTTCGAGCTGGCGCGCTCCGCGGTAATTTTTCTGCGGCTCGTCGTGACCTTGAGACCCTTTTCGTTTTCTGCGTAGGCATAAACGGAACCGGCGGCAAGCTCCGGCGTCAGTCCCGGGATCGCACTTTTCAGAAACAGGTTGATATCGAAGATGAGAGGTTTTCCGTCGAGGAGACGAACACGTTCTATGTAGTAGACTTCGCTTCCTTCAGGGAAACCACTTCGTTTACTCATCTCCTTATCGACTGTTATTTCTTTAAAATCGATAAGCCTGGTTCCCGGCTCTCTTCCGTTTCTTCTTGCGGCTTCTGCAAACGGTTCAATTCCGCCTACGACGAAGGTGGTCTGATCCGAGGGCTCGTAGATGCTCCAGATTCCTTTTCCGTGCTGGGACTGCACGTAACCGTCTGAAGCCAGCATTCCGACAGCACGTCGGATCGTATTCCGTGAACATCCGAAGGTTTCACATAATACATTTTCAGATGGCAGCAGTTTTCCGCTCGGATACTCTCCGGCTTCGATCTGATCCTTTAAATCCCGGTAGATCGATTCATATTTTGCTTTAGGCATTTTATTGGTCTCGGTTCCCATATAAATTAGAATGGTATGTTCAGGTAACTTGTTTAAACAAACTTGTATGAACAATATAATCATAGCATTGATTACCGTAAAAGGAATGTTAAAAACAAATATTTAATAAAAACACGCATATTTCTTGACTTGTTTAAACAAGCGGTGTATAACATATGTAGAACATGTTCGAACAAGTTAAACGTCAGGCACGACAGCAATTCTATTCAAAATTATCTTTTATTAACTATTTGATCCAGGGTCCATTCCGATTCAAAACGCACTAATACTCAGTACA